>NZ_CP150917.1:5405625-5710000 GCF_039908645.1 Pseudomonas helvetica
TAGGGAAACTTCCAGATACTACCCAGCCCCACGGCTGAACCGGTCGCAGCGAGTATGAAAACCCAACGGCTAGCCCAACTACCGTGGACTGAAACCTTGTCTGACGACATCCTGAACACGCCCAACCGATCAAAAAAGAGGGCGCATTGTCCGGGATTCACTCAATGCGCTCAAGCACGCAGGTTCACCGTAGCCGACTCGCGCGCAACTCCCTATAATGCCGCCCCTATGGCTAAACAGAAGAAACACCCCGAAGGGACCATCGCGCAGAATAAAAAGGCGCGACACGATTACTTCATCGAACATCGATTCGAGGCTGGCATGGTCCTGGCCGGCTGGGAAGTAAAGAGTCTGCGTGCAGGCAAGGCACAACTGGTCGACAGTTATGTGCTGCTCAAGGATGGCGAGGCGTGGCTGCTCGGCAGTCATATCACTCCGCTGACCACCGCCAGCACCCACGTCATCGCCGACCCGACGCGCACGCGCAAACTGCTGCTCAACCAGCGCGAGCTGGAGAAGCTGTTTGCCGCAGTGCAACAGAAGGGTTACGCCTGCGTCTGCCTGTCGTTGTACTGGAGCAAGCACTTGATCAAGTGCGAGATCGCTCTGGGCAAGGGCAAGAAGGAATACGACAAGCGTGATACCGAGCGCGAACGCGATGCCGGTCGCGAGTTGCAGCGCGCGGTGCGGAACAAGGGCAAGGAAGATTAATCTTCCAGCCCGAACGCGACCACTGTGGCGAGGGAGCTTGCTCCCGCAGGCCGGCCCGCGCTCGGGCGAAGCAGTCGTAAACCGGTAAACATATTCCGTCTGCGCGATTGTAATGACTGGCTTGAGGGCCGCTTCGCATCCCAGCGGGAGCAAGCTCCCTCGCCACACAAAATCCACTCACACAGCTACATCCCCTTGCGCCGCTCCGCCCGAGCCATGCGCTGCATTTCCTGACGCACTTCTTCGAGCACTTCCTGCACATACAAAATGTGTCGACTGGAAATTTCTCGCGCCTGCTCTGCACGCCCTTCGATAATCGCCTGATACAACTCCCGGTGCTGACTGATCAGCATGTCGCGGGTTTCGACGCGCTGCTTGTACATGCCACCGATGTTGGTCACCACGTTGCGCTTGAGCAGATCGAACAGTCCGCGAATTGTGTGCAACAGCACCGCGTTGTGACTGGCTTCGGCAATAGCCAGGTGAAAGTTCGCATCCGCCGCCCCCTCTTCCGCACGACTCACCTGATCATGCCGCGAGTAGCAATCCTGCAACTCTTCGAATGCCGCAGTCAGTCGCTCACGATCAACATCCGTCGCGCGCAATGCAGCGTAATAAGCGCATGAAGCTTCCAGCGTATGGCGAAACTCCAGCAGATCACGCTGGGCTTCGGGGTTGCTTTCCAGCAGATGCAGCAGCGGATCACTGAAGGTTGAACCGAGTGATTCAACCACATAGTTGCCGCCGCCCTGGCGACTGACCAGCAGCCCCTTGGCCGCCAGTTTCTGGATCGCCTCACGCAATGAAGGGCGCGATACACCGAACTGCTCAGCCAGAGCGCGCTCCGCCGGCAATCGCTCACCGGACTTCAGCGTGCCCTCCAGGATCATCCCTTCGAGCCGCTCGACAATATCGTCAGACAAACGGCGCTGACGAATCTGATCAAACCCCATAACTCATTCTCCACGATCCCGACGGCTCGCCGGGCTCTCTATTCTGGCCTATTGGCGTCGTGCCAGCACCTACCAGACGGCGTTTGATCGAACAGATCAGATGACCTCTGCACCGCTCATTCGACGAAAGTTTCAGGGCGGCAAATTGACACACCACACCCAAGGCTTTTACCCTAGCCAACAGCGATTGTAAATTGGTATTACCAATTAACCAAGAACGCTGACCAGTGCCTGACCAACAACAATTAGGGGCCACCCCATATGCAAACCTGGCAACAGCTCTACAGCCCGCTCGGCAGCCTCGGCTTGTCCGCACTCGCGGCCGTTATCCCCATCGTATTTTTCTTCCTCGCTTTGGCCGTGTTTCGCCTCAAAGGACACGTCGCCGGGAGCATCACCCTGGCGCTGTCGATTCTGGTGGCGATCTTTGCCTTCCAGATGCCTGTCGACATGGCCTTCGCTGCTGCCGGCTATGGATTTGCCTACGGACTGTGGCCGATTGCCTGGATCATCGTGGCCGCGGTGTTCCTCTATAAACTGACGGTCAAGAGCGGACAGTTCGAAGTGATCCGCAGCTCAGTGCTGTCGATTACCGACGACCAACGCCTGCAAGTGCTGCTGATCGGCTTTTGCTTCGGCGCATTCCTGGAAGGTGCCGCCGGATTCGGCGCACCGGTAGCAATTACCGCCGCGCTGCTGGTAGGGCTGGGTTTCAACCCGTTGTACGCCGCCGGCCTGTGCCTGATTGCCAACACCGCGCCGGTAGCCTTCGGTGCACTGGGGATTCCGATCATCGTGGCCGGGCAAGTAACCGGTATCGACGCGTTCAAGATCGGCGCCATGGCGGGTCGCCAACTGCCACTGCTGTCAGTGTTCGTGCCGTTCTGGCTGGTGCTCATGATGGACGGGCTGCGCGGCGTCAAAGAGACCTGGCCGGCAGCGTTGGTGGCGGGCTTGAGCTTTGCCGTGACCCAGTTCTTCACCTCGAACTTCATTGGCCCGGAGCTGCCCGACATCACCTCGGCACTGGTCAGCCTGGTTTCCCTGACCCTGTTCCTCAAGGTCTGGCAGCCCAAGCGCTCGTTCGCCGAAGCGACCGCCAGCGTCGGTGCCGCAACCGTGAGAAGCGCCGGCGGCTTCGGTCAACCGCGTACGACCCAGCCTTCGCCGTACAGCTTCGGCGAGATCTTCAAGGCCTGGTCGCCGTTCCTGATCCTCACCGCGTTGGTGACCATTTGGACCCTCAAGCCCTTCAAGGCAATGTTCGCCGCCGGCGGTTCGATGTACAGCTGGGTGTTCAACTTCGCCATCCCGCACCTGGACCAACTGGTGATCAAGACGGCCCCGATCGTAGCCGCCCCGACTGCGATTCCTGCAGTGTTCAAACTTGATCCGATTTCGGCGACCGGCACGGCGATTTTCTTCTCCGCACTGATCTCGATGCTGATCCTGAAGATCAACTTCAAAATTGGTCTTACCACTTTAAAAGAAACCTTCTTTGAACTGCGCTGGCCTATTTTGTCGATCGGCATGGTGCTGGCCTTCGCCTTCGTCACCAACTATTCGGGCATGTCATCGACCATGGCGCTGGTACTGGCAGCCACCGGCGCGGCCTTCCCGTTCTTCTCGCCATTCCTTGGCTGGCTGGGCGTGTTCCTGACCGGTTCGGACACCTCGTCCAACGCGCTGTTCAGCTCGTTGCAAGCGACCACCGCACACCAGATCGGCGTCAACGACGTGCTGTTGGTGGCAGCGAACACCAGTGGTGGCGTGACCGGCAAGATGATCTCGCCACAATCGATCGCCGTGGCCTGCGCCGCGACTGGCCTGGTGGGCAAGGAATCCGACCTGTTCCGCTTCACCCTCAAGCACAGCCTATTCTTTGCCACTATCGTCGGCCTGATCACACTGGCCCAGGCCTACTGGTTTACCGGCATGCTGGTGCACTAAGACTACGAGCAACACAGAAAGAACCGACGCCGGACTTTAACTCCGGCGTCAGCGACTCACCACCCGGTCTGCAAGGCTGCTGAAAGCTTCCCGCTTTATAGTCAGCAGCCTCAGCGGACGGATAACCGGGCCCACCCGGAGACACGCCTGATGAGCGAGCTTTTTTACAACGCTGTGCCGAACGCGACCCGTGTCGCCCCGCCACTGCCTGAACCGCGCCAGTACCCCAGCGAGAAACCGCAGCGGGTCTACCTGTTCGGCACGTGTGTGGTCGACCTGTTTTATCCCGACGCCGGGATGGACGCGATTCACTTGCTCGAACGCGAAGGCATTCGCGTGGAGTACCCGCAAGGGCAAAGCTGCTGCGGACAACCGGCCTACACCTCGGGTTACACCGAACAGGCCCGGACCGTAGCGCGCTCGCAACTGGCGCTGTTTGCCGGGGATTATCCGGTGGTGGTGCCTTCAGGCTCCTGCGCGGGCATGCTGCGTGAACATTACGCCGACTTGTTCAAGGACGAGCCGGACACCTTGAAACAGGTCCAGGCCCTTGCAGCACGGACTTATGAGCTGGCCGAGTTTCTGCTGTTCGTCTGCAAGGTGCAGCTCAAGGACAGCGGCAAGCCGGTCAAAGTGGCGTTGCACACCTCGTGCTCGGCACGGCGGGAGATGAACACCCACTTGCATGGTCGCGAGTTGTTGTCGCAGCTGAGCAACGTGAAGCGGGTCGACCACGATCACGAAAGTGAATGCTGTGGCTTTGGTGGGACATTCAGCGTCCGAATGCCAGACATTTCCGGTGCAATGGTCGCTGACAAGACCAAAGCCCTGAAGGAATCCGGCGCACACACGGTGCTGAGCGCCGACTGCGGCTGTTTGATGAACATCAACGGCTCGTTGGAAAAACAGAACGAAGCGTTACGCGGCCAACATCTGGCCAGCTTCCTCTGGCAGCGTACCGGAGGTGCAAAATGAGCACTTCCACGCTGATTCCAACGGTGGCGGTTGAAGAAGATTTTCGCACCCGGGCTCACGAGGCGTTGGGTGACAAGCAACTGCGAAACAACTTTCGCAGTGCAATGGATTCACTGATGGCAAAGCGGGCAGCGTCCTTCAGCGATGCCTTCGAGCGAGAACACTTACGCGCACTGGGCAATGCTATTCGTGCCCGCGCGTTATCCAAGTTGCCCGACCTGCTCGAGCAACTGGAACAGAACCTGACCCGCAACGGTGTGACAGTGCACTGGGCGGAAACGGTGGACGAGGCCAATGGCATCGTCTTGTCGATCATCCGTGCTCACGAGGCGCGGCAAGTGATCAAGGGCAAATCGATGGTCAGCGAAGAGATGGAGATGAACCATGTCCTCGCTGAACAAGGCGTTGAATGCCTTGAGTCGGACATGGGCGAGTTCATCGTCCAGCTCGACCACGAGAAGCCTTCACACATTATTATGCCGGCGATCCACAAGAATGCCGGTCAGGTCGCGTCCTTGTTCCACGACAAACTTGGCGTGGAATACACCAAGGACGTTGACCAACTCATTCAGATCGGCCGCAAGGTCTTGCGGCAGAAATTCTTCGAAGCGGACATCGGCGTCTCCGGCGTCAACTTCGCCGTGGCCGAAACCGGCACCCTGCTGCTGGTGGAAAACGAAGGCAACGGCCGCATGTCGACCACCGTGCCGCCGGTACACATCGCCGTTACCGGGATCGAGAAAGTCGTCGAAAACCTGCGCGACGTTGTACCGCTGCTCTCCTTGCTGACACGCTCGGCCCTCGGTCAGCCAATCACCACTTACGTCAACATGATCTCCGGCCCGCGCAAGGCACATGAACTCGACGGCCCGCAAGAAGTGCACCTGGTTTTGCTCGACAACGGTCGCAGCCAGGCCTTTGCCGACAGCGAACTGCGCCAGACGCTGAACTGCATTCGCTGCGGCGCCTGCATGAACCATTGCCCGGTTTACACACGCATCGGTGGCCACGCTTATGGCGAAGTTTATCCGGGGCCGATCGGCAAGATCATCACCCCGCACCTGGTTGGCCTGGCGAAAGTCCCGGACCATCCGAGTGCCTCGTCTCTGTGCGGCGCCTGCGGTGAAGTCTGCCCGGTAAAAATTCCGATCCCGGCACTGCTGCGCCGCCTACGCGAAGAAAACGTCAAAGCCCCAGACAGCCCTCATCAAGTGATGCGCGGCCAAGGCAGCAAGTACTCGCGCAAAGAGCGCTTCATCTGGAACGCCTGGGCCAAGCTCAACAGCTCGCCGACGCTGTATCGGCTGTTCGGCTTTTTCGCCACTCGCCTGCGCGCCCTCACGCCAAACAACATTGGCCCGTGGACACAAAACCACAGTGCGCCGAAACCTGCCGCTCGCTCACTGCACGACATGGCCCGCGAGCATCTGGCCAAACAGGGAGATCGCTGATGAGCGCCAAGCAAAACATCCTCGCCAAACTGCGCAATAGCCTGACCGGCACCACGCCAGTGCCTGACAACTTCGACGAAGCACTGGTGACCGAGCCTTACACCTACACCCCGGAACAACGCATCCCGCAACTGCGCAAACTGATGGAAGCGGTGCACACCGAAATCCACCTGACCAGCGAGCAAGGCTGGCCCGAGTTGCTCGCGCAATTGCTGCGCGACCGACAGTTGCCGAGCCTGCTGATCGCACCGACTACACCGCACGGTCAACGTGTCACGCAGCACTGGGCGAACAATCCCGAGCTGCCCACACTCAAGGCCTACGACCGTCCGGTGGAAGAGTGGAAGGCGGAACTGTTCAACGACACCCCTGCCAGCCTGACTACCACCCTCGGAGCGATCGCCGCCACCGGCAGCTTGATCATCTGGCCGACCCGCGAAGAACCACGGCTGATGAGCCTGGTGCCGCCGGTGCATTTCGCCCTGCTCAAGGCCAGTGAAATTCGCGACAACTTTTATCAGGTGCAACAAGAGTACGAGTGGGCCCAAGGCATGCCGACTAACGCCTTGCTGGTATCCGGCCCGTCGAAAACCGCCGACATCGAGCAAGTCCTGGCTTACGGCGCCCACGGCCCGAAAGACCTGGTGGTGCTGATCCTGGAGGACCAATGAGTCTACCGGCGGCTTTCCTGCGTGATGCGCAGCGACTGATTCCAGAGGACCGGCGTTTCGACGACCCGCTCTCGACCCTGGCCTTCGGCACCGACGCGAGTTTCTATCGGCTGATCCCGAAGCTGGTGATTCGTGTCGAGTCTGAAGATGAAGTGGTTGCACTGCTCAAACTGGCCCAGCGTGACCGGGTGCCGGTGACCTTCCGCGCCGCTGGCACCAGCCTCTCTGGCCAGGCCATCAGCGACTCGGTGCTGATCGTCCTTGGCGACAACTGGAACGGTCGCGAGATCCGCAGTCAGGGCACACAAATCCGTCTGCAACCGGGCGTGATCGGCGCACAGGCGAACGCTTGGCTGGCACCGTTTGGCCGCAAGATCGGCCCCGATCCGGCGTCAATCAATGCCTGTAAAATCGGCGGCATCGTCGCCAACAACGCCAGCGGCATGTGCTGCGGCACTGCGCAAAATACCTACCACACGCTGGCCGGCATTCGCCTGGTACTGGCCGATGGCAGCCGGCTCGACACCGAGGACGCTACCAGTGTCGCGGCGTTTCGCAACAGTCATGCTGAACTGCTGGAACGCCTGGCGACACTCGGCCGCGAGACCCGCGCCAATAGCGAATTGGCCGCAAGGATTCGCCACAAATACCGTCTGAAAAATACCACCGGCCTGTCGCTCAATGCCTTGGTGGATTTCGACGAACCTGTGGATATCTTGAGCCACTTGCTGGTGGGCTCCGAAGGCACGCTGGGGTTTATCAGCGCAGTGACCTACGACACGGTGATCGAACATCCGAACAAAGCCTCGGCGCTGATCGTCTTCCCGGATGTCGCAACCTGCTGCAACGCCGTGACGGTGCTGAAAACCCAACCGGTCTCGGCTGTGGAATTGCTCGACCGTCGCAGCCTGCGCTCGGTGCAGGACAAACCCGGAATGCCGGCCTTCGTCCAGCAACTGTCGGCCAACGCCTGCGCCTTGCTGATCGAATCCCGCGCTGCATCAACTGCGTTGTTGCACGAACAGCTGGCGCAGATCATGAATTCACTGGCCGCGTTCCCGGTGGAGAAACAGGTCGACTTCACGCAAGACCCGGCAGAAAACGCCAAGCTGTGGGCGATCCGCAAAGACACCTTCCCCGCTGTCGGTGCGGTGCGCAAAACCGGCACCACGGTGATCATCGAAGACGTAACCTTCCCGGTGGAGCAACTGGCGGCTGGTGTGAACCGTTTGATCGAGCTGTTCGACAAACATCACTACGACGAAGCAATCCTTTTCGGCCATGCGCTGGAAGGCAATCTGCACTTCGTCTTCACCCAAGGCTTCAACAGCCCGGAAGAAGTCGCACGCTACCAGGCGTTCATGGACGACGTGGCGCAATTGGTCGCCGTCGAGTTTGGCGGCTCGCTGAAAGCCGAACACGGCACCGGACGCAACATGGCGCCCTTCGTCGAACTGGAATGGGGTAGCGATGCCTATCAGTTGATGTGGCAGCTCAAGCGCCTGCTCGACCCGAACGGGATTCTTAACCCGGACGTGGTGCTCAGCGAAGATCCGCAGATCCACCTCAAGCACCTGAAACCGCTGCCGGCCGCCGACGAGATTGTGGATAAATGCACCGAATGCGGCTTCTGCGAACCGGTCTGCCCGTCAAAAGGCCTGACCTTGAGCCCGCGCCAGCGCATCGTGATCTGGCGTGACATTCAGGCGAAAAAACGCGCTGGCGTCGACACCTCGGCGCTGGAAGAGGCTTATCAATATCAAGGCCTCGACACCTGCGCCGCCACCGGCCTCTGTGCACAACGCTGCCCGGTCGGAATCAACACCGGCGAACTGGTGAAAAAACTCCGTAGCCACACGGCAACCCGGACGAAAACCGCCAACTGGCTCGAAGGAAATTTCGCCACCGCGCTGCAAGGTGCGCGCTTCACGCTGCACGTGGCCAACGGTGCGCGGATGCTGCTGGGTGCGCCGCGGCTGACGAAGATTTCTGCTGCGCTGACCAGGCTGTCGAAAGGGCAAATCCCGCAGTGGACCAACGCCATGCCGCAACCGGAACGAGCGATTCGCTTCAGCCCGACAGTGACCGACGAGCGTCCGCGCGTGGTCTATCTGGCGGCGTGCGTGTCTCGGGTCATGGGTCCGGCGGCGGGAGACAAGGAGCAAATGTCGCTCTACGACAAGACCCGTGGCCTGCTGGAAAAGGCTGGCTACCAGGTAGTTTCGCCGGACAATCAGGACAACCTCTGCTGCGGTCAGCCATTCGCCTCCAAGGGCTATGCCGAACAAGCCGAACACAAACGCCAGGAACTGATCGGTGCGCTGCTGCACGCCAGCCGCGGCGGGCTCGACCCGATCTATTGCGACACCAGCCCCTGCACCTTGCGCCTGGTGCAAGACCTTGGCGATGTACGCCTGGACCTGTACGACCCGGTGCGCTTCATTCGCACGCATTTGATCGAGCGACTGGACTTCACGCCCCAGGAAGCGCCGATTGCGGTGCACGTGACCTGCAGCACTCAGCACCTCGGCGAGAGCCAGGCGTTGATCGATCTGGCGCGACGTTGCAGTAAGAACGTGGTGATTCCGGAAGGCATTCACTGCTGCGGGTTTGCCGGCGACAAGGGCTTCACCACGCCCGAGCTGAACGCTCACTCACTGCGCACATTGAAAGACGCCGTGCAGCATTGCAGCGAAGGCATCTCCACCAGTCGTACCTGTGAAATCGGCCTGAGCCAGCATGGCGGGATCGACTACCACGGGCTGGTTTACCTGGTAGACCGGGTGACCCAAGCCAAAACGGTCTGAAATCGACGCTATCCAGCAAGGGGCACTCGGCCCCTTTGCTGTACTCTCCTGCCGACGAAAACAACGCTATTTTTCTCGCACCACAAGAACCCTTGTGCGCCGCCACAGTCTATCTGTTAAGCCCAAGCCCCTTGCTTCCCGACGCTGTTCAAGGAGAAACCCCATGAAGCGATCCGCCCTGGCCGGACTGCTTATCTGCGCGACACTGACAACCTCCCACGCCTTTGCCTCAAACGAGAGCGATATGTGCGCAAGGAATCTTCAAACACTCACCAGCGAACTGGCCAATGCGACCAAGCTCGATGCCGCCACACAAAGCGACGCCACGAGCAAACTCCAGCAAGCCAAATCCGCCTATGACGCGAAAAACGACCGGGAATGCGTAGCCCTGACGCAGCAAGCGCTGCAGTCCGTCCAAAGCCACAAGAACAGCCAGTAATCCGCCTCTGATACGCAAGCGTGGACAGAAGGTCGACTCGCTCCACGCATTGGCGTACACTGTGTTCACCTGCTGGTTACACACAGCAGGTTCGGGGCCGTTTAGGATTCGACGCCGGTTGCGAAACTTTAGGTGCATGCCGAGTTGGTAACAGAACTCGTAAATCCACTGTTGCAACTTCCTATAGTTGCCAATGACGAAACCTACGGGGAATACGCTCTCGCTGCGTAAGCAGCCTTAGCCCTTCCCTCCTGGTACCTTCGGGTCCAGCAATCATCAGGGGATGTCTGTAAACCCAAAGTGATTGTCATATAGAACAGAATCGCCGTGCAGTACGTTGTGGACGAAGCGGCTAAAACTTACACAACTCGCCCAAAGCACCCTGCCCGTCGGGTCGCTGAGGGTTAACTTAATAGACACGGCTACGCATGTAGTACCGACAGCGGAGTACTGGCGGACGGGGGTTCAAATCCCCCCGGCTCCACCAAACGAAGCATCAACAAAGCCCGCCTAGTGCGGGCTTTGTTGCATCTGGGGTTTGGGGCTTGGGGCTTGGGGCTTCTAGCTTGTTGCGCAAGCACTCTTTGTTGAAAGCCGGCCCGGAACGCGGCATTACGTTGTTTTCCAATCCGTGCCAGCAGCTCAACCTCGCGATACTCAACCCGGATCAGGCCATGCTTGAAAACGACTTTCAGCTTGCCAGCCTCCACCTTGATATCCTCCGCGACCCGAATGTGAGCAGGTACGGCTACGCCTCGACTCGCAAGCCACCGCATTTGAAACCAGCAACGCCGTGCTCTTCGCGATGCTAGACCCAGTCAGCAAAAAAATGATCGTTGCCTGCAACTTCACTGGCATCACTCGCGGTGCTGTCCAAGCCTATTTCCTTGGCTACGTCCTAGCCGAACTCCATCGGGGACACCCGTCAAAAATAAATTCCCCCCCTTTTCCACAGCTTTTATCTAATACTCGCGGCCGCCCTTAGCATCAGTGCCTTGTTGGTTGCCAAACGAAAGTTGAAGTTGTTGTAACTCAACCCATCTGACCGAACACCTCACCAAAACCAATAAGGCAGAAACTTTGGTGTCGGCTCATGGGCCAACTCCAAGTTGTAAGTAATAGAGTTAAAGAAAAACATATCCAATATAAGGAAAGCGATAGCACCAAAAGAAAAAATCACAAACTCACGATGTGGATGCGCGCAGAAATTCGACTCCATCCAGGGCCGAACTGCAACAAGGGAAATCAACCCCACTAACGCACCGAAATAGTTTGGCCGAAGAGGTGTCACAGCATAAAAACCATATGTAAATACAAGCAGCAACAGTCCCAACCCAATAACTGGCAAGTTCAAGCAAAAGCCCAACAGCTTATCTCTGGCGCTTGCAAATAGTTGGCTGCGATCTACAAAAATGTAGGCAGCCAACAAGGAAATAGCGGGGGTAATTGAAAGTACATAACGCGCCTTTTTAGAGCTTGGAATCGTGAACAGCACGACTACCACAAGGAGCCAGCCCGTGAGATACAAGAGCATGTTCGTGGCCGGATGAGCTGAACGCTCAAAAAAGTACTTACCCGTCTTGATGATGACGCTCAAAGCAATAAAAGCGGTTACGCCATAGGTCAGCAAGCCTGCAGAGAAATAGAAGTAATAACGGGGCGCGTGATCACTGCCAAACCGCCCCAACCCCTGCATGATCAAGACCTCTTGTAGAAAGGCGTCACCACCTTGTACGTAGGCAGCCCATGCCAGCACTGCAATACCTGTGGCCAGGACGAGGCCCGCGAACAAGGAGAACACCACCAGCATGCGCCACTGCCGGCTTAACAGATAATAGGAGGCAACTACACTGGCAGGGCCGATCAGGCCAATAGGGCCACGAAATGCAAAGCCCAGCGCAAGCCCCGCGAGTACCAGTAGCAACCGAAAACGTTGTTTATGCACCTCTCCCGAATAGGCCAGGTAGAAGCACATCACGGTAAAAAGTGCAGGGTATACATCCAGCGCCAAGGAGTTTACGCCGTCCAAGAATGACCAAGTGAACAGAGCAAACACAACACCATAGGCACCCCATTTTTTTTCATGCAGCGCACCCAGCTTGTAAATAAACACCAGCATCAAGGCGGCGGCAACACAAAAAGGGAAACCCATCGAAAGGATGGATACACGGCCAAACGGCAAGGAAACCAGATACACGAGGAGCGTGTTGAGCACCGTATAATCAGGGTATGGCTGCAGATCATCAGCGATTGGAAACAGCGTAATCCCATGCTGCAACATATACTGGGCAAAGTCGACAAAGCGCGTGGTGTAATTGAGCACGGCAGGCTTATATTGCAGAATAGCCAATATAATAAATGCCATTATGAAAATAAATGTGCATGGCTTATTTACAGCCACTTCCTTTAACCGTTTCATGTGACCCTACCGCCCCCTGAAAATGCGCAGGCTACCATGTTGTTTTTGGGCCATCCAGATTGCAAAAGTAAAGAGTTGTTAAAAGCAGTACAGCCTATTTATTCAAACTATCCAGATGCGTGCGCTTTCTGAACGCGAGCTGAACAGCACTTAAAAAAGGTGTACACACTCCATTACAGGCCTTGTTTTTTACAAATAAACTCTAACAACGTGAAGACTCAGGGTGTTTAAAAAGTTGGTTTTAACTGACTCCGACAACCTCATGATTCCGGCATCACTACCATCACTTCAGCAACTGCCCCCTCCTCGCCTTCCGCCAGATAGATATGACCAATTGAGCTATTGAAATAGGTTGTTTCGCGGCAACCGATGCCGAGGGATTCGCCGGTCTCGAACTGAATCCGCACGCGCCCCGACAGGACCCCGGCCCACCAAACAAAGCATCAACAAAGCCCGCCTAGTGCGGGCTTTGTTGCATCTGGGGTTCTAGCTTGTTGCGCAAGCAACTCTGCCAGAAACGCGGCATGACGTTGTTTCCCATTCCGAGCCTGCGGATCAACCTCGCGATACTCAACCTGGATCAGGCCCAGCTTGAAAACGACTTTCAGCTTGCCAGCCTTCCCCACCTCCCCCCTTGATATCCTCCGCATCCCGAATGCGAGCAAGTAAGGCTACGCCTCGACTCATAAACCACTGCATTTGAAATTGGTTACGCCACGCTCTTCGCGATGCCAGACCTGGTCAGCAAAAGAAATGATCGATTCCCGCAACTCCACCAGCGTCATTCGCGGCGCTGTCCAAACCTGTTTCCTGGCTACGTCCTAACTGAACTCCATCGGGGACACACTTCGTTTTCTTCTTCAGCGCCTTTTTTATATGCAGGTCAATGCAACGAACATCTAAAGATCGCGTAACCGAATTGTCATATTCGAAGCCCTTAATGCGTTTCAAAATATTGCAGCGATTCAAATGCTTGGCATCAGCGCTGCAAAACTGCCGATGCATGGGTAAAGGATTGCCTTGGATGAACAAGTCCGTCGGCAGGGTGAATTACCCTGTGAACGAGATCCATGATGATCAAGAAACTAGCCGTATCCCTCGTTGGCGCTTTGCTGGGAGGCGCGATGTTGCCTGCCCATGCGGACTTCATCGACGACAGCCATGCCGACTTGACCCTGCTCAACCGCTACCTCAATCAACAAGGCCGTGACGTGGTGGGCAGCACCGCCAAGGCCAAGAGTTACCGCGACTGGGGACAGGGTTTTCAGTTCAATTTCCGCTCCGGTTATACCGACGGTGCTGTGGGTTTCGGCCTGGATCTTGAGGCCTTTTACGGCCTCAAGCTCGACTCTGGTGGTGACCTGAATAACAAGGATCACCAGAGTCGTTATCCCGGCAGCATGTTCCCGCTGGATGATGGGAAATCCGCTAATGACTTTAGTGTCTTGAGCCCGACCTTCAAGATGCGCTTCCTCAAGGATGAGTTGCGCGTTGGTATGCTCAGCCAAAATAACCCGATGCTGGCCAACACCGATGGGCGTCTGTACCACCAGACCAACACCGGCGTGCAACTGGTGTCGAAAGACCTGTCCGACTTCACCTTCACGGCTGGCGACATCGTCCGGACGAAAATTCGCAATGAAAGCAACGACAGTGACATGACCACTGGCGGCGGTGCGAAACTCAGCGACCGCTTCCTCTATGGCGGTGCTGACTATACAGGCCTTGCCGACACCACCTTAAGCCTGTGGTACTCCAATCTTCAGGACTACTACCAACAAGCCTTCATCGGCGCCAAGCACACCAGCGCGCTACCGGTCGGTAGCCTCCTCAGTGATTTCCGCGCCTACCGCAGCCTGGGCGTAGGCGGCAACGCGAATGGCGACAGCGACTTTGCCACCGCGGGCTCTTACGGTGACGGCTTGACCAAGGGGCGTATTAACCAGTCCACTATCAGTTTGATGGAAAGCTACAGCCTGGCGGGCCACACCATTGGCTTGGGGGCCCAGAAAAACACCGGTGACAGTGACTTCCCTTACCTGGACTCCGGGCTTAACAGTGGCGCTGCCCGACAAGGTCCTGGCGCCGGCGCTGATACACCGGCACTGACCAACCTGCAACTGAACAAATTCCAGCATGCTGGCGAAGAAACCTGGATGGCTCAGTACAAATACGACTTCGGTCAGTTGGGCATCAAAGGCCTTGGCTTTCTGGCCACTTACGCGCACGGCGATAAGATCAAAGTAACTAAAGGCGGCGACAGCGAATGGGAGCGCGACTTGGCGCTGAGCTACCAGGTGCCTGAGGGTAAGTTGAAGGGACTGGGCGTGACCTGGAAAAACGCCCAGGCCAACCCTAGCCTGACGGGCCAGACCAAGCAGGATGAAAACCGGCTCTACGTGAGTTATATCGTACCGCTTTGGTAAGCACCGATAGTGCAAAAAAGCCCGCAAATGCGGGCTTTTTTATACGTGCGCCAGGCATGGCGCGTTGCGCGTAAGCGCCCTCGCCGAGAGCGGTTAGGGGGAAACGTTATGTAAAGGACGCAAAGAATGTGGAGGCCCTTCAACCTTCAATGCCTCGCCCACTGCCGACCTTGCACTGACCCTCTGGAAATAGGCCTGCAAATTGTCCCATGCCGATAGATCGATTTCTAATCGCTTGGCCCACGTTAGCATTGTGAACAGATAGGCGTCAGGGGCGCAAAACCCGTCCCCCATCAGGTAGTCCCTCTCGCGCAGCTCATGATCGACATACGCTAGCCGTGGCGAAACCAGGCGCCGCGTCGCGCTCTGCCCTTCGATCGTCTTCGCCAGAAAGTTTGCACTGACCCCGCCATGCCGCTCGGGCGTGATGAAGTTCTTGTGTACCTCGGTCGAAATGAAGCCAAGCCATTCCAGTGCGCGATAGCGCTCAAAGCGCCCCTGCGCCGGGAGAAGATTGCGCTCCGAGTGCTGATCCGAGATGTACTGCAGAATGACGGCACACTCGGTCAGGATCGCCCCATCGTCTGTTTTCAGGGTCGGCACGTACGACTTCGGATTGATCAGGTCGTAATCTCCGCCGGACCACTGCTTACTCATCAGATCAACTTTCTCAAGCGAAAAGGAGGCGCCTGCTTCACGCAGGAGAATATGAGGAGCAAGGGAACTGGCCCCAGCCGCGTAGAACAAAATCATGATTGTCTTCCCGTATTTGCTCACAGGGCGGTAAGCCTGATGATGCATGCAGGGACTATAGGGTTACGGGAAAAACCGGAAAACGCGTGCTGGCGCAACTCAAGTGTGCGAAATTGCACTCATGATGAATTGGCAAGATCTGCACCATTTTGTTGTCGTTGCTCGCCTCGGCTCATTCACTGCCGCGGGGAAAGAGTTACGCGTCGATCACGCAACAGTGGGCCGACGTATTACGGCCCTTGAGACATCTCTCGGGATGAAACTGGTGGAGCGTCTGCCACGCTCATCGCGACTCACGGAGGACGGCTTGGCGCTGGCCGCGATTGCCATGCCGATGGAAGCCATCACCGATGCGATAGGCCGTCATGCACGTGGTACGGCTCCTTTGTCAGGGACCGTGAGACTGAGCGCTCTCCCCATTCTGGCGAGTGCATTGATAGCACCGAGTCTCGCCCGCTTGCGCTCGCACTATCCGGCCCTCAAGGTCATTCTCAGCGCGGCCTCAGGTGTTGCTTCACTTGAAAAGGGGGAGTCGGACGTCGCCATCGGGTTCGTACGACCTGAAACAGCCGGTCGCATTGTTCGCAAGGTAGGCTCAATGAAGCTCGGCCTCTATGCCAGCCCAGCGTATGCGTTGAGGCCCTCACCGACCTGGACATTCATTGGCTTTGAGGAGGCGCTCCATCAAATTCCCCAACAGCGCTGGATACAACGCTTTGCAGATGGGCGCCCCTTCGTGCTTCAAAGTAGCGATGTCGCAACGCAGCTAGCTGCCGCACGAGCAGGCATCGGCGTGGCGATACTTCCCTGTTTTCTCGCTGATCGAGATACGGCGCTGGTCAAGATTGAGCTTGATGACGAACCGACAGCGCGGGATATCTGGATGTCTGTTCATGCTGACGTACGGCGCTCCCCCGCTGTACGCGTCACCATGGATCATCTGATTGATCTACTGGGCCATGAACTGGGATAGGTGCTGGAGCTTGGCCAACTCGGATTCGTAGCGGTACGTTTTCGTCAGGTGCGATTGTGTCGAGACACCTGACCTACCGAAATGGGAGCCCGGAAACGGTGTTCTGTCTTTCATGGCGCTCGTTCAAACATCGCCAACTCCCCCGCCCTATTCACCAGCCTGTGCAATCCGCACCCGCTCGCGCCCCTTCATCAACCCCACTGCAAGCGCCGACAGGATCAACGCAATAGAAATCCCTTCGTTGAAATCAACCCGATGCCCGAGCATCAGCATCGAGCCGGCGACGCCAAACACCGGTATCAGTAAAGACAGCGGTGCCACCCTGGAAACCGGGTACTCTCGCAGCAGTAGATTCCAGCCCCAATAACAGAAATGTGTCGCCGCGTAGACTTGAAACAACAGCGAGAACACTGACACCCATTCAAGGTGTGTGACCAGGGAGGTAAACGGAGCGGAACCGTGTGCCAGCCAGGTGAGCGCCAGTAAGGGGATCGGCGGGAACAGGCTGGCCCATACCACAAAGGCAAACATTTCCCGGACCTTTGACTGTTTGATGATGATGTTGCCTACACTCCAGCTAAATGCACTCACCAGCAACAAGCCATAACCCACTGTCGTTGCCTGGCCCGGGCTGCTGAAAATAATGCTGATCAAACCCAGTGCTGCAAGCCCCACCCCAAGCGTCTGTCCAAGGCTCAATTGTTCGCGAAACAGCAATACACCCCAGCCCAAGGTAAAAAACGCACTGAACTGAATCAACAGGGCTGCGGTCCCTGGTGGCACACCCAGTTCGATACCCAGGTTGATCAACGCCCACATCGCGACCCCGAAAATCAATCCATAGGCGGCCAACCACCCCATGGCGATCGACGGCCGCCGGACAAAAAACACCCACGGCAACGCCGCCAGCGTAAAGCGAAGAGCCGTCAGCAACAGTGGATCAATAGCCGCCAGACCCAGTTTGGTGATGGGAAAGTTCAGACCCCAGACAGCCGTCACCAACACGGCCAGGATCAGGTGTTTTTTCTGCATGAAGTTCTATTTCCAGTATGCCGGGCCAGTGGCTGTATGCCCCAACCGCGACGCCACTATGCGCAACAGGGGCAATGGCTCGCTTGCACTATCAGGTCATAAATCATTAAATTCGGGCCATGCGCGAAACTGAAATAGATCCCTACGAAAACACTCCCCGCGATGCAGTGGTCACGGCCAATAACTATCTGGATGGCCAACACTTTGATCTGCATACGCACCAACGTGGCCAGTTTGCCTACGCCGCCTGTGGCGTCATCACGGTATTCACTCGCCAGGGCAACTGGGTCGTCCCCCCACAAAGAGCTATCTGGGTACCGGCAGGCGTCCCCCATGAGATGAGCATGAGCGGACCGGTGACCATGCTTAATACCTACATCCGTAACCGCGCCGCCGCTCGACTCGGTCTGCCTGCGCACTGCCAGGTATTCGGCGTCTCGGCATTGCTCAAACAACTGCTGATCCGGGCCATGGACGTTCCGGCACTGTATGCCAAGGAAGATCTGGACGGATATTTGATGACCTTGCTGCTCCACGAAATAGCCGGCATGTCGCCCTTATCGCTCAATGCACCGCTGCCAAGCGAACCAAGGCTGGCGCACGTCTGTCGAACGCTGCTGGAGCAACCGTCGCTGGAAACCGGAATTGATGATATGACTCGGCAGGTCGGGATGAGCCGCCGCACATTTACCCGGCTGTTTCGCCAACAAACCGGTATCAGCTTTGTCGAATGGCGTCAGCAGGCATGTCTGTTGGCGGCCGTGGTGCGTTTGGGTAACGGAGAGGCAATTACGCGGGTGGCAACTGATCTGGGCTATAGCAGCCCGAGTGCCTTCACCAGTGTTTTCCGTCGAGTACTGGGCGAAGTACCCAGTCGGTATTTCCCGAAAAAAATGCTTTGAACTTTCCCCGGCAGTCTCAAAATCCCCACAGACCTATCAATAAACATTACCATTTACGACGTAACAGCCGAAAACGATGGAAACTCGAATGCGCAGGTCTGCTGTATTTCTTTTGGTATCCATGCTGACAGCGTGCGGGACTGGGTTGCCCGTCGAGAAAACGAAAGCAGTGGAGAACGTAGCCTCCGCAAATGGGCACGCCCCACTGAACATGGATGGTTATACCGCCAGCAAACTGGATGCCCTGCTCAAAGAACGCTCAGCGATCAATCCCGAAGACATAGGGCAGATGAACAATCTGATTTCACGGGAGTTTTTGGGACGGCCCTATTCCGCGAACAGGTTGCAGGGCTCTGCTACCACGCCGGAAGCATTGGTCGTCGACTTCAGGGGCCTGGACTGTTTCACCTATCTGGATTACGTCGAAGCGCTGAGAAAGTCCAACAATGAAGCGGACTTCTTCAAAAACCTCATTCAGACGCGTTATGTGAACGGCAATCTCGATTACCTGCATCGCCGGCACTTCTTCACCGACTGGTCGCAGGCCGAGCAAAAACTGGCCGACGACGTCACCGCGCAAATCAGCCCTCATGCGGTAACCGTGGTTAAGCGCCTCAATCGAAAAGCCGATGGCAGCGCTTACTTGCCGGGCGTGCCCATGACCGAGCGCACGATTACCTATATCCCCAGCGCGTTTGTTAACGACCATGTGATCAGCCGTTTGCAGACTGGCGATTACGTTGGCATCTACACCCAACTCGCCGGCCTCGACGTTACCCATACCGGATTCTTTATCAACAAGGACGAAGGGCCCGTACTGCGTAATGCCTCTTCGAAGAAAAAGAACCGGGAAGTCGTAGACTCTCCCTTCAAGGACTACATCGCGAAGACCCCGGGGATCGTGGTGTTACGAGCGCGGCAATCTGTGCCAGAGAGTCAATGAATTCTGGTTCGCCCATCTTGTGCGAACCCTCTCCCCTCAAAAATCAACAAAGCCCGTCTTGTGCGCAATGCTGTTCACTTAAGGAAGTCTGGAGGCCTGAGAAGTATCTGTGGCGAGGGAGCTTGCTCCCGCTGGACTGCGTAGCAGGCCCAATTCAGGGCCGCTTCGCGCCCCAGCGGGAGCAAGCTCCCTCGCCACAACTGCGGATGTGCCTGAAACATCGGCTTAAGTGAACAGCATTGCCGTCTTGTGCGGGCGTTGTTGCATCTGGGGCTTTGTCTATCACTCACCTGTTCAAGGTGCGGGCGCCAACGCCAGCTCGGCTCGCCCAGTCTTCGGCACCTCGGCGGGACTTGCGCAGGCGACAAAATCCTCCTTGCGCAGTAGCACCAGTGCGATCAGCGATACCACGCCCGTGCCGATGTAAAAGTACCAGGGCGAGGTAATGTCGCCGGTTACCTTGATCAGCCAGGTAGAAATCAGCGGTGCGCTACCGCCAAATACCGCCACCGGAATGTTGTACGCCACCGCGATGCCGGTGGAGCGGATTCGCGTGGGCAACAACTCGCTCATCAATGCGTAAGTCGACGAGGCATACAGGCCGAACAAAATCGCCACCGTCATCAACGGATAGATAAACGAAGCCGGCGTCGCCGTGGGTGCCGATTTGAACAGCCAGTACATCGCCAAAGTGGCCAGGGTGCCGACCACCAGCAAAAACGGTTTGCGCCCGTATTTATCGGTGAACGCGCCGCCGAACGGCATGACCACTGCGGCCGAGAGGCTGGCGACGAAGACGTAGAGCAAGGTCGTGCCGCTGTCGAACTTGAGGATGCTCGACATGTAGGTCGAGGCGAAGGTCAGCACCAGATAGAAGATCGAGCTGTGCAGGGTAATGATGAAGAACACCAGGGCAATCGCCCGTTTCCACTGCCAGACTTCTCGCAGAGGAGCTTTGGAGGTTTCCCCTGCGCGCTGCAGCGCGAGGAACTCGGGACTGTCTTCGAGCTTCAGGCGGATATACATCGAGATCAGGCCCAGCGGCGCCGCTATCAGGAACGGAATGCGCCAGCCCCAGGCTTGCATCAGGTCAGCGCCCATCACCCAGGTCATGCCGTTGGCCACCGCACCGCCCAGCAACAGGCCGAGCACCGCTGTCACCATCAACCAGCACGTCGCAAATCCGCGTCGCCCGGGCCCAGCGTACTCGGAGATGAAGCTGGTGATGGTGCCGATCTCGCCACCGGCCGAGAAGCCTTGCACACAGCGGATCAGCACCAGAAGAATCGGTGCTGCGATACCCAGCGTGGCATAGGTCGGCAACAGCCCGAGCAGAACGGTAGAGCCGGCCATCATCACCAGCACCGTGATCAGGGTTTTGCGCCGACCGATCTTGTCCGCCAGCGGACCGAAGAACAGCCCCCCCAGCGGACGGATGAAAAAGCTCAAGGCAAAAGCCGCAAAACTGGCGAGCAGGCTGCTGGTCGGGTCGTCGGAGACGAAGAACGCCTTGCCGATATAGACGGCGAGAAAACCATAAACGCCGTAGTCGTACCACTCGATCAGGTGGCCGGACGTTGCACCGATAAACGCCCGACGCCGTTGCCGGGCCGGGTTTTTCTGTTGAATGCCCACGAGAGGGACTCCTGTCTGATTTCTATCCATGGAAAACACAACTCAAGGAACAGCAGTGCCGCTCGCGGCCTCCTTCAACCAGAGGCGCAAGTCGGTCTTGAGAATCTTGCCGTAACTGTTCTTGGGCAGCTCTGTGCGAAACACATACTTCTTCGGCTTTTTGAACGACGCCATGCGCTCGATGAACCAGGCATTGAGCAAAGACTCGTCGAGCACCCCGGCACTGCGGGGGACGACAAACGCTACCACCGATTCCCCCCACTGCACATCCGGCTCGCCGACCACGCAGACTTCAAATACTTCAGGGTGTTGCGCCAGCACTTCCTCGACTTCTCGCGGGTACACGTTGCAGCCCCCGGAAATGATCACATCCTTGGAGCGATCGGTCAGCGTCAGATATCCCGCGCAATCAAGAAAACCGATGTCGCCAGTCAATAGCCAGCCATCCACCAAGGTCTGGCGAGTCGCGGGCTCATTGCGCCAGTAGCCCTGCATGACGGTGGGTCCGCGCACGGCAATTTCCCCCGACTGGCCGGCTGGCAACGGCCGGTGCTCAGGGTCCAGAATCCTGATTTCCACGCACGAATGTGCTCGCCCCACGGAAGCGGCCAGCAAGGCCCAGTCGGGACGGTTGCGATCGGCAATCAGTTCTCGCGACAAGGCGCTGATCGTCATCGGGCTCTCGCCCTGACCGTAGATCTGCACCAGCCGTGCACCAAAGGTCTCGACCGCGTCTTGCAGATCCGCCAGGTACATCGGCGCGCCACCGTAGACGATGGTTTTGATCCCGTCGCCGCCATAGCCTTGGCGACGGGCCTGCTCAACCATGCGCTTGACCATGGTCGGTGCGGCGAACAGGGTGATATTGCGCAGCCCGCTCGCCAACTCGAACAGCTCGTCGGCCTTGAAGCCACGGGATTCGGGGACCACATGGCGAGCACCGCAACGCACATGGATAAAGTTGTAGAGACCGGCGCCATGGGACATTGGGGCCGCGTAGACCACCGCGTCATCCGGGCTGACCGGATCAACGTCGAGCGGATAACACAGCGACATGGCCGTCAGGTTGCCATGAGAGAGCATCACCCCTTTGGATCGCCCAGTGGTGCCGGAGGTGTAGAACAGCCAGGCAAGGTGATCGGCATCACAAGAACGGGGATCTTCCAACGTCGTTACATCGACCGAAGCGCACGCCAGACTGGCCGCTGCATTCAGTTCTCGACAGTCCTGCGGCAACGCCTCGGGCAAGAACACCTTGCCGCCATCGGTTAAAATCAGCCGGGCTTGCGCATTGTCGACGATCCAGCCGGCTTCAGCAGGGTGCAGCTTGCAGTTGATCGGCACCACTACCGCGCCCACCCACCAGACGGCATAAAGCAGTTCGAGGTATTCGCAACTGTTCTTCATGAACAGCGCCACACGGTCGCCGGGCGCAATACCGTGCTCGTTTATAAGTTGCGCTGCACGGCTACGGACACGGACGGCAAACGTGGCGTAGTCGGCGACTTGCCGCTGCCCCTCGAACAACGCTGGACGCTCTGGCCAGCGTCGGCCGGCGTCGTTCAACCAGTTAGCAATATTCATGTTCAAGCCCTGCGTGCCTGAAGCACCGAAGCATAGTTGGCGACCGCCATGCCGCCCATGTTGAACAGCAGACCGAACTCGGGATTCGGCACAGCCAGGCCAATCGGCTCGCCAGTCAGCTGCCGAAAGGCCATTGCGTGCATCGACACTCCCGTGGCGCCCACCGGATGCCCCTTGGCCTTGAGCCCGCCCGACAGGTTCACCGGCAGACGTCCACCCGCCCGCACGATACCGTCATCCAGCGCCCGATGGCCCTCGCCTTTGGGCGTCAGGCCCATGGCTTCGTAGATCAGCAATTCGGCGATGGTGAAGCAGTCATGGACCTCGGCAAAGCTCAGGTCGGCCAAGGTGATATTGGCCCCGCGCAGGGCCGAATGGATCGCGCGCTGCGGGCCTTCAAACGCGAGAATGTCGCGCTGGGCAATCGGCAGGAAATCGTTGACCTGTGTCGCCGAGCGAATCAGTACGTCACGCCGAAACCGCCTGGCGCGCTTGGACGAGGCCAGCACAATGGCCGCAGCCCCGTCGCTGATCAGCGAGCAATCGGTCAGGCGCAACGACTCCGCCACATATGGATTGCTCTTCGACACGTTGTTGCAGTGTTCGAAATCCATGACCCGGTGCATCTGCGCCAAGGGGTTGGCCATGGCATTGGAGTGGTTCTTGGTGGCGATCGCGGCCATCGACGCCATCGGGCACTGGTAGCGGTCCCGGTACTGTTGCGCGGCCAGGCCGAACAACTGCGGAAAACTGAGCCCGGCCTCTTCGACATCGTTTTGATAACCGGCTCCGGCCAAGGCCTTGGTGACATCGGCCGTGGAGTTGGAGGTCATCTTCTCGGCGCCCACGACCAACACCAGTTCAGCTGAACCTGAGCGGATCGCGTTGATCCCCGCGTGAATCGCCGCCGAACCCGAAGCGCAGGCGTTTTCGCAACGGGTCGCGGGCTTGAAGCGCAAGCCAGGGTCAGCTTGCAGCATCAACGAGGCGGGAAAACCATCCGCAACCATGCCCGAGTTGAAATGCCCGAGGAACATCGCGTCGATGGCTGAGGCGTCGATGGCGGCGTCTTCCAGGGCTTCGCGGGTGACCTGAACGATCAGGTCTTCCAATGTGGAACCGTCCAGACGGCCAAATCGAGAGTGCGCGGCAGCGACGATGGATACGGAATCATGGGGCATGGTGATTTTCTTCTGTGCTTGGATCAGGCATTCCCTACAATGACCTACCGCCCGGATCGCTCGCTAGTTCGTACAACTACGTACATGAATAAGTAAGCGCTCTGATACAAAGCGTCGTCAGTACCGGATTTAATCGAGGCAGGATGCCCAATGACCGTCTTCGCACATCAACTGAAAGACCTTGAGCGCCTGGCATTCAAGGTGTCGCCCGCCCCGCAACTCATCACCGGCAACCGCGTGATGCTCGACTGCAACGAGGCATTTCTGGAACTGTTCGGCTACCAGCGCGAAGAGCTTCTGGGTCATCTGACCCTGCTGATCTATCCCTCCCAGGCGGACTACAAAGCCATCGGCAATCGCAGCCAGACCTGGTTGCGCAACAGCCAGAGCGGCTCCTATTCCGACGAACGCTTCATGCAACACAAAAGCGGCGAAGTGTTCTGGGCCAGGTCGCACGGTTATAGCTTGACCCCCGACGATCCGTTCAAACTGATGGTCTGGCACTTCGAACGCATGGACCGGCCGCACCACGCCACGGTCAATCTCACACCCCGCGAACGCGAAATCTCGATGCACATCGTCAATGGCCTGACCTGCAAGGAAGTGGCCAAAAAACTGGCAATTTCCCACAGAACCGTGGAAGTCCACCGCGCCCGCCTGATGAAAAAACTGCAGGCCAAGAACAGCGCGGAGTTGGTGTCGAAGATTATTTTTGTGAGTTGATCAACAAGCACTGCCACACGGGCCTTAGCGTTGATTGCCGAGCAAGCTGATCGGGGACGCAGGAAAAGGTATCCGATTCACGTCTCGATCCTTTCCCCCGCCCCCTTTGCGTTTCAGCACTTCTTCGCCTGATCTTTCGCCTGCGCCCACACACGCTCTTCCTGCTCGCGCAGCTCCGGTGTGAACTCGGCGCCGAAATCTTCCGCCTCGAACACCTGGCGAATTTCTATTTCGGCCTCTGTGCCCGGCATCGGGTTTGGGCAGCGTTTGACCCAGTCGATGGCTTCCTGCTTCGACTTCACCTGCCACAGCCAATAGCCGGCGATCAGCTCCTTGGTTTCGGCGAACGGGCCGTCGATCACCGTGCGTTTCTCGCCAGAGAAGCGCACGCGGGAGCCTTTGCTGCTGGGGTGCAGGCCTTCGCCGCCGAGGAGGATGCCAGCCTTGACCAGCTCTTCGTTGTAGTTGCCCATCGCGGTCAACAATTCCTGGGTAGGCATCACGCCGGCTTCGGAGTCCTGGCTGGCTTTTATAATGATCATGAATCGCATCGTCGTCTCTCCGTTGGATGTGAACTATTCACTACCTTGTCGAACGGTAGCGCCCCAAATCGACAGCCCTTCATTTTTTATTGCCGCGCGCCCAACGATCCTAGGACATTTCCCGCACACTGCGGCGGCATTGATGAACTGGAAAGCCTCTCGTCATGAAGATACCTTTGAATCGTCACTGCAAATGAGCGACCGGTTGTGACAGGCCGTAAAAGTGTAGGCCTCTCGAGACTACCGGAGTTCCACCATGAAAAAGATCCCCCTCAATCTCCCCGAGAAAACCACCACTTCTGTAAGCAATCTCTTCACCCTTCGTCCTGACATCAACACCGAAGCGCCACTCGACGTGCTGCATGAAACAGCCGCCTACCGAATCCGTACCGCGACCCAATTGCTGGAGATCGTCGCCACCGGCGAGGGAATTCACAGTGAACTGGCGCGCGCGTTGGTGGTTTCACTGCGCGATGGTTGTGATTTGCTGGACGTCGTTGGGCGACGATTGCAGGCGCAGGTTTTGTTGTCGTAAAAGTAAATGGGCGGCCTCATCAAGGTCGCCCATTTCAGTTGGAGCAGTAGAATGCTGCCGGTTAGCACGCCTCAGACCCGCCATCACATCTTGAAACCCTGCGCACCATCACTTCCATTCAACACGCGTTCAGTCGTCACATACAACTCACGTATATGCCCCACCAAAAACGTCCAGAACGCCGGTTCATTAACGGTTTTCATCACCAATTCACCCGGCAGGAACCGGCTCATTTCCTTGCGAAACTCGGCGACGATTTTCGGATCAGCAACCAGCGCCGCTGAACGCTCCTTGAACAATCTCAAGAACTCGTCCTGCTCGCAATGATGATCAGCGAGTTTTTTTGCAACCAGATCCAGCTGCGGCGTTACGCCTTGCTGACGCAACCAGACCATGTCCCACAGATCGCGGTTCTTGATTCGATTGGGGCGCAGGGCAAACGCAACGATCTTGTCGGCATAGATTTCTTCACGTGTTTCAGCCTGTAAGATCAGACCGCTGGTGCCCATGTCGACCCCATACGGATTGAGCAGCAGCATCGGTTGTGGCTGGTAACTCGGGATGGCGCAAACGTCGATGTTGATGCGCTGGGCAGGCAAATCCTTGCGTCCGGGTCGGGTCTGGACTTTCAGTTTCCAGGTGTCGACATTACCTTCCTCGCGAACCGGTTCACCGACTTCGACTTCAAGACCATATTTGGCCTTCAGGGTATCAACCAGTACCTGAGCAAGTTGGGTCAGGCTTTCACGATTGAAGTCAGCCCCACCGGTGAAGTCGAGATCTTCGCTCAAACGATTCGAGCCATAGCAGGCGCGCAGGCAAGTACCGCCGATAAAGGTCAGTTTTACGAGCATGCCAGCGGAGCTCAGCGCCAGCATGATGTCGTGGTGCAGCAGTTCCTTTTCTACAACAACTCGCAACGGTGCAAGATTTTGCTGGTTTCTAAGCGCTTCATCGACCAGCTCATCAAACAAACTCATTGGCGGCACTCCAATCGATCAGGTCCATGTTCCGTTTCGCAACTTTCATGTCACGTAATGCCTGTTGCGGTGTTGCTCGCCATAGCCGGCATCGCGCATCGTAATGAATCTGACCCACCAGATCCTGGGGTTGCTGACGGGTATGTACAAACTCGATGGTGCCCCAGCGTCCACATGAAATAATGCTGCTGCGCCCGGATGACATCAGCGAGATCCAGTTGATGGGGATCTGTGAGATGACCCCGCAATCGCTCAATGCTGTTTCCAGGCTGATGTAGTTGAATTGCGTGGCGCGCAATCTGGCAGCCGCATGAAACAGCACCAGACCACTGACGGGTTTGGCCGCCTCAAACAGGTAAAGCCCTCTGCACACCCGCGCCAGATGGCCTTGCGAGACAGCACGGCTCAACAAGGTTTTATAGGCACCTTCGGAGATATCCGGCACAAGAACCCTGAGGTCGTCCGGAGTAAAAAGATAGCGCTCTTCACTGGCCAGACTGCTCAGTTTTCGGATGAGGCGCCCCATGGGCTGCATCGATGTTGTGTAGGATTGCATGCCGCATGACTCTACGGAAGGTTTCACTTAATGTAACTTACCGTAGAGCCAACCCACAAGCATTGGGCACCGCCTCAAAACAACCGATAAGGGAAATGCATTCGTTTCACGGATGCCCGAGCAATATGAAGGTCTGAAAGAAGGCCCTATGCAGTGCTAAAAGGCTGTTCATCGATACCAAGCCAACCGCTGGCTTTCAGGAGGATTCCTGCTAGCTTTCAAGCGAGTCCTACACTTCGCCCAGCGGCGCCTTTCCTGTCTGCGCCAGTCTTTCAGCCCACCTCGAAAGGGACCTCATGACCACCCTCAAAGACCGTCTGAAGCAGGGCAAGGATGCGCGCAAGCAGTGCTCGCGTAATGCTCAGGCGCTGCTCGGCAAGACTGATCGCGACCCACTCCCCTTGATCAAGGCCTCCAGTGCAGGGCGAATCCGTTCGCTGAACGAGTTGCGCTTCGGGCGCATGCTGGTTTCGCCTTTCGCCTTCTATCGTGGCAACGCTCTGCTCCATGCCCACGACCTGTCCGGGACGCCGGACATGGGCCTGCATTCAACCATTTGCGGCGACTGTCACCTGATGAACTTCGGTGGTTTTGGCACACCGGAACGCAACCTGCTGTTCAGCGTCAACGACTTCGATGAAGCTCACCCGGGTCCATGGGAGTGGGACCTGAAACGGCTGGTGACGAGCTTTCTGGTCGCCATTCGCGACCTGCGCCACGTTGCGTCAGTGGAGGAAGACATCTGTCGCCGTGTGGTCTCAGCCTATCGAGAGAGCATGGCCGAATGCGCCGAGCAGAGTGCCCTGGAAATCTGGTACGACGCCCTCGGTTACAACGAATTGCTCAAACAGGAACCCTCCACCAGCACGCTGGAGCATGTGAAAAACGCCATTAACAAAGCCGAGCATCGCACCCACGCGGAACTGCTGCCCAAGATATGTGAGCGCGATAAACACGGCCGCTTGCTGATCCGTGATGATCTGCCACATATCTTCCATCTGCACAAAGACTCCACGCTACTGGACGCCAATGATGACTGGATGCGCGTGGACGATTGGCGACCACCGTACGACAGCCTCATGCACGATTACCGAGCCACGCTGATGGGCGATCGTCGTGATTTGCTGGCGCGCTTCCAGGTCCAGGACCTGGCGTTCAAAGTCGTTGGGGTGGGCAGCGTCGGGACACGCTGCCTGGTTGCTCTGCTGACCGACGACCAGGAGCGACCGCTGTTTTTGCAGCTCAAGGAAGCACGCCGTTCGGTGATTGCCGATTACGTCAAAGCCAAATCGCGGATACGCCATGACGGCCAGCGCGTGGTTGAAGGCCAGCGCCTGATGCAGTCGGCCAGCGATCTGTTCCTCGGTTGGACCACCAGCCCCAATGGCCAGCACTTCTATGTGCGCCAGCTACGGGACATGAAAATATCGGCGGAGCTGGAAACCTTCGATGCCGAAACGTTTTCCGCGTATGGCCACATCTGTGGCAAAGCCCTGGCTCGAGCCCATGCCAAAGCTAGCGGACAAGCTGCACAAATCAGCGGTTACATTGGCAAGAGCGAGGTCATGGCCAATGCCCTGTTCAAGTACGCCAAGGCCTATTCCGAGCAGAACGAGTGCGACTTCGAACGCTTTCAACGAGCCTGCCGCAAAGGCAAACTACAGGCCCGTTCGGAAACTGATTTTGCCGCTGATCATCTGCCTTAGGTGCGCACCTCAATCAATGCAAAGGGTGACCGACCCGGTTCTACTGAGCTATAAACCGGCCGGCCTTGCCCATGATGTTTCCAATTCACATTTTGTTAAGAAGTGGCCTCGTATACTTACGAGTCCTGTTTTACTCTCGGCCCTCATCCTTCGGTAGCCTGATGCCTATGTCACGCCCTGCCCCACTCCTGTTGCTACTTACCTGCCTGCTGTTCTTCTTCGCCCTTGGCAATCACCAGTTACAAGGTTCCACCGAACCCCGCGTTGCCGGGATTGCGATGGAAATGCACCTGGATAACGACTGGGTGACTCCGCGCCTGTTCGGTCAGCCCTTTCTGGAAAAACCACCGCTGAGCCTTTGGCTCGATGCCGGAGCGATCCGTGCGTTTGGTGGCACGCCATTGGCCGTGCGCCTGGCCTCGGCCTTCGCCGGGTTGTTCAGCGTGATGCTGCTGTACACCATGCTGCGCCGATTTGGCCGTCCAACGACCATCGCCTGGGTTGCCGGGATCATGCTGGCGACCATGGCCAGTTACTGGGGCAACGTTCGCGGTGTTGGCGAAGATGCACTGCTGAGCCTGGGCGTAACCCTGGCGCTGCTGTCGTTCTATCAGGCTTATCGCCAACAAGCCGAACAGCGCGCAGCCTTGGGTAGCTGGCTGCTCTTCGCTGTCGGCATCGCCATCGCCACGTTGAGCAAAGGTGTGCTGGGCCTGGCAATGCCGGGGGTGGTGATCTTCGCCTACCTGCTGGCCGAAAGCCTGATCGACAAACGCTTCAGCCTGCCGCGCTGGATGGGGCCGGCACTGGCGACCCTGCTCGGGCTGGTCCCTTTGGTGATCTGGCTGTTCATGCTCTATCAGCGCGGTGGCTCGCAGGCACTGGCCGAAGTGCTCCTGACCAACAGCGTCGGGCGCTTCAACGGCTCGTTCGTTGAAGCCGGCCACTACGAGCCGTTCTATTACTACCTGGCCAAACTGCCGGAAGCCTTCCTGCCGTGGAACATCCTGGTGTACCTGGGGTTGTGGCATTTCCGTAAGAGCCTGGTGAACAATCGCTACCTGCTGTTTTTCACGCTGTGGCTGCTCGCCCAGTTCTTCATGCTGACCCTCGCGTCGAGCAAGCGCACGGTGTACCTGATGTCGCTGACGCCGGCCGCCGCCGTACTGGCCGCAGAATATGCGGCAGTGCTATACGAGCGCTTGCGCAAGCACACCGAAGCATCAACTTTGCTCGGCAAAATCGCCCGCAATCGTCGCGGTATCGCAATCGGCATCATCAGCGTGCTGTTCGTCAGTTATCTGGCCGCAGCCCAATGGATCGTCCCGCGTGCTGACCGCAAACTGTCGTTCCTGCCATTGACCGAGCAGATTCAGACCATGCAGGCCAACGGACAAGAAGTTGCGCTGTATCAGGCGAACGAACGGACTGCCGGGGCAACGGTGTTCTACACCCACACCCTGCTCAAGGACTTGCAGACCGAAGCCGAGCTGACGGCATTTCTCGCCGCCTCTCCCACGCATGTGGCGCTGATTGCCGCCGAGACTGAGCCCAAGGCCCCGTTGAAGGTACTGAAGAAAATGCTGGTGGGGCGTCAGGATTACTATTTCGTCGCACAGTAAAACGGCCAGCAAAAAAAACGGCACCTGATGCAGGTGCCGTTTTTTATTGCCTGGCAAAAGTAGCCTGGGAGGATCAACCCGCCGGGCTATTTGATATCGACTGATTGCCAGTCAGAGGCTTCGATCAGCCCCAGCAGTTTCGGCTGGGTTTGCGCGGTATCCAGCGTAAAAAATAGCGACGCGCCATACCCAGGGGTCGATGCTGGCAACTTCAGTTCTTTTTCCAGATCCGCCATGCACTCGCTGTGGGTGACCAGCACCAGGTTACGGCCGGCGACCTTGTGCGCCAGCACGTCACGCAGCATCGTGCCTTTGCAGTTGAAGAGCCAATCCTGGGCACTGCCGAGCGTATTGAACATATAGCGCGACGTTTGCGTGGTCCGCGTCAACGGACTGTTGTAGATGTCGGTGTTAGTCAGGCCCAGGTGAGCGAATTGCGAACCTATCCCGACAGCCACCGCACGCGCGCGTTCGGTAATGCCATCGGCACTGTCCAGGCAAGGAGCAGTGGAGTGGTCGCATCGCTCAACGTGACGGATCAGCACAATCGTATCGCCCTTGGCCCAACTGGCCGCCAGGGCCTTGTCTCCGGCAATGTTGCCGTGGGCCAGGTCCGCCGGACCGACTGGGCGCAGCAGCCAGAATGCCAACGCGATAACAAAGAGTGATGCCAGTAGTGCAAGGGCAATGTATTTAGCGCGAGTGAGCCCACCCCGGTTCAGTGAACGCTTGATACCCGCAAAACCCAATCTTGACTCCACCTTCACACTGCCTCGGACACACGAATACCCAATTGTACGGGCAACATTAAAAGTCGATGCGTAAGTACCCAGTGAAATGAATGTGAAAAAATGCTCAACCGACAAGCATGCCCCGTATTTTCTTGTTACGAAAAACGTTTCAGCTATCGCGCCTGCCGCCGATATGCCCTCTACGAATACATTCTGCTGGCCTCCAAAAACAATAATCTTCCAGCCAACTGACGATAAGCAGCACAACGTTCCTGGAGGAATTTTTGATGAATAGCTGGTTCGCCAACATCAGCGTCAACCTGAAGCTGAGCTTGGGCTTCGGCCTGGTGCTGGCCCTTACGTGCATTCTCGCCCTGACCGGCTGGACCAGCCTGGGTGGACTGATCGACCGCAGCAACTGGATGAGCGATATCACTCAGCTCAATGCGGGTCTGACCAAACTGCGGGTTACCCGTTTGCAGTACATGCTGGCCAACGGTGACGAAACCGTGGCGCAGACTGTGCAAACCGCCCTCGACGGCTTCAAGGCCCAGCAGCAAAAACTGCTGTCGAGCCTCAAGAGCCCGGAAAACCTCAAGCTGCTCAATGAACAGGGCACAGTCATCGATGCCTACCAGCAATCGCTGAACAAAATGCGCAGCGCCTATCGGACCGTGAGCAGTGTGCGTCAGACCATGGGTGAGAATGCCGAAAGCGCCAACACGCTGATCAATGACATCGACACCCGTGTGCGCCAGATGCCCTTGAGCGATCAACGCTTCGAACAACTCCTGGCCATCACCGAAGCCAAGGAACAGTTTCAGCTCGCCCGCTACGAGGTTCGCGGTTACATCGCTGACAGCAATCCGGCCACCGAGCAAAAATCCTTCGCCCAGATGGACGCGGCCATTGCCAGCCTGAAAACACTCAACACGCATTTCGCCGACAGCCAGCAAGATGCGTTGCGCCAATTGCAAAGCGCCTTGCTCAATTACCGCAACGCATTGCAGGCCTACAAAGCGGCCAACAATGACGCGGTGGTGGCTCGCCAGGAAATGACTGTCCAGGGCAATGACATCGTTACGCGCAGTGACGCGCTGTATCAGATCCAGCTGGATCGCCGTGACGCCGAAAGCACTCAGGCGCGCACCCTGCAACTGATCAGTACAGTGCTGGCATTGCTGGTTGGCGTTCTCGCGGCCGTGATCATCACCCGACAGATCACTCGCCCACTGCGCGAAACCCTGGCGGTGGTCGAACGCATCGCCGGCGGCGACCTGACCCATGATGTCCACGTCACCCGTCGTGACGAACTTGGCGTATTGCAGCAAGGCATCGCACGGATGGGCGTCACCCTGCGCGAACTGATCAGCGGTATCCGCGACGGCGTCACCCAAATCGCCAGCGCTGCGGAAGAGCTGTCGGCGGTGACTGAAGAAACCAGTGCCGGGGTCAACAGCCAGAAAATCGAAACCGATCAGGTTGCCACCGCCATGCACGAAATGACCGCCACCGTGCAGGAAGTCGCGCGCAACGCCGAAGAAGCGTCGCAAGCGGCAGCAGCGGCTGACGGTGAAGCCCGCGAAGGCGATAAAGTGGTCAACGAAGCGATCGCTCAGATCGAACGCCTGGCCAGTGAAGTGGTGCGTTCCACCGAAGCCATGACCGTGCTGCAACAGGAAAGCGACAAGATCGGCAGCGTCATGGACGTGATCAAGGCAGTGGCCGAACAGACCAACCTGCTGGCGCTCAATGCTGCCATTGAAGCGGCACGCGCCGGTGAAGCCGGCCGTGGTTTCGCCGTGGTTGCTGACGAAGTGCGTGGCCTGGCCCAACGCACACAGAAATCCACCGAAGAAATCGAAGGCCTGGTCGCCGGCCTGCAGAACGGCACCCAGCAAGTCGCCGCGGTGATGAACAACAGCCGCAGCCTCACCGACAGCAGCGTCGAGCTGACCCGCAAGGCCGGTGTATCACTGGAAAACATCACCCGCACGGTGTCGAACATCCAGTCGATGAACCAGCAGATCGCCGCCGCTGCCGAGCAGCAAAGCGCGGTGGCCGAAGAGATCAGCCGCAGCATCATCAACGTGCGCGACGTCTCCGAGCAAACGGCCGCCGCCAGCGATGAAACTGCCGCGTCCAGCGTTGAATTGGCACGGCTGGGTAATCAGTTGCAGATGATGGTCAGCCACTTCCGCGTCTGACCTGCCAACCGTCAATACTCTCGGCCCGTAACGCGCCCATTCAGCCCCTTTCCTGCAACTGGTATGGGGGCTGAATACCGGCGTTCTCTCGACGATAAATCCGAACAACGGATTGCTTTTTCGTACAGCCCAATCCCCAGCCAACCTACCGCGATTCCAGACTGACTCCTGTACGTTTTCTTCTGCCCAAGAACATTCCGTTCGAACAGGAGAATGACAACACATGGACGTAAGCAACGGCTCGCTGTTACACAGGTTGATTGACTCCCCAGGCAACGAAGACGAGACAAAAGCAGACTTCAAGACAGCCATGCAGCACATGGGCTTTGAGTCGGTGTTCGACATCGTGCGCATGACCAAAGAGGAGTTCACCCTTGAACTCGCCAGGCATACCGACGCAAACGCCGAGCAGGCGTATGGCAACGCGCTGAGCTATGCCCGACAGATCAGCCGTCTGTATCAGGAGCATCAGCTGTCATCCGGCGATGCCAGTCGACGTGTTCGGCGCAGTGTTGGTACCGAGTCGACGTCAGGGCCCGCCACCTATCAAGCATTGTTCAACGAGAATTGGGAGCAGTTTTGCAAGGACGGTGATATCGCTGCAATCGACTCGCCAGTGGCCTATCTGCGAGCGCTGTATCTGTTTGCCGGACAACTGGAAAAATCGTCCACACACCCCGACAAGATCACCCTGGAGACGAGGCGTCCGGACCTCAAAAACCTGACGCTGGATCACCAGAGTGCCTTCGCAGCAAAGCCGATGCTGAGCATCGTCAATGACACCTTGAGCAGTCATGTCCAGGAACACCTGAAAAAAACCAACAACACGAAGTCCGTTCACGAAGTATTGGCCTGCGAGCGCTACCCGCTCTCTCTGCCCTATGACCTTCATCATCACCAGTGCTTGCTTGGGTTGGGTGCAGATAAACCGGCGCTGGGCGAGTTGAATTATCAGGTCAGTCTGAAACTGCCTTTTTTGCTCGACGAGTCTGAATACGGAAGCATTTCCAAGCCCTCTTCCGAGGCTCAGAGACTGATGTCCGGCCTGAGCCCGGAACAGCAGAAGATACTGATAGAGCCACTCGACCCCGATATAGAGGTGAAGGCTTACGGTACTAAAGTCTCCGATCCAAGGCTTAGCGTTGAGCGCTTCAAGGAGCTTACCGGGCTGACGATGGAGCGGATTGATCAGTTGCTGGCGCAGGGTAAACACCGTCCGAAAGCCTCAACCAACAGCCCGGGGGCCGGTCGTCATTTTTATGGCTGCGAGTACATCAACACGGCGTCAGCTCGCGACAAGATAATGGTGGTAGCGACGAGCCCCGCGACGTTCAATATCCTCCCCGTAATTTGTTTTGACGTCCTGTTGCGTATGGTCCGGCTGCAGCGCTGGACCGGTATCCCCGCGGCCGAACTGGACACACTGATCGTCAACGCCATGCACTCGGACGGCACGACATCACTGCCCGGCCTGAAATCCCTGTGGCTCAATCCAAACACCCTCCGTGTCCTGGGGGTGTATCGATACCTGAATCAGCGTTACGGCATCGCGCCCGAGGAGTTTGCTTCGCTACTGCACGACATGCCGACATCCGCTTGCGGTGATCGTGCTCCGTTGTTCGATCAAGTGTTCAACCGCACTCAATTGCTCCCGAATCCTCTGCTGCAAAACGCGGGACAGGACATTGATATCAAAGCCCCCAAATCGCAACCGAGCCTCAACTATCTCGGCGCGGGGTTGGGGCTGACCGTCACGCAAGACTCGCTGTTACTGCTCGCGGCACAGACCAAAGAACACCTTTCTTCGCTTAAACACGACTTACCCACGGTGTCTTCACTTTACCGCCAGGCCCGCATCGCACAGATGTTTGGCTTGTCGCCTGTCGAATGCGCAGAAATGGCGCGAACGCTGGGAGGGGAAGCGTTCTGCGAGCTGTTGGCTAAAGGTAAATTGAGCGACCCCTATAATCATTCAAGCGACATACTTGACGTATTGATGGCCATGGAATGGGCGGTTGACTGGCTCAAGCAAAACAACCGTGATGTGCTGCAATGGTGTCGCTTGTTCAGTTCAACGAAGGACGACTTACCGTTCCCCCCTGAGCTGGAGAGACGGCTGGAGACATTTCGAGCTGACACCAATCCTTCTGCTGACCATCAACAGCGCCTGGTAGAAACGCTGCTGCATGACATTGCCGACTTATCCGCCGAATACGTCCCCAGCGTGATGGCGATGGGCGACACCTCCACAATGGCAGTCGTCACGGAGATCAAAAATTTCTCGCCAGGAAAAATACCCCAATCGTTGGCGAAGGTCCTTCGCGCTGCCGGAGCCTGCAAGGGGCTGCACCTGAACAGCAGCACGCTACAGCAATTGATGAGTAATCCTGCGTGGCTCGCCTCGAACTGCCCAGGAACCCTGACACCTCAAACGCTGTACTTGCTCGAACGCTTCAGTCATTGCGCCCGCCATCAGCCGCAGTCAGAAGAAAACCTTTTGCATTACTTGCGTTTGGCGAATGAGGCCCCAGCGAAAGACTCCAACGGCCTGCTGGCCAACCTCCTGAACTGGAGCATCGAAGAGGTCAGTTGCCTGACCGCGCTATTAGGGCAAAACCGCGCCAGGACAATGGAAGAAGTGGATTGGATCATGCGCTGCCAAGCGTGCTGCAAGAACACAGGACTGTCGGCAAGCCTCCTGCTCAACGCTACGGCCCTGACAGCCGACAGCTCAACATCCGACTGGAAAACCGTGGGTGAAGCCGTGCTCGCTGCCCGTCATTGACCCGTACACCTCTATTCAAGGATCGAATATGACCGTTGCCATTAAAAAGCAGCTCGATGAAAGCCTGCGCGATGCACTGTTGGCGCTGTACCTGAACAAAGTCGTGCCCGCCGACGCCACGACAAAAAACCTCAAGCTCAAGACCGCCCAGGATCTCTACGAATACTGGTTACTCGATGTGCTGGTCAGCCAGGATGTGCCCACCACCCCCGTGGCCTGTGCCATTGCCAGCCTGCAGCACTACATCAATCGCATTCTGATGAACATGGAGCCCGGTTATGACTCGGCAACCGATGCTCCCGAGCATGTGCAGACATGGCGCAATGAGATGCACCAGTACCCAACCTGGGCCGCCCATCAAAAGCTGCAGTACTTCCCCGCGATCTATCTGGACCCCGGCCTGAGAAACAACAAGAGCGATAACTTCCAGCAACTGGAAAACGACCTCAGCCAAAACCGGATTCAACCCGATGCCGTTCAGACTGCCGTGCAGGCCTACCTGACCCGGCTCGAAGAGGTCGCCAACCTGAACATCCTCAATGGCTATATCGAGGGTGTAGATTTCGCCAACAGCACTTATTACTTCATCGCCAAATCCCGTAGCGAGAACACCTATTTCTGGCGTTCGCTGAACATGGCTCAACGCCCCCAACAAACTGATCAACCCGACCCGTTCGCCTGGTCGGACTGGGAAAAAGCCGATGTGCCCATTCCGGATGACGCCATCGAGCATTCGATTCGCCCGGTCTGGTTCAACAATCGCCTGTTTGTCGTCTGGGCCGAATGCATTCATCAGGATCCTGCCGCCCACTCCAGCGAAAGCCAAACGACCAGGAACAATCCCCTGTTTCGGCTAAGCCTCAGCTACCGTAAACACGATGGCAGCTGGAGCACCGCGCGAACCTGCCTGCAGGGTTACGGCGACGATGTAACACTGCAAGACAAGGACTTGAGTTCAATCAAGTCGCTGACAGGTACTGTCGCCGTCCATCACCAGGAGAACTCGCAGGATTGCCTGATTATTGCCCTATACGTTAACCCGCAAGATGCCAAGGCCGATAACAGTTTTATCTTTCTGAAAACAGCCAGCGTCGACAAATACCTCACGCACAGCCCAGGAGTATTCATTCCTAAAGAAGACACAGCAAAAAACCGACGGCATCTGCATTACACACTTACGCAAGATCTCTGCGTGCTTTCCAACACGCACTCACTTCAACCAAAAATCTCTGCACAAGCAAGATCCAATGCACGCACAGCATTATTAAAGACTTCAATACCCATTGATTTAAAAGATAAAAATGTAGCACCCATTGAAAAGCCCGACGAATTTACCGCCAACATAAGCTATGAGCCAACCGAATCAACGCTCACCATGAGTCTTAAATTAAAGGAGGCTTATCCCCTCAAAAGTGGCGATTCAATTAAATACGTTATATTACGGCCACTATCCGTTAGAGACTCCCAACGCGAACGTACCTCTTCGTCCAAGACCCTGCCTCACCTAGATAAAGAGTTTACAGCCACATTCGACACCGACCAAATCAAGACAGAAGGTGAACCTTTTTACTACGGATATTGCATTACTAACGACGCGGTAAAAAAAACAGAAATTTACTATCTTGCTGCCATCAGACTCAGGATTCGCAACGATTTCCGCACTCCCACAATTAAACGTTCGGGCACGGTGCAGTTTCTCGACTTCTCGGAATCGACGATTTCGCACAGCGACGAAGGACTTCCCGGTCGTCAGCCAATCAGACTCAACACCGCATTCGCCGCAGAGTTGATCCAACGTACCGAAAACAGTCTGGACAAACTGTTCAGTACGGAAACACAACGTCTGCCAGAGCCAAAAATTGCAGACACCGATTCCGGAACAACCATGGATTTCCACGGCCCTTACGGTCGTTACTTCACAGAACTGTTCCTGTACCTGCCGTGGCTGATCGCCCATCGGTTGAACACAGAACACCAATACGACGAGGCCGAACGCTGGATTCGCTATGCCTTCGATCCAGGCCGTAAGCAGTCCGGTTACTGGAATGCGGTCCCTCTGACCGGCCCCGATGTCCCCTCATATTCCAGCCAGGCACCTCACGATCCGCACCAGATCGCCCTTAGCCATCCGGTGCATTTTCGCAAGACGCTGTACTTCCTGTACCTCGACATTCTGATCAACCGAGGCGATGCCGCGTACCGCGAACTGACACCCGATAGCCTCGGCGAGGCAAAGCGCTGGTATGTGCGGGCATTGGATCTGTTGGGGCCACGCCCGGTTGTTCAACAAGTCGATCAGTGGTCGGCTATCAGCCTGCAAGCGTTGAGCAAGGCACCCAGTAAAAGCCTGCGCACATTCGAAGATTCACTGATCCGTTCAACCCTGCAATTACGCGAAGGCAGTCCGCAGAACTCCTTACCCGCTATCGATACCCCGCATCTGCGTTTGCCGTTCAACCCGGAACTGCTCAAGCGCTGGGACATCGCCGAGAGTCGTTTATACAACCTGCGGCATAACCTCGACATCGTCGGCAAGCCCTTGCATTTGCCGTTATTCGCGGCGCCATTGGAGCCTCGCGCCTTGCTCAGCGCCAATGCATTGAGCGCTTCAAGCGGCGGAGCTTCGAACCTGCCGAGCACACAAATCCCGCACTATCGCTTCACGGTCATGCACAGTCAGGCCCTGAGTGCAGTGGAAAGTGTCAACCAGTTCGGCGCCACGCTGCTGTCGCTGATCGAGCGTAAAGAACAAACCCGGTTGCAGGAATTGCAGCAACAGCACGCCTGGGACCTGGCGAAAATGTCCGTCGGCCTGCAAACCCAGGCGCTACGCATCGACCGGCAAAACCGCCAGGCCCTGCTGGCCAGCAAAGCGATCGTCCGGGGTCGAATCAGCCACTATCAGCAGTTGCTGGAGAAGGATGTCACTCAAGAAGAAGCTGCCGCCAGCCAACTGTATTTGAGCAGCGGCGCATCCGAACTGGCAGCATCAGCCTCCCAGGTCGTCGCGGGCGGCATGATGATGGTCCCCAATATTTTTGGTTTTAGTAATGGTGGTAGCCGCTGGGAAGGCGGGATGCATGCCGCCACTGCGCTCGCCCAAGGCTCCGCCATAGCGACTCGCACCGCGGCCAGCCATCTCGACCGTACGGCGCAATTCAGTCGTCGGCGGGAGGAGTGGACCCTGACCCGTGATCAGGCACAACTCGAACTGGACCAGATCGACGCACAACTCGCGCACTTCACCGAGCAGGAAACCGCCACACGCCTGCAATTACGCCAGGCTGAAACAGCACTGAGCCAGACCAAGGCCAGCTACGACTTCCTCAGCAAACGCTTTACCAAAGCGCAGCTCTACCAATGGCTCAACAGCCAGTTTGCCACGCTGTACTACCAGGCCTACGACGCGACATTAGCCTTGTGCCTGGCCGCCGAAGCCTGCTGGCAATACGAGCACGCCGACTTCAGCACGCGCTTTGTTCAACCCGGGACCTGGAACACAACTTACCGTGGGCTTGGAGCAGGTGAGCAGCTGAAGCTGAGCCTGCTGAAAATGCAGGCCGAATATTTGCAGCGTAACGAGCGAGAACTGGAGATTCGTAAAACCGTGTCGCTGCGTCAGATCAAAGACCAGGACAGCTCCAGCTCAATCAACAAAGAATGGAAGGACCTTCAAATCGATCTGAAGGATGGTATCTGTGATTTCGAACTGACCCACGCCATGTTCGAAGACGATTACAAAGACCAGAAGCATTACCTGCGACGCATCAAGACCCTCAGCGTCTCCTTGCCAGTCCTCCTCGGCCCCTATGAAAACATCCGGGCAACGCTGACCCAGACCGCAAGCAAAGTGTTCATGTCTCCAGGTGACCAGGGACAGCTCATGGAAAACAAGCGAGCCAGCCAGCAAATCGCCCTTTCCACCGGAGTCGACGACAACGGCCTGTTCACCCTGAACTTCAACGATGAACGCTACCTGCCCTTCGAATACACCGGCGCCATCTCCACATGGCGCCTGACCTTTCCCAATCCCGAAGCGCAGAAAGCCATGCTGGACTCACTGACCGACATCATCGTGCACGTGAGCTACACGGCCAGAGCGGGAGGTGCGTAATGAGCGAACAAAACGCATTGCCTGTCATCGCGCCGTCGCTGCCCAAAGGTGGTGGTGCCATTCAAAGCATTGGCAAAGGCTGGGGAGCCGTCGGCGCCCACGGCGCGGCCTCTTATGAGCTTGCCTTGCCGATTTCGCCGGGTCGCGGCTTTGCTCCCTCCTTGTCTCTGAGCTATGGCAGCTCGGTGGGTAACAGTGTGTTTGGCATCGGTTGGGGGATGTCATTACCCACCGTCGGGCGACGCACCAGCAAAGGTGTGCCGGCCTATACCGAGGATGACGAGATTGTCGGCCCCAGTGGAGTTGTCTGGTTGCCCGAGCGCGATCTACAAGGCGTCATCACCTCAACCCGCATCGACCATTACAACGACCTGGAACTGGGCGAAACCTATACCGTCACGCGCCACTTCCCGAGAATCGAAAGCAGCTTCGACCGCATTGAACATTGGTCCTCACAGAGCGACAAAGCGGGCTTCTGGCTGGTGCATGGTGCTGATGGCAGCCTTCATGTGTTCGGAAAAAAACCTGCATCGCGTCGTGCCGATCCGCAGAATTCGCAGCGTGTCGGCGAATGGCTGCTGGAGGAGAGCCTGAACGCACATGGCGAGCACATCCTTTACCAGTACAAGGCAGATGGCGCCAAGGCCCAGCGCTATTTGAGCCGTGTGAGCTATGGCAATTTCAAGGCCGATGCGCACCTTTACTTATGGAAAGCCGATCGCCTGAGGCTTGTGCAATGGCACTTCGAACTGGTGTTCGACTACGGCGAACGGAGCACGGCGTACGAACAGAAACCGGAATATGACGGCCAACAGTGGCAACCCCGTAGCGACGGGTTTTCCAACTTCGCCTACGGCTTTGAATTACGTACAGAGCGCCTGTGCCGCCAGGTGCTGATGTTTCACCGCTTTCCCGATGAATTGGGTACCGACCCCGTTCTGGTCCGACGCCTGCTGCTCGATTACCGTCAAACGTCTCTGGGCTATCAACACCTGACAGCGGCCCATGAACAGGCGTTCGGCAACGCGATAGCAGCCGATAGCCGTCCTCCCGTTGAGTTCAGCTACAGCCCGTTCAAGCTCCCGGCCGACGCCCACAACTGGCAGCAGTTTCAGGACATGCCCGGTCTCAACGACGGTCAGCGTTACCAACTGGTAGACCTGTACGGTGAAGGGCTACCGGGGGTACTTCATTCCAGTGAAAATGCCTGGTATTACCGCGAGCCCCTACGCGCCAAAGCCAAAAGCAATGAAGTGACTTACGATCAGTGGCGCGCCCTGCCGACGATCCCGACCGCCGATACTGCCAAACCTGTGCGCCAATCACTGAGCGACCTCACAGGCGATGGTCGACTGGACTGGGTCATTGCTCAGCCAGGATTGAGTGGGGTTTTCTCCCTGGGCCCCGATCGAAACTGGTCGAATTTTGCCTCGCTCGACGCGTTCCCTACGGAGTTTTTTCATCCACAAGGACAGTTGGCCGATCTGATGGGCGAAGGGCTAAGCGACTTGACGCTGATAGGCCCACGCAGCGTTCGTCTGTATGCCAATCTACGAGAAAAGGGCTTTGCTGCTGCCCGCGAAGTGCCTCGCGAAGAGGACGAAGACGCCCTTCCCGTGCTCACGTCTTCGCTCACCGAGCTGGTGGCTTTCAGCGATATCCTGGGCAGTGGCCAACCGCACTTGGTCCGTGTTCGCCACAATGAAGTGAAGTGCTGGCCAAACTTGGGACATGGACGTTTCGGTAAAGGCTTCGTGCTGGGCTCGCCGAAACTTGACTACGAGACATTCGACGCTTCACGTATTCGCCTGGCAGATCTGGACGGTTCGGGCGCCGCCGATCTGATCTACCTGCATGCGGACCATGCGCAGATATTCATGAACCGCTGCGGCAATGCTTTCGACCTGTCAGTTGCCCTGCCCTGGCCGCAAGGTGTGCGCTACGATCGTTTCTGCCAGGCGAGCATCGCTGACCTGCAAGGGCTCGGTTGTTCCAGCCTGATACTCAGCGTGCCGCACATGACAACGCAGCATTGGCGCTACGACTTCGTCAGTGAAAAACCGTATTTGCTCACTGGCACCAATAACAACATGGGCGCCGCCGGCAGCATCCGCTACCGAAGTTCGGCGCAGGAATGGCTGGATGAAAAAGCAGAGAGAATCAAAGCCGGCAAGCCCCGCAGCTGTCATCTGCCCTTTGCCCTGCATCTGGTTTCGAGCCAGACCCAACTCGACGAGATTACCGGCAATCAACTGACCCAGAGCTTTTCCTATCGCCAAGGCTATTACGACGGTATCGAACGGGAATTTCGCGGTTTCGGCCTGTTGCTGCAAACCGACAGTGAAGCCAATCCCGGTGATGCCGGCTCGCAAGGTTTTACGACACCGAGCCTGAAAAAGAGCTGGTACCACACCGGACAAGCAGTGGACTTGCCCCGAACCGGTTATCACAGCGCTGACAAAGCAGCGGTGGCACTGGGCAAGGCACTGCTTTGCCAATACCAACCCGAGATCGGGGGCGACACACTCGTTACCCCTGATACTGCGACAACCCTCGAAATGGCGCGCGCCCTGAGTGGTCATTTACTGCGCAGCGAGATCCTCGGAATCGATACACGCCTGAAAACCAGAACGCTTTATTCGGTTCAGGAAAACCGCTATCAGGTCCGTCTGCTACAAGTGCCAGACAGTAGCCAGCGCTACGCCCGGATGTTGCCGCTGCCACTGGAGTCCATCAGTTACCAGTACGAGGGCATTACCGATGATCCGCAATGCCAGCACATCTTCAATCTGCAGCACGACAGGTTCGGCGTACTGATCCACAACGTAAGCGTCCACTATGCCCGACGTAAAACCGACAGTGATACACCGCCGTTCAGCGATGCCGACCAACAGCAATGGTGGCGCGATGCTCATGATCCGGCGCAACAGCTCTACTACCTGAACGAAACCCGCACCGAGTTCATTCATCTGGATTCACCCCAGGGATGGCGGTTGGGTCTGCCTTATCGCCAGCGTACCCATGCCCTGAAACGACCCAAGGCGCCTGCATCTGGAGGGCTGGCCACAAAGGACATGACTTACGAAAAGCTCATCGAACTCATCAAGGGAACCGACTGGACGACCCAGAGCATCCTGACGGGCCTGTCCGTGCAACGCTACAAGAACACTTCTACCGCAGAAACCTTGCCAGACGGCACCGCTCACTTCGAAGCCCTGGCCGACCATCTGGAAACCGCCGAGCTGGACGATACAGCCCTGAAAGCCTTCGATGTGTTGTCGCAAGCAACTCGCCCCAAGGGAAAACTGCTTGAACGAAGTGGCTATCACCGCATGACCGATTTTCTCCCGACGTCCACGTCCCCCAAAAAGCTCTGGTCAGTCAAAAGCGGTTTCTCGACCTACGCCACACTGGAGGGCTTTTACAAAGTAAAAACCCTCCAGCCGAGCACAAGCCAGGGCGTGACCGAGATCAGCCACGACAAGTACGGCTGCCTCATCACCGCGTTCAAACTGCCCGATGGCTGCATCACCCAGGCCACCTACGATTACCGCTCGCTTGTGCCCCGACGCATCACCGATCCGAACGGGAACATTCAAGAAGGCCTCTACGACAGTTTTGGCCAGATACTGGCCAGCAGTTTTTATCGCAGCGAGGGTAACAAGCTCACAGGTTTCAAACCTGTTGCCCAATACAGACGTCCGGTATTCACCCGTCCGAGCGAGGCGATCACCAACAAAGAAGACGCTCTGAAAGACGCCGCCATTGCCATCTATTACGCACCCTTTAGCTGGATGGGGCGCGCCTCGGACACCGCTCTGAAGGACACCGACTGGCTGACCCGTTGCGTAGCCAACGGCGACTTACTGCCGAGCGGACATATCTGTGCCTCGATTCGGCGTCGTCTGGCGGGCCTTGAGACACTCTCGGCCGATGAAGCGAAACTGAAAGCCGAACTCGACATCTCGGCTCGCGAGCCGGTGCACATTGCGGCACTGACCGCCGATCGTTATCCCGATGACGACCAAAGGCAAATCCGAATCGCCGTGACCTGCAGTGACGGCTTTGGCCGGACACTGCAACAAAAGCTCAAGGTCGAGTCAGGAACAGCCTACGTCGTCAGCAACACAGGAGAGCTGACGCTCAACGGAAAAATACCGCAGCAACAGATCGCCGCGCAGCGCTGGCGCGTCAGTGAACGTATCGAATACAACAACAAGGGATTGGCGATCCGAACTTACCGTCCTTACTTCGCCGATCAGCACCGCTACATCAACGATGTGTCCTTTCGGAAGTTCGGCCACTGCGATTTGCAGTTTTACGATGCATTGGGGCGACCGACTCACACACGACTCGCCAAACAAGGTGATCTTTCCTGTCTGCGGCGGCAAACCCGTCATCCCTGGTACACCGTGGATGAAGACGAGAACGACACACTCGAAGAGGTCATGCCCAAACCACTCCCGACAACCGGAGGTGAGGCATGAACGTACGCCTTCACCGCAAGACACCCACGATCAACGCCATCGACAGCCGTGGCCTGCCTGTGCGGCACATCGCTTACTGGCGCGGCAGCGCAGACGACAGCCCTCAAGCACGAATTACCCGCCAGGACCACGACACTGCCGGACACCTGGTTGCGCAGTGGGACCCACGACTGTTTGGCAAAATGCCAAAGGCCAATCTGACCACCGTCTACAGCCTGTCCGGCAAGCCGCTGTTGGTCGACAGTGTCGATGCCGGGTGGCGCCTGAGTCTGCATGGTGACGCCGGACAGACACTGCGCAGCTGGGATCAGCGTGGCAGCCACTGGCAAACGAGCTACGACAATCAGCTCCGGCCGACCGAAATCCAGGAGCAAGCAGCAGGCCAGGATCTGCGCGTGATCGAACGCTTCAGCTATGGCGATAATTCGTCAGCCGCTGCGGCGAGCAACCTGTGTGGTGCACTGACCCGTCACGATGACAGCGCCGGTACCCTGCTCATCCATGAATATGCACTCTGCGCCAAACCTGCTGGTCAGACACGGCGCTTCCTCATCGATCCCCGGCAGCCGCATTGGCCAACAGACGAGAAGGACCGCAATGTACTGCTTGAAAAGGGCGAGGGTCACAAAACGATCTGGCGCTACGACGCGCAGGGAGAAATGATCCAGCAAATCGATGCCGGTCAGCACCAACAACGTTTCTCGTTTGATGTTGCGGGTCAACTCAAGTCCGTGAGCCTGAAAATAAAAGACGCCGTGATCGAAAATAATATCGTGAAGGATCTGCTCTACAACGCGTTTGGCCAAGTGGAATCCCAGACTGCCGGTAACGGGGTTACCAGTCGCGCCCTGTTCGACCCGGCCAGCGGACGCTTGACCTCACTCGGCGCGTCCGTGTCTGGCAGCACCCTGCAGGACTTGCACTACACCTATGACGCAGTGGGCAATGTGACGCAGATCGAGGACAAGACCCAGCCAGTGCAATTTGGCAGCAACCAGCGAGTCGAAGCCATCAGCACCTACACCTACGACAGCCTTTACCAACTGACCAGCGCAACGGGCCGTGAAGCGGAAGGCCCCAACAACCAACCCCACCTTCCGATCTCCAGCAGAGCACCGATCGACGCCCGGCAATTGTTCAACTTTACCGAGCTTTATACGTACGACACCGGGGGCAACCTGACCGAACTGCGCCATGTTCGCGATCGTAATAACTACACCCGGACCCTGAACATTGCCGCCGCAAACAATCGCCTCCAGTCCTGGAACAAGGGCGACTCAACTCCTGACATTGCAGCAAACTTCGATGCCAACGGTAACCTGCACGCGCTGCAACCGAGCCAGGCGCTGGAATGGAACACCCGCAATCAACTCGCCAGTGTCATGCTGATCCAGCGTGAAGACGGGCGCGATGACATTGAGCGCTACAGCTACGACAGCAGCGGTCAACGTGTACGCAAGATTCAAACTACCCATGCAGCGTCGGTGACTCACACCCGAGAAGTTCGCTATCTGCCGGGCCTCGAAATCCGCACCCGCACTCACGAGCGACTGGAAGTCATCACCCTGCAAGCCGGTCGCTATAGCGTTCGCTACCTGCACTGGACCCAAGGCCGACCGGCCGATATCGCGGCCAATCAAATACGCTACAGCCTTGATGACCATCTGAGGTCCAGCTCGCTGGAGCTTGACGACCAGGCGTCGCTGATCAGTCAGGAAGGTTATTTGCCTTATGGCGGTACGGCGTGGACGGCGTCCCGTTCGGCTGTGGAGGCCGATTACAAAACGATTCGATATTCCGGCAAGGAGCGTGATGCCAGTGGACTGTATTACTACGGGCACCGGTATTACGCGCCATGGTTACAGCGTTGGATCAGTCCTGATCCGGCGGGAGCGGTTGACGGGTTGAATCTGTATTGCATGGTGGGAAACAACCCGGTGAGATTTGTCGATCACAAGGGCCTGATGCGAGACGAAGACCTCAGAGAATTCGAGGATTGGGGCAGAGCCCGCTCACAGGAAATCATGGATACCGCTAACGGTGACCTTACCTATCGCTTGATACCGGATGACTACGACAAAAGCTCTGATCAATTTTTAGACAAGAGATTGCTGAGGCAGGAATTTCTTGCTCACTCGTATGGATACATCAAAACGAGCGAAATTGGGCTCAGCGACTTTTTTAATATCCCAAAGCCTCAAGGCAGTATGAGGGGATATGCAGGGGTAGATATGCGTTACTCAGGCAACGCCACGAACGCCGGTCACTACTTGCAATTCGGAACCTACAGGATCAGTAACACGGCTGACTATGTGACCGATGTGTCCAACCGGTACGCCGCGGCGGGCAATGACATGTTCCACAATTTAACAATCGATGAAGACGTATTAAGAGATGCGCCTACGATCAGCAGGCTGTCCAGTAACGCCCATGAACTGCAACAACCTACGCGAGACTGGATAGCAACTCATATCGATAGAATGGCGGGGATCATGCCGATACTCGCCGGTGGCCCCGGGACCCATGCAGAAGTCCGACTGGTGAACTCAATTGTTGCGCTCTATCCGGATAGAGCGGAAAGGATACTTGCCGACACCACTGTATTCACAGACACATTATCTCGGGGGTCTAACCCTCAGCCATTCCCTGCCTGCATTAACTGCAGCGGGATCATTCCGCATGCGGTCAACATTCCAACCGGACGCAATCCCCCCGACTATGCGGGATACAACGCACGTGTCCAGCAAATAAACCAGGTACAACGCACGCGTCCGGGAGGTAGTCGGAATAGAAGATGACAGGTCTGTCTTGACTGACCCGCCACCCCATACAGTTATCCGCTCAAACACAAATCGCATGGGTAAACACCAACCGATTCCCGAACGGATCGCTGACGGTCATGTCCTGGCTCCCCCAGGGCATGGCCTGAATCTGTGGATGAGCAAAGGTGATCAATCCAGCGCTCAGGCCTCCCACGGATTGATCACCTCAACCCCGGGAAACTCAAAGTCCCGAACATTGCGAGTAGCAATCGAGGCACCGTGAGTTCGGCAAATGGCGGCAATCTGCGCATCGGCCATCGACGCCGCTCGGCCGTTGGCTTCGCAGCCCGCCACCAGCGTCGCGTACTCGACAGCGGCATGAGCATCAAAAGGCAATATTCTTCCGGCAAAGTCCTCTTCGAACATCGCCATCGCATGCGCTTCAAGTTTCTGTTTACGCTTACCGAATGGCAGCCGGGCAATACCATGGAGAATTTCTGCGACGGTAACCGCGCTGATTGCCAGATCCATCGCCGGTTGTGCGTCAACCCAGGCCAACACGTGTATATCGGGCTCAGCCCGCATGAACTCTGAAAGAACATTGGTATCGAGCACTATCATTCGGAGAAATCCACCGCTGTCGCTTTCTCCTGGCGCGAAGGCAAATCGAGTTCAACCCCACCGTTTGCGCTAAACCGGCTGCGGATCCGACTACCAAGCCCTCCTGCCCGATCAACAGTGGCCAATGCTCTTCCCAGAATCAAACGGGCTTCTTCTTCCATCGAATGCCCATTGTGGGCAGCGGCTATTCGCAGTTGTTCTTTAATCTGGTCGTCAAGGTTTCGAATCGTGATGCTGGCCATGATGCCTCCTGCAATCAATGAAATCATTGATTGAGACTAGCACACCCCCCGCTTGTACAACTCAGTAGACCGCCCAGCGGTCTCAAACACAAATCGCATTGGTAAACACCAACCGATTGCCGAACGGATCGCTGATGGTCATGTCCTGGCTCCCCCAGGGCATGGCCTGAATCTGTGGATGAGCGAAGCGGTATTCCTTGGCCAGCAATTGCTGCTGGAACACTTCCAGCTCATCGGTCTCGATGCGCAGCGCCGAACCCGGCGTTGCGTCGCCGTGGTGCTCGGACAGATGCAGCACGCATTCACCTCGCGACACCTGCAGGTAGAGCGGGAAGTTCGCCTCGAAACGGTGCTGCCAGTCGAGCGTGAAACCGAGGAAGTCGACGTAGAACTCCAGCGCCTTGGCTTCATCGAAGATCCGCAGGATCGGGGTGGTTTTACCGAAGCTCATTGCGCTACTCCCAAACTGAAAGGCCCCACTCTAAGTGGGTTGCATGACAGCGCTTCGGCTTGGGGAAGGCATTCTTTAATTGCACAGTGCCACCATTGTGATCAACCCCACAGATCGCTGTTACCTGAAGCCTGAACCGAGAGTTCCTTCGCGCGCCAAAAACCGCCCTTCCCGACGTCCATTCGGCTGACCATCGATATAGCTGCGCACCCCATTGACCCACACACCGTCGATGCCTTCGGCCGAACGTTGCGGGTCGTTGAAATCCGCCACATCACGCACGCGCAACGGGTCGAACAGCACCAGATCCGCCCAATGCCCTTCGCGGATTTCACCGCGCTGTTTCAGGCCGAAACGCGCCGCCGAGAGCCCGGTCATTTTGTGCACCGCCGTGTGCAGCGGGAACAATCCGAGATCCCGACTGAAGTGCCCCAGTACCCGTGGAAATGCGCCCCACAACCGTGGATGCGGGAACGGGTCTTCCGGCAAACCGTCGGAACCGATCATCGATAACGGGTGGGCCAGAATGCGCCGCACATCCGCCTCATCCATGCCGTAATAGACTGCCCCGGCCGGTTGCAGGCGACGGGCCGCATCCAGCAACGGCACGCCCCACTCGGCGGCGATGTCCATCAGGTCGCGGCCGCCCACTTCAGGGTGTGGTGTCGACCAGGTGATGGTGATGCGAAACGCGTCCGTCACCTGTTTGAGATCCAGGGTCGAGGAGCTCGCCGCATACGGATAACAATCGCAGCCCACCGGGTGGGTTTTCGCTGCGTGTTCAAGGGACGCCAACAGCTGCGGACTGCGCCCCCAGTTGCCGGCGCCAGCGCATTTGAGATGGGAAATGATCAGCGGACTTTTCGCGTGGCGAGCAATCTGGAATGCCTCGTCCATGGCCTCCAGCACCGGTTCGAATTCGCTGCGCAAATGGGTGGTGTAGACCGCGCCGAAAGCTGTCAGCTCTTCAGTCAGTTGCATGACTTCGTCGGTAGATGCCGAGAAGGCGCTGGCGTAGGCCAACCCTGTGGACAAGCCCAGCGCACCGGCTTCCAGGCTCTCGCGCAATTGCTCACGCATTGCCGCAATTTCGCGCGGTGTCGCGGTGCGAAACAGGTCATCGAGGTGGTTGCTGCGCAGTGCCGTGTGGCCGACCAATGCGGCCACGTTCAACGTCGGGTTGGCCGCTTCGACTGCCGCCCGGTAATCACTGAAACGCGGATAAACAAAGGCTGCGGACGTACCGAGCAGATTCATCGGGTCCGGCGGATCGCCGCGCAAACTCACCGGCGAGGCGCTGATCCCGCAGTTGCCGACGATCACCGTAGTCACGCCCTGACTGAGTTTGGGCAGCATCTGCGGCTGGCGGATCACCACTGTGTCGTCGTGGGTATGTACGTCAATGAAGCCTGGCGCGAGCACCCGTCCGGCCGCGTCGATTTCCTCATCGGCGCTGGCCTCCTGCAAATCACCGATGCACGCGATCCGTCCGTTCATAATCGCCACGTCGGCGGTATAGCCCGGCGTGTTGCTGCCGTCGATGATCAGGGCGTTGCGGATCAGCGTGTGGTACTGCATGTCAGTCTCCCAGCGGCAGATGATCATCGCCGCCACGGTAGTCGTCGAGGGCGAGTTTGATCCGCCGCAGACGTTCTTGATTGTCTTCAGGATTTGCCAGCGCCAGCTCGGTAGCCAGCACATCAATGGCCAGCAGCATGCCGTAACGCGCCGCCGTCGGTTTGTAGATGAACGAGGTTTCGGCGCTTTGCAGCGGCAGCAGCACATCGGCCAATTGCGCCAGCGGCGAGTCGGCCAGGGTGATCGCCAGAATGCGTGTGCCGTAGCTGCTCGCCAACTCGACAGCCTCCAGCAGTTCCGGGGTGATGCCGGTCAGCGAACAGGCAATCAGCGCATGCTCCGCGCCCAGTGAAGCGGCGGTCACGCGCATCATCACCGGGTCATGACAGGCGGCAATCGGGTAGCCGAGGCGCACCAGCCGCACTTGCAGCTCATCGCTACAGAGTGTCGAGCAACCGCCCATGCCGAATGCGTGAATCATCCGCGCCTTGCCCAGCAATTTCACTGCGTCGGCGAAACGCGACTCATCGAACGCCGACAAATGTTGACGCAGCGTCGACTCGATATCGCCGACGATCTGCCGATAAAACGCCGACTGTTCCGGCGTCCCTGCCGGGTCGAGAAAACGACTGCCGACCCCGCTGGCCTGAGCCAGTTGCAGGCGCAGATCGCGCAGGTCTCGGCAACCGACGCTGCGGGCAAAACGCGAGAGTGTCGCGCTGCTGACCTCGGCTCGCAGTGCCAGTTCGTCGAGGCTCGCTGACGCAGCGAAGCCCACGTCGTCGAGCATCAACCGGGCAATCCGCCCTTCACCGGCGCTGAAGGAATCCTGACGCGCACGAATCTGATAGAGGATGTCCATTTACCGCACCTGCTGTTCAAAGCACATAGGAAAGACCAAGGGTCAGGCCGAACGCGATCACCGAAATCAAGGTCTCGAGCACCGTCCAGGTCTTGAAGGTCTGGGTCACGGTCATATTGAAGTACTCCTTGATCAACCAGAAGCCGCCGTCGTTGACGTGAGAAAAGATAACCGAGCCCGCACCTGTCGCCAGCACCAGCAGCTCCGGATGGGGATAGCCCAGACCAATGGCCACCGGCGCGACAACGCCGGATGCGGTGGTCATGGCCACGGTCGCAGAACCGGTGGCGATGCGCATCAAGGCCGCGAACAGCCAGCCCATCAACAACGGCGACAAGTGAAACTCATGGGCCAGGCCGACGATCTGGTCAGTCACCCCGGCGTCCACCAGAATCCGGTTCAAGCCACCGCCGGCGCCCACCAGCAAGGTAATGCTGGCGGTGGGTGCCAGGCACTCATTGGTGAATTTGAGGATCGATTCGCGGTTGAAACCCTGGGCCAGACCGAGGGTCCAGAAGCTCAGCAATGTCGCCAGCAACAGGGCGATCACCGAGTTACCGATGAACAACAGGAATTGGTTGAAACCGCTGCCCGGCGTGGAGATCAGATTGGCCCAACCGCCAATCAGCATCAGCACCACCGGCAGCAGAATTGTCGCCATGGTGATGCCGAAACCCGGCAAGCGGTCCCGTGGTTCGCGCTCGATGAACTGTCGTTCCAACGGGTTTTCCGCAAGCAACTGGATGCGCGGCACGATGAATTTGGCGTACAGAGGACCGGCAATGATCGCCGTCGGGATGCCGATCAGAATCGCGTAGAGCAACGTCTGCCCCACCGAGGCCTGATAGGCCTGCACCGCGAGCATCGCCGCCGGATGCGGCGGCACCAGCGCGTGCACCACCGAGAGCCCGGCAACCATCGGCAAACCGACCATCAGAATCGACACGCCTACCCGCCGCGCCACGGTAAAGGCAATCGGCACCAGCAACACAAAACCGACTTCGAAGAACAGCGGCAGGCCCACCAGAAAGGCGATGCAGACCATCGCCCAATGCGCGTTTTTCTCGCCGAAACGCTCGATCAGCGTACGCGCCATCTGCTCGGCACCACCGGACTCGGCCATCATCTTGCCGAGCATCGTGCCCAGCGCCACCACCAGCGCAATGTGCCCCAGGGTTTTGCCGACGCCCGCTTCATACGCGCCCACCACCCCTGACGGCGGCATTCCGGCGAGCAGCGCCAGACCAATGGAAACCAGGGTAATGACAATGAACGGATTGAGTCGGTAACGGGCGATCAGAACGATCAGCGCAATGATGGCGATAGCGGCATAAACCAGCAGCCAATAGCCGAAGGACGGTGCCATGCGGTACTCCTCGAAAAGGGTCACGTCGATGTGTTGTGAAACCCATAAATCATTTCGAGGAGCCGCTTTCAAACCTGATGAAAGTAATTTTCGTGAAGAGACAAGAAATGTCGCTCACAGACATGCCATGTCGTGATTAATGAAAATGCGCGGTGAGTATTTTCATGGGGCAGAACGAGAACACCGACGGCTGCTGGTGATGGCAAGGATCAGCCTTCAAACACCTCGTTCGCGTAACTCGCCAGCTTGCCCTGGATGAAGTCCAGGAAGCATTGAATCCGCAACGCCAGTTGCGAGTTGCGGTAGTACACCGCATTGATCGGCTGGCGATAGCCACTGTTGGCCTGCGCCAGCAGCAATTTCAGCCGTCCGGCCTTGATGTCATTGATGGTCATGAAATGCGACAGGCACACAATGCCCTGCCCCTCCAGCGCCAGCTGACGCAGGGTTTCACCGCTGGAGGCGCTGAGGCTCGGCTGAATCTGCCAGCGGTCGCCGTGCACATGACGCAGCGGCCAGTGATTGAGGCTTTCGGTCTGGGTGAAACCCAGCAACGAGTGGCCGACCAGTTCGGCAACCGTGGTCGGTGTGCCGTGTTTTTCCAGGTACGCGGGGCTGGCGAGGATGTGCAGCGGGCTGCCCCCCAGCGAGCGCGCGTGCAGGGTCGAATCCGCCAACGGCCCGATGCGGATCGCAATGTCGGTGCTTTGCTCCAGCAGGTCGATGATCAGGTCGTTGCTGTTGAGTTCCAGCTGGATGTCCGGGTACAGACGGCGGAACTCATCGATGTAAGGCACGATGGCATGCAGCATGAACGGCGACGCCGCATTGATCCGCAGCCGTCCGGAAGGTGTCTTGTGACGCGAGGACAGACGCTCTTCGAGCTCGTCCATCTGGTCGAGAATCAGCTTGGCCTGTTCGAAGAAGTACTTGCCCTCCTCGGTCAGGTCCATGCGCCGCGTGGTGCGGTTGATCAACGTGGTGTCGAGCTTGGCCTCCAGACGCGACAGCGTGCGACTGACCGCCGAAGGCGTTTGCCCGACCTGTTCGGCCGCCGCAGAAATCGAACCGCACTCGATCACGCAGACGAAAATCTGCAACTCATCGGATCTGGCTTTCACGTATGTCCTTCCTATCGAATGCGCCTTGTGGCGGGAGTCAGGCATTCCTTGTGGCGAGGGGGCTCGCCCCCGTTCGGCTGCGCAGCAGTCGTAAACTCACTGCCCGCACTTAGTCTGAAAATACACGGTGACTGATGTCAGGACCGCTTCGCGCTCCAAAGGGGCGGTGCGGCGTTCCGACAAGCCCCCTCGCCACAAGTAAAAACGTGCCACTGCTCAGGTGTTCGATAGTAGCCGGATGCGAGACATAACGCAGGTTACGCCGGCAAGTTGAATACTTGCTTGAGGTGCTGTTCGTAGCGCGCGACGTCGGCTTCAATGTTCGGCCGCTTCATCACGTCGACACACAGGAAGGTCGGTAGACCGCTCATGCCGAGGAAGGTGTTGGCCTTGTGGAACGGGAAGTACACCGCATCCACGCCCTTGGCTTCGAAGAAGTCGCTCGGGTCGTCGAACGCTTGCTGCGGTGCGTTCCAGGTCAGCGACAGCATGTACTGCTTGCCCTGCACCAGGCCGCCACTGCCGTATTTTTGCGAAGCATCGGAGCGGGTCCGGCCGTCGCTGGCGTAGAGGCTGCCATGGCCTTCGGTGAAGACTTCGTCGATGTACTTTTTCACGATCCATGGTGCGCCCATCCACCAGCCCGGCATCTGGTAAATGATCACGTCGGCCCAGAGGAACTTGGCGACTTCTTCAGCGACGTCGTAGCCCTCGTCGATGTGGGTCACTTTCACGTCGACACCGCCGCGATCCAGCACGCTCAAGGCAGCTTCGTGCAGGGTAGCGTTGTAGCGACCGTCAGAGTGGGCGAATTTCTTGCCACCGTTGAGCAACAGAACTTTTTTCATGGGAAGCCTCATCAGGGTCCGATGCACCGCGCTGTGGATAAGTCGCGGGATCGAAAAGTTTTAAATTTGATGGCGGCAGAGTATCGATGACCCTTCCCATGAATAAGCCCGAAGCCGGCAAAATACATTTGACCGAAACGCACGAATCACCAGCTGATTGTTGCCATAGAATTTTCTCAACCCTGACTTGAGGAGTTCTGCATGAGCGAGCAACACGGTTTCATCCTGCACGCCAAAACCCGCCCGGAAAAAGCCGACGCCTTCGAAGCCCTGTTCCGCGCTTACGTCGAACCCAGTCGCGCCGAACCTGGCTGCATCGAGTACCACATGCTGCGCGACCAGCAAGACCCGACGCTGTTTATCTTCTACGAGATCTGGCAGTCCCGGGCCCATCTGGACGTGCACTCGAACCTGCCGCACATGCAGCAGTTTTTCGAGAACCGCATGGATTACCTGGAACGCGATTTCGATATCCGCCGCATCGACATGCTCAGTCCATCATCGGCTAGCCGCTGATCAGCAGATGGCCGCCGAGTATTCCAAGGCCGACGAAGAACACCCGCTTGAACAACACGGCGCTGATCCGCTCTCGCAACCATTGCCCCAGCAGCATGCCGAGCAGCGCCGGGATCAGGGCGAGCAGTGAAGCACTCAATTCGCCGTCGCCGAGCGCCCCGCGCCACATCAAGCCGGCAGCGAGTGCCAGGGTCGACACGGTGAACGACAGGCCCAGCGCCTGCACCAGTTGATCCTTGTTCAACCCCAGCGCTTGCAGATACGGCACCGTCGGAATCACAAAAACCCCGGTGGCCGAGGTGATGATGCCAGTCAGCGCACCACTGAGCGGGCCGAGCCAGCCTTCGGTTTTACTACTGACCCGCAAGGTGGGCAGAAACAATCCGCTCAAGGCATAGAGCAATAGCGCCGCCCCAAGTCCTCGCACCACCCACTCCCCGCTTCCAATCCCCACCCACAACGTACCCGCACCGGTACCGACAAATATCGCCAGCAGCATGGGCCACAGCCGTTTGATCAACGGACGCAAATGCCCACCGAACGCCAGTTGCCAGACGTTGGTCAGCGTCGCCGGAATGATCAGCAATGCCGCAGCCTGTGCCGGCGCCATAGCCAGACCAAGCAAGCCCATGGCAACGGTCGGCAGCCCAAGGCCGATCACGCCTTTGATCATCCCGGCCATCAAAAAGGTGATGATCACCAATAAAGACAAGGCCAAACCGAGGTTTTGATAGAACGCGAGAGGAGTATTCATAGCGTTATCCTGGGCCTTTCGAAGGGCCCTGAAAATCTGCCATATACTGAGCCTGCCTCTTGTTTTAACAGAGCCTTGGAAACGCCCATGCACTTCGACCTGATCGACCTCAAGCTCTACCTGAACATCCTCGACGCCGGCAACATCACCGCTGGCGCAACCAGCAGCCACCTGTCACTGGCGGCGGCAAGTGCGCGAATCCGTGCGATGGAAGCTTCGCTGGGTACAGCATTTTTCGAGCGTGGGCGTCGCGGCATCAGCCCTACCCCGGCCGGCAAGGCACTGGCGCAACATGCCCGGGTATTGCTGCGACAGGCCGAACGCATGCAACAGGATCTGGCGGAATACGCCAAAGGCGCCAAAGGTCAGGTGCGGTTGTTGTGCAACACCACGGCAATAACTGAATACCTGCCCGAGTTGCTGGCGGACTTTCTGCGAGAGCACCCCAACCTCGACATCGACCTGCAAGAACTGCCGAGCCTGCGCATCACCCATGCCTTGCGTCAGGGAGCGGCGGACCTTGGTATCGTTTCCGATGCGGTGGACACCCATGACCTCGACACCCGAGCATTCCGCGATGATCCGTTGGTGCTGATCATGCCGAGCGATCATCCATTGGCTGAAGGGGAAGCACCGAACTTCAGCCAGACCTTGTCTCACGATTACGTCGGGCTCAGTGCCAACAGCGCGTTGGCGATCTATCTGGAAGAACAGGCGCTGCATGCCGGACTGCGCATGCAGATCCGCATTCGCGCCGAGGGTTTCGATGGGGTTATTCGCATGGTCGCCCATGGCGCGGGATTGGCGATTGTGCCACTGGCAGCGGTCGAGCGCTGGGCCCGTGGGCAAGCATTCAAACATCTCGCGCTGAACGAGCCATGGGCCCAGCGAAAACTACTGCTGTGCGCACGCTCGTTCGACGCCCTGCCCCGTTACGCCAAAGCCCTGCTTGAGGCGTTATCCGAAACCGCTGACACAAACTTGTAGGAGCAAGGCTTGCCCGCGATGGCGATTTTGCGGTCGCCATCGCGGGCAAGCCTTGCTCCTACGGGGCCGGGGCGTTGTCCAGTGTGCCGGCCAATGCCCTGGTTTTTCTGAAGAACACCCCGTAGACCAACGACAGGATCAGCAGGAACGGCACACCAAACACCAAGGTCATTTTGAACGCCTCGGTGAAGTAGGTGGTGATCATCACCGCGCCCATCAGCACCAGCCCCAACAGCGTGGTGTAAGGGAACAGGCGCATGCGGAACGACAGCTTCCGCTCGCCGTGACGCTGGTGATAGCGACGGAAACAGTAGTGCGTGAGGAAGATCATGAACCAGGTGAAGATCGCGCCGAACATGGAAATCGCCATCATCAAGGTGAAGGAGCTTTCCGGGTACATCACGTTCAACAGCGTCGCCAGCGCAATGCCCGAGCTCGACAGCAGCAAGGCGTTGAGCGGGATGCCGCTCTTGCTCAACGCGCCCATCGCCTTGGGGGCGTAACCGCCACGGGACAGGCTGAACATCATCCGCGTGGTGATGTAGAGCTGACTGTTCATCGCCGACAACGCGGCAATCAGAATCACGAAATTCATCACCCCGGTGGCGCCGGGAATGCCGATGGTTTGCATGACCGTGACGAACGGGCTCTGCGCATGACCCGCCTGAACCCACGGCACAATCGCCAGCATCAGGGCCAGGGTCAGCAGGTAAAACACCACCAGCCGCACGATGGTCGCGCGAAAGGCTTTCTTCACCGCCCGCTCCGGATCCTCGGCTTCACCGGCTGCCACCGCGATCATTTCCACGCTCAGGTAGCTGAAGATCGACACGATCACCGCCACCCACATCCCTTGCAATCCATTGGGGAAAAATCCGCCGTGGCTGGTGTAGTGATGCACGCCGTACTCCGGGTTGCCCGAGCCGAACACCACATACACCGCGAGAATGATGAAACCGACAATCGCGCCGATCTTGATGGTCGAGAACCAATACTCAAAGGTGCCGAAGGTCTTCACGCTGATGGCGTTGAGCACGATCAGAATGCTCGAGAACGAGACGATCCAGATCCACTCAGGCACGTTGGCGAACCAGTACTTCATGTACATCGCCACCGCCGTCACCTCGGTGCCGACCGCCAACACAATCGCCGCCCAATAGGCGTAGCGCACCAGAAACCCGGCCAGCGGGCTGATATAGAACTCGGCATACGCGCCGAACGAACCCGAGGTCGAATGGGCCACGGTCATTTCCGCCAGACAGCCCATCAACAGCAGCGTGATGACCGCGCCAATCGCATAGCTGAGCAGCACGCTCGGCCCGGCATAGCCGATGGCATAGGCGCTGCCCATGAACAGGCCGGTGCCTATCGCACCGCCGATGGCGATCATGCTCATCTGCCCCGAGGTGAGCTGGCGCCTGAGGCCGTGCTCACGGCTGGAGATGGTTTCAAAACCGAGGGTGTCGGTCATTTCTCTGTCCTCTGAATATTGTGTTTTTTTAGAGAGCACATCGTTTGGATAAACCGGGTCACACGGTCGAACTAAACCCTGTGGCGAGGGAGCTTGCTCCCGCTGGGCTGCGTAGCGGCCCAAAAATCTTCGCAGTGAGTATCGATTTTGTGAGTGCTGCGCACTCAAGCGGGAGCAAGCTCCCTCGCCACGGACAGTGCTGGGATCAGGTGACGCTGTGGCGTACCTGGAACTGCGCTTGCGACCAGGTTTGCTGATCGAGAATCTCGCCAAGAATCTGCACCGCATCAAAGACTTCGGTGAAGCTGGTGTACAGCGGCGTGAAACCGAAGCGCATGATCCGCGGCTCGCGGTAATCACCGATCACGCCTTGGGCGATCAAGGCCTGTATCACCGCGTAGCCTTGCGGGTGTTCGAAGCTGACATGGCTGCCACGCCTGGCGTGTTCGCGCGGGGTAATCAGTTTCAAATCGTGAGCGGCGCAGCGCTGCTCCACCAGCTGGATAAACAGGTCAGTCAGCGCCAGGGATTTGCGGCGCAGGCTGGGCATGTCGGTCTGGGCGAAAATCTCCAGGCCGCACTCGACCATGGCCAATGAGGTGATCGGTTGAGTGCCGCACAAGTAGCGAGCGATACCGCTGCTCGGCTCGTAGCCTGAGGCCATGTCGAACTGTCGGGAGTGACCGAACCAGCCGGACAACGGCTGCGTGACCAGATCGCACAGCTGCGGCGCAACCCAGACAAACGCTTGCGAGCCGGGGCCGCCATTGAGGTACTTGTAGGTGCAACCGATGGCGTAGTCCGCGCCCGCCTGACGCAAATCGACCGGAACCGCACCGGCGGAATGCGCCAGGTCCCAGATCGCCAGCGCGCCGCATTCGTGGATCAACGCCGTCACGGCCTGCATGTCGTGCATGTAGCCGGTTTTGTAGTTGACGTGGGTGAGCATGACCACTGCGGTGTCCTGGTCTATCGCCTGCGCCAGCTCTTCCGGGCTGTCGACCAGACGCAAGCTATAGCCCTGCTGGAGCAAATCCATCAGCCCTTCGGCGATGTACAAATCGGTCGGAAAGTTGCTCGACTCACTGACAATCACCCGCCTCGTCGGTGCCCGCATCGCCTGCACACGCAAGGCCGCACCGAGGACCTTGAACAGGTTGATCGAGGTGGTGTCGGTGACCACCACTTCGCCCTCACCGGCACCAATCAGCCCGGCCAGGCGATTGCCCAGACGTTCCGGCAGGTCGCGCCATCCCGCGCTGTTCCAGCTGCGGATCAAGCCATTGCCCCACTCCTCGGCGATGACCGCCTGAGCACGCTCAAGCGCCGCAACCGGACGCGCGCCAAGGGAGTTGCCGTCGAGGTAAATCACGCCTTCGGGAAGCGCAAACTGGTGACGCAAATGAGCCAAAGGGTCTTGCGCATCAAGCGCCAGGCAATCGTTTCTTGTGATCATTATCGGTCCTGTTCTCTAGATGACATGCCGCGGTGTTTTCAGCATTTTTGCGCCGGCACAATGAGCAAATAATGAACGAAGCTTCGGAGAATTTTCGTGCAAAGTGGATGGCCATATAGTAGTTGTCTCGAAGATAATTCGAATCCAACTCCAAAAATCGCGGATTTATTCAAACCATGACCCTCGACTCGACAGACCTGCGGATCCTGCATTACTTGCAGCAGGACGGGCGTATCAGCAATCAGGAATTGGCGGAGAAAGTTGCGCTGTCGCCGTCGGCTTGCCTGCGGCGTTTGCGGCTGCTGGAAAGCGAGGGAATCATCACCGGCTATCGCGCGGTGCTGAACGCCGAACGGCTGGGCATCGAGCTGGAAGCCATCGTCCATGTGTCATTGCGACAGGACGTCGAGGACTGGCACGAGACCTTTATCAAGAAGGTGCAAGAGTGGCCGGAAGTCGCCACCGCGTACGTGATTACCGGCGCCAGCAACTATGTGCTGCGGGTTCAGGCGCGCAACCTGAAACACTTCTCGGATTTCATCGTCAACAAGCTCAATCGCACCGCGGGTGTCACCGATATTCGCTCGGAAATCGTCCTGCAGAAAATCAAGGAACGCGACGATCTACTGGATCTGGTCGCCCGCAAATAAGCCTTATTGACTGCCTCTGCGTCAAAGCCCGCGCATGCGCCGGGCCTCGTTGCGCTGCAAGGTTGCGCTCGGGGCTTCGTCGAACAACTTGCGGTACTCGGCGGAAAAACGCCCCATGTGGGTGAACCCCCAGCCCATGGCAATCTCCGAGATATTGCGCGCCAGCCCCTGTTCAAGAATGTCCTGGCGCACCGCATTCAAGCGGTATTTTTTCAGATAAGCCATCGGCGACAGGGCGAAGTACTTCCTGAATGCCTCGAACAACTTGAACCGCGAAACCCCGGCCGCCGCTTCGATGTCTTCCAGGTGCACGGCTTCGCGAGCGTTGTCGTGAATGTACTGTTTGGCCCTGATCAGATAGTGCGGCAATTTCACCCCCAACACCTCCCGCAGCTCATCGGAGTAATTGTTCGGCTGGGCGAGGATCAGGCCTTTGATCAACGAGCTTTCGATGTCCCGCGTGAAGACGACCTGCTCAAACAGTGCGCTGCTGCGCTCGAGTTCGCCGATGAAATACCGCGCCATGCGCCACCACGAGGCCGACGCACCGTCCACCGCATCCATCACTGATTCAAAGCGCAGCGGCGCATCCAGCGGGCGCTGCAACATCCCTTCAAGGGATTCGCTCATGGCCGCCCGAGTGATCACCACCTGGACCTTGCGGCAGTCACCGGAGATCGCCAGCATCTGGTTTTCATTCGGGGAGATGATCACGCCCTGATCGCGATTGGATTTGAGCAGCGTGCCGTTCTTGCTCAGCTCCTGCTCACCGACCAAAGGCAGGCTGAGGCTGTAGCTGCTGAAATGCTCGGCGTCTTCGATATCGACGGTCACGTCAGTGCCGTATTCGATAGTGCCCAGGGTCGTGGCCATCGACTTGAACACATTGGCCGTGTGATGAAAACGGATACGTTCGGGCGTCGAGGTTTCGAGACGGTGCGGCCCGCAGATCCCTGACATCCAGGTCCGCGCGCCCTCAAGGTCATAGTGATCGATACGAATATCGCGAAACTGCGGATCGGCTTTGCTACTCATCACGGCGCACCCACGGCAATATTTTTCTCGCGCGCTCTGACGGCGCACCTCTGACTTGAGCCGAGCAAGTTCCAGACCACTGAACGCCTGCGCCAACCCGGTGGATAGCAATCATCGACTAAGTGGATAACGCGGCAGTTCCGGAGCCGGGGCTCACCCTCGAACAACGCTCAAGGCTGCCCAAGACAGTACCTCAATGCTGCAAACAGGGGCGGCCGTTCATCGAATGGTGCAGGGTCTTGAGTATTAGCTGCCCACCTTGATACACGCGGGTGTTACCCGCAAAGATCGCAGTGAGAGGCACTTGCTCCCGCCGACCGGTCCGCGCTCGGGCGCAGCAGTCGTAAAACCTTCGGATGCGTCCTATCTGAAAAATTGCAATTGCCGACTTCAGGGCTGCTTCGCAACCCAGCGGGAGCAAGCTCCCTCGCCACAGGGGCAGTGCAGCCAGCGGCCGCCGAACTTTGTGGACTGCCTTCGTCGACAAACCGGATAGACCCCTGCCCGCCCCACTCTCTCTAATGGGCGCACCGATTGACCCGAATAAAAAAGGTGCACACCCATGAGTGGCGAAAAAAGCGTCGAGCAGTGGAAAGCGTTCATTGAAGGCTGCCTGGACTTCCGTCCGGCAGAAGGCGTATTTCGCATCGCTCGGGATATCTTTACCGAGCCGCAACTGTTCGATCTGGAGATGGAGCTGATCTTCGAGAAGAACTGGATCTACGCCTGTCACGAAAGCGAGCTGGCCAATAACCACGACTTCATCACGATGCGCGCCGGTCGCCAGCCGATGATCATCACCCGTGACGGTGACGGCCAACTCAACGCACTGATCAACGCTTGCCAGCATCGCGGCACCACATTGACCCGCGTCGGCAAAGGCAACCAATCGACGTTTACCTGCCCGTTCCACGCCTGGTGCTACAAAAGCGACGGACGCCTGGTCAAGGTCAAGGCCCCCGGCGAGTACCCGGAAGGTTTCGACAAAGCCACACGCGGCCTGAAAAAAGCCCGCATCCAGAGCTACAAGGGCTTCGTCTTCATCAGCCTGGACGTTCATGGCGATAACAGCCTCGAAGACTTCCTCGGCGATGCCAAAGTGTTCTTCGACATGATGGTCGCCCAATCGCCCACCGGGGAGCTGGAAGTACTGCCCGGCAAGTCGGCCTACACCTACGACGGCAACTGGAAACTGCAAAACGAAAACGGCCTGGACGGCTATCACGTCAGCACGGTCCACTATAACTATGTGGCCACGGTGCAACACCGCCAGCAGGTCGACAACGAGAACGGCACCCGCGCCAGCGGCACGCTCGACTACAGCAAGCTGGGGGCTGGCGACGCCAATACCGACGACGGCTGGTTCGCCTTCAACAACGGTCACAGCGTGCTGTTCAGCGACATGCCCAACCCGACGGTGCGTTCCGGCTACGCGACGATCATGCCGCGCCTGATCGAGGAACACGGTCAGGAAAAAGCCGAATGGATGATGCATCGGCTGCGCAACCTGAACATCTACCCCAGCCTGTTTTTCCTCGATCAAATCAGCTCGCAGCTACGGATCATCCGTCCGGTGGCCTGGAACAAGACCGAGATCATCAGCCAGTGCCTGGGTGTGAAAAACGAGTCGGACGCGGATCGGGAAAACCGGATTCGCCAGTTCGAAGATTTCTTCAACGTGTCTGGACTCGGCACCCCGGATGACCTGGTGGAGTTTCGCGAAGCCCAGCGTGGTTTCCAGGCACGACTGGAACGCTGGAGCGATATCTCGCGCGGCAGCCACCAGTGGGCAACCGGCGCCACGCCCAACAGCGAGGCGATCGGCATTGCACCGGCCATGACCGGCACCGAATTCACCCACGAAGGGCTTTACGTCAACCAGCACAGCAACTGGCAGAAGTTCTTGCTCGACGGCCTGGACGCGAAATCCCTGAAGCTACGTGAGGTGTGAATATGAATCCGCAATTGCAGTATCAGATCGAGCAGTTTTTCTACCGTAAATCCGAACTCTGCGACGCCAAGGACTGGGACCCCTACATCCAGCTCTTCGACGAGCAGAGTGAGTTTCACCTGCCGCAATGGGACTCCGAACACGTCTACACCCGTGACCCCAAGCGCGAAATGTCGTTGATCTACTACGCCAATCGCTCGGGCCTGGAAGACCGTGTATTCCGCCTGCGCACCGGCAAGGCTGCCTCGGCCACGCCGATGCCGCGCACCCTGCACCTGATCAACAACGTGCGGATCAGCGAACTCGAAGCCGGTGAGCTGGAGGTGCGGCTGAACTGGCACACCCTGTTTTATCGCCTGGCCACCTCCGAGCAGTTCTACGGGAACGCGACCTATCGCCTCAAGCCTCACGCAGACAGCTGGCTGATTACCCGCAAACACGTGTTGCTGCTCAACGACACCATCAACTCGGTGCTCGATTTCTACCACCTCTGAAGCTATGGAGACCGGGGCATGAACCACAAGGTCGCGTTCAGTTTTGCCGACGGCAAAACACTGTTTTTTCCCGTGCAGGCCAACGAAATATTGCTCGATGCCGCCCTGCGCAACGGCATCAATATTCCGCTGGATTGCCGCGAGGGTGTCTGCGGAACCTGTCAGGGCCGCTGCGAATCCGGCGACTACAGCCAGGATTATGTGGATGAGGAAGCCCTCTCCAGCCTCGACCTGCAACAACGCAAAATGCTGACTTGTCAGACCCGAGTGAAGTCCGACGCCGCGTTTTATTTCGACTTTGCTTCCAGCCTGTGCAATGCCGCGGGGCCTGAACAACTCAGCGGTACGGTCACGCATGTGCGTCAGGTCTCGGCCAGCACCGCGATCCTCCATCTGGATTTGGGCGCGGCCACCCAGCCACTGGATTTCCTGCCGGGGCAATATGCGCGCCTGTTGATTCCAGGGACCATGAGCAAGCGCTCCTACTCCTTCGCCAACCGCCCGAGCAGCAGCAATCAGCTGCAATTTCTGATTCGCCTGTTACCCGACGGAGTGATGAGCAATTACATTCGTGAGCGCTGCCAGGTCGGCGATGAAATCGCTCTGGAGGCACCGTTGGGCGCGTTTTATCTTCGCCACATCGCCCGGCCGCTGATTCTGGTGGCCGGCGGCACCGGACTGTCCGCGCTGCTGGGGATGCTCGACGAAATCGTCGCGCGCGGTTGCGAGCAGCCTGTGCATTTGTACTACGGTGTACGGGACGCGGCCGATCTGTGCGAAGGCGAACGGATCAGCGCCTATGCTCACCGCATTCCAGGATTTCGCTACACGCCGGTGGTCAGCGACCCGTCACCGGGCTGGGAGGGAAAACGCGGCTACATTGCCGAGCATTTCGAGGCCAGCGAACTGCGCGATGCCGCAGTCGACATGTACGTCTGCGGGCCACCGCCGATGGTTGAGTCGATCAAGAGCTGGTTGCAGGACCAAACCCTCGACAACGTGCAGCTGTATTACGAAAAGTTCACTGAAAGTAACGTCTGAGGCTCACAAACGCGTGCCAATTGAATAAGCTGTCGACCTGCAACAAAGCCTGACCATAACAACTAGAAGGTATCCAGATGGCGGATGAACAACAGCAACAGGGCGTACTGAAGCGGGGGCTGAAAAACAGGCATATTCAGCTGATCGCACTGGGCGGCGCGATTGGTACAGGGCTGTTTCTCGGCTCCGCCGGCGTGCTCAAATCGGCCGGCCCGTCGATGATCCTCGGCTATGCCATTGCCGGTTTTATCGCCTTTCTGATCATGCGCCAACTGGGAGAGATGATTGTCGAGGAGCCGGTCGCCGGGTCCTTCAGTCATTTCGCACACAACTACTGGGGTAGTTTTGCCGGCTTCCTGTCCGGCTGGAACTACTGGGTGCTGTATGTGCTGGTGGGCATGGCGGAGCTGACAGCCGTCGGCAAGTACGTGCAGTTCTGGTGGCCAGAGGTCCCCACCTGGGTCAGCGCGGCGGTGTTCTTCGTACTGGTCAACCTGATCAACACGATGAACGTCAAAGTCTTCGGTGAAATGGAGTTCTGGTTCGCCATCATCAAGGTCGTGGCAATCATCGGCATGATCGCCCTCGGCTGCTACATGCTGGTCAGCGGCACCGGCGGTCCGCAGGCCTCGGTGAGCAACCTGTGGAGTCACGGCGGTTTCTTCCCCAACGGCACCAACGGTTTGCTGATGGCGATGGCGTTCATCATGTTCTCCTTTGGCGGCCTGGAACTGGTCGGCATCACCGCCGCCGAAGCCAGCGAGCCGAGGAAAGTCATTCCCAAGGCGATCAACCAAGTGGTTTACCGCGTATTGATCTTCTACGTCGGCGCACTCACCGTGCTGCTGTCGTTGTACCCGTGGGACCAACTGCTACAAACAATGGGCGCTTCCGGCGATGCCTACAGCGGCAGTCCGTTTGTGCAGATTTTCGCCTTGATCGGCAGCGACACCGCGGCGCAGATCCTCAACGTTGTGGTGCTCACCGCAGCACTCTCGGTCTACAACAGCTGTGTCTATTGCAACAGCCGCATGCTCTACGGCCTGGCGGAACAGGGCGATGCCCCCAAGCCACTGATGAAGCTGAACAAACGGGGCGTGCCGTTACGGGCGCTGGGCGTATCGGCGCTGATGACGATGTTGTCCGTGCTGGTTAACTACGTCGCCCCGCATGAAGCGCTTGAGTTGCTGTTCGCGCTGGTGGTCGCCTCGTTGATGATCAACTGGGCGATGATCAGCCTGACGCACCTGAAGTTTCGCAAGGCCATGGGCCAACGCGGCATCGTCCCGGGCTTCAAGGCATTCTGGTCGCCGTACACCAATTACCTGTGCCTGGCGTTCATGGCCATGATCATCTATGTGATGTTGTTGATTCCTGGGGTGCGTGCGTCGGTCTACGCGATCCCGGTCTGGGTGCTGATCCTGTTCGTGTTCTACCGGATTCGGGTCGCCAGAACTCGCGCGTTGTCGGTCGCTTAATAGCCTTCAGCCAGTCGACAAAAAGCCCCGGCATTCGATGAGTGCCGGGGCTTTTTTGTATCTCGGGTCAGAGGGTCGAACGCACGCGCCACAACTCCGGAAACAGCACGGTGTCGAGCATCTTGCGCAGATAACCCACACCTTCGGTGCCGCCGGTACCCGGTTGGAAGCCGATGATCCGCTCAACCGTGGTGACATGGCGGAAGCGCCATTGACGGAACGAGTCCTCGAGGTCGATCAGTTTCTCCGCCAACTGGTACAGGTCCCAATACTGCGAAGGGTCGGTGTAGACCACACGCCAGGCGGCTTCGACCGAGGCGTCATAAGCGGTCGGGCTGGCCGGGTCGCGCTCGAAGCGCTGCGGATCAATCGCCAACCCTGCGCTGACCATCAACCGAATCGCCTCGTCATACAGCGACGGCGTGGCAATCGCCTTTTCCAGCTCCGCCAACAGTTCCGGCCGGTGCGCATGCGGACGCAACAGCGTTGCACTTTTGTTGCCGAGGATGAATTCGATCTCGCGGTACTGGAACGACTGGAAGCCCGATGACTGGCCCAGAAACGGCCGGATCGCGTGGTATTCGGTCGGCGTCATGGTCGCCAACACCGTCCAGGCATGCACCAGTTGATCGAAAATCCGCGAGACCCGCGCCAGCATCTTGAACGCCGGAGGCAACTCGCCCAGCCTGACATGCTCACGAGCCGCCTTGAGCTCGTGCAGCATCAGCTTCATCCACAGCTCGGACGTCTGATGCTGGATGATGAACAGCATCTCGTTATGGTCCGGCGACAAGGGGTGCTGGGCACTGAGAATCTTCCCCAGATCTAGGTAATCGCCGTAGCTCATGGAGTCGGAAAAATTCAGCTCGGCGTTATGCCATTCTTCTGGCGGGTTTGAAGGTGACTGATCTGAAGAATAGGGACATTGGCTCATTGAGCAGGCTCCTCAAGTGGCGGTTTGTTCAGTGGACGCAAAATAGCCCTGACCGGACTGGCGTCCAGGTTGGCAAACCGCAGCGGCAGCGCAATCAGTTCATAGTCGCCTTCCGGCACGTCATCGAGCACGATGCCTTCGAGAATCGCCATGCCATGGCGGGCCACTGCGTTGTGCGAATCCATGGTCTTGGACTGTTGAGGGTCCAGCGACGGCGTATCGATACCGATCAGCCGCACGCCAAGGCTCGCCAGCAGGTCGACGGTTTCCTTGGCGACTGCCGTGAAATCCGGATCCCAGGCCGTCAGCGGCGCCTGTTGATAAGTGCGCAGCAAGACGCGCTCGGGCAGATCGGCAAGGCGTCCTTCCAGTTGCCCCGGCTGAACCAGGCGACCGCTGTCCAGACAATGCAAGACGCGACACGGCCCGATATAGACATCCAGCGATACATCGCCGATGGCTGCACCTTCGGCGCTGTAATGTAACGGTGCATCGACATGGGCGCCAGTGTGGGGGGACAGGGTGATGCGGCCGACATTCACCGGGCATTCAGGCCCGAAGGTCCAGACACGCTCTTCCTGAAACGGCGTATCACCCGGCCACGTCGGTGTTGCGGTGCTCAAGGGCGGGCTGATATCCCACCACGACATTGTTTTTTTCATTGCATAGCTCTCGACAACTCTCGCGTGAATGATACGAGTGATGCCTGTGAAGATTCTTGCGAAATCCGTCGGGAACGCCCAAATGTTTCGCACTTAATGCCAAGAATTTGAAGTTTAGCGGATGGAAATTTCAATGCGCGAATCGGACTCCCGGATGTCCGCTTGAGCGGGTTTGCTCAATAGCGCGTTTCTGGACAGCTGAGTGTCGAGCACAGACAACTGACACCGAGCCGGGCGCTATAGGGTGCGACTTCAGTCCTGCCTAACGCTCGGAGTCAGCATGTCCAAACCCATTACCGTTCTTCGCGATACCCATCCACTGCCGGTGCTTGATGCCTGCAAATGGGAGAAACTCGAAGGTGACCCGCACACCGTCAACCTCAACGCCTACACCAGCGAAGACGGCAGCAAGATCATGGGCACCTGGATCTGCACACCGGGCAAGTGGTACGTGGAGTATGTGAAGTGGGAATACTGCCACTTCCAGGAAGGCTACTGCGTGATCACCCCGGACGGCATGGAACCGATCCATCTGCGCGCGGGTGATATTTTCGTCATTGAGCCGGGCATGAAAGGTACGTGGGAAGTGGTCGAGACCGTACGCAAGTACTTCGTTTTCGCCTGATTCAGCAATAAAAAACCGAGAGCCCACCCGACGTGGGCTCTCGGAAAGATATCTATTGGAATGCGCCGCACTTGTGGCGAGCGCGGCTTTTGTGGCGAGGGAGCTTGCTCCCGCTGGTTCGCGAAGCGGACCCATGAGGCCAATGCGACTTGTCAGATACGCCGCGTGTTCAGGATTGACGACTGCTTCGCAGCCGAGCGGGGCGTTGCGGCGTTCCGACAAGCTCCCTCGCCACAGTCCCGTCCCCCCTATCAGGGTTTGCGATAGCTGTTGATGATTGCCGAGAAATCCTTGCCGCCTTCGCCACGCTGACTCATCGCCTGATACAGCTGCTGAGCCACCGCGCCGAGCATCACCGGTTGATGCGCCTGACGTGCAGCTTCAGTCGCCAGCCCCAGGTCCTTGAGCATCAATTCGGCACCAAAACCACCGGTATAACCACGCGACGCCGGTGCTGTTTCGACGATACCCGGCCACGGGTTGTACATCTCCGAACTCCAGCAACGACCGGTCGAACTGTTGATGATCCCCGCCAGCACCTTGGTGTCGATGCCTAGGGCATCACCCAGGGCCATGGCTTCGCTGACGCCGACCATGGAAATCGCCAACAACAGGTTGTTGCAGATCTTGGCGATTTGCCCGGTGCCGACTTCACCGCAATGCACAATGTTGCGGCCCATCTGCGCCAGTACCGGTTGCAGGGTGGCGAACAATTCCGGCGTGGCGCCGACCATGAAGGTCAGCGTCCCGGCCGCAGCGCCACCGGTGCCGCCGGAAACCGGCGCATCCGCCATGGCCACACCTTGCTTGGCCGCCGCCGCGGCGACATCGCGGGCGGTCTGCGGGTCGATGGTGCTGCAATCCACGGCGGGAACGCCCTTGGCGATCCCGGCCAGCACGCCATCTTCACCCAGCCAGACGCTACGCACGTGGACAGCGGCCGGCAGCATGGTAATCACCAGTTCTGCGCCTTGGGCTGCCTCACGCGCCGTGGCGCTGATAGTGCCGCCCAGTTGCGCCAGTTCTGCGAGTACGGCTTTGTTCAGGTCGACCAGGTTCAGCGAATGGCCAGCCTTGATCAGGTTGCGCGCCATCGGCGCGCCCATGTTGCCGAGACCGATAAAAGCGATTTTCATGTCCGGCTCCTTAACGCAAATTGATGGTTGTGTTCACACCGTCATTGACGCTGTCATCGTCGAACCAGCGACTGGTGACGGTCTTGGTTTGAGTGTAGAACTGCACCACTTGCTTGCCATACGGACCGAGGTCGCCAAGCTTGGAACCGCGCGAGCCGGTGAAGCTGAAGAACGGAACCGGCACCGGGATCGGGATGTTGATGCCAACCTGACCGACGTCGATTTCGTTCTGAAATTTACGCGCCGCGGCGCCGCTCTGGGTGAACAGGCCGGTGCCGTTACCGAACGGGTTGGCGTTGACCAGCGCAATGGCCTGATCGAGGGTGTCGACTTCCAGCACCACCAGCACCGGACCGAAGATTTCCTGGGTGTAGATCTGCATGTCGGTGGTCACGCCGGAGAACAGGGTCGGGCCGACAAAGTTGCCTTTTTCGTACCCGGGGACGGTGATATCACGACCATCGAGCTCCAGTTTTGCGCCTTCCTTGATGCCGCTTTCGATCAGATCAAGAATCCGCGCCTTGGCCCGTTTCGAAATCACCGGACCAACGTCAGTGCCCGGCTCGCTGCCGGCATTCACTTTGAGTTTTTGCGCCAATGCCTTGAGGTCTGGCAGCCACTGCTTGGCCGCGCCCACCAGCACCACCACCGAGGTGGCCATGCAGCGTTGACCGGCGGCGCCGAAGCCGGCACCGACCAGCGCATTGAGAGCTTGCTCACGATTGGCATCGGGCAGTACCACCGCGTGGTTCTTGGCGCCCATCATCGATTGCACGCGTTTGCCGTGTTTGCCGGCCAGGTCGTAGACGTGAGTACCGACTGCCGTCGAACCGACGAACGATACGGCCTTGATGTCTTTGTGGGTGCAGAGCGCGTCCACCACATCCTTGCCGCCGTGAACCACGTTGAGCACGCCGGCTGGAATGCCCGCCTCGATGGCCAGTTCCACCAGCAGCATGGTCGACATCGGGTCTTGTTCGGACGGTTTGAGCACAAAGGTGTTGCCGCAGGCGATGGCCATCGGGAACATCCACAGCGGGATCATCGCCGGGAAGTTGAACGGCGTGATACCGGCGCAGACACCGATCGGTTGGCGCAGGGTGTAGGTATCAACACCGCCCGCGACGTTTTCAGCGAATTCGCCCATTTGCAGGCTGCCGATGGAGCACGCGTGCTCGACCACTTCCAGGCCACGGAAAATATCGCCTTCAGCATCGGCGATGGTTTTGCCCTGCTCGGCGCTGAGGACCACGGCGATGCGCTTGGAGTGCTCGCGAATCAACGCCTGAAGCTTGAGCATGATGCGCATCCGCGCGCCAATCGGTGTCAGCTTCCAGGTCTGGAAGGCACGATGAGCGGCGCTGATCGCGGCGTCGACTTCCGCAGGCGTAGCGAACGGTACTTTAGCCAGCACTTGCTGGGTTGCCGGATTGACGATGTCGTGCCATTCGGTGGTCTGGGACTCGACCCATTGGCCGTCGATCAACAGCTTGACCTTTTGCACAGTGGTTTCTGGCGTGAGCGATGCGTTCATGACGGTCTCCTGGACTTGTTGTTATGCAGGGAGCCAAGGCGAGAAAAGTCGCCTTGTGATGAGGCGTGTGTCGCGAATTGGTTGTCGGACTGTTTTTGGAGTATAGATGTGCAAACTTCTAATAAGAACGCACATAAAATCCGGTCCAACATGCAAAAAAACATCACATCGTTAGGCTCGTTGAACTGGGACGACCTGAAGTTTTTCCTCGAGGTCGCCCGTACCCGCAAGGCCAGCAGCGCTGCCAAACGCCTGGCCGTGGATTACACCACCGTGTCACGGCGGATCAGTTCGCTGGAAGGTGCATTGGGGACATTGTTGTTCGAAAAATCACGGACCAATGGCTTTGTATTGACCGCCGAGGGCCAGCGTTTACTGGGTTATGCCGAATCCATAGAAAGCACGCTGCACATGGCGTGCGAGCAGGTGTCCGGCTCGGGCGTGGCGTTATCCGGCCATGTGCGGATGGGCTGCACCGAGGGTTTCGGGAGTTTTTTCATCACCCCGCAGCTCAGCCACTTCGTCGATGCCTATCCGGCGATTTCGGTGGATATCCTGCCGCTGCCGCACTTCATCAGCTTGTCCAAGCGCGAGGCAGATATTGTCATCGCCTTGGAACGCCCGGAACACGGCCCTTACGTCTGCTGCAAACTCTGCGACTACCGTTTGCAGCTGTACGCGACCCAGGATTACCTCGACCAACACCCGCCCATCCGCCGCCCGGCAGATTTGGGCAAGCATCAGTTCATCAGTTATGTCGACGATCTGGCATTCAGCTCGGAGCTGCTGTACCTGGCGAATGTACTGCCCGGCGCCAGCGCCAACCTGCGCAGCACCAGCGTAATTGCGCAATTCGTGGCCGCGCAGCAAGGCCGCTCGCTGGCGATTCTGCCCTGCTTCCTGGCGGCCCAGGATCCACGACTGCTGCCGGTGCTGCCGGAGGAAATCAACATCACCCGGCAATTCTGGATGTACTGCCGCGAGGACCTGCGCAAGCTCAAGCGGATTACTTTGCTCTGGGACTACATCCGCGCCGTGACCGAGCAGAATCAGGCACTATTGATGGGTGAAACCCGAACGATGTACTTCGCCGACTGACAGCCCTTCAAGGAATCAGGTAGCGGCGTCGTAACGAGGTCAGCAGGCCTTTGCCAAGGCTCGATGACAGGGATTGGTACGCAACTTGTGACATCGAAGGGCTGGGGGGGGGATGGAGCTCGTTCACGCAAGCTGCAAATGTCGCTCCCTTCACCTAACGTCCAGATGATAACCTCACGCCTCAATGTGCGGTTTACACCGGCACGATCAGCATGCTTCAAATGCCCGCCGGGTGCATTTTCAGCACTCCTGGGGCAGTAAAACAAGGACGTAAACACATGAGCAGGGAGATCATCCTGATGCGCCATGGGCAGCCGAATCTGGCCGTGACCAACAAGGTTTCAGCGCTTGATATGAAACGCTGGATCGAGCAATACAATCTATCCGAAATCATCAACCAGCCCGCCCCAGAGGCGAGTGTGCAACTGGCCGCTACCGCCCAAGTGATTGTATCGAGCAGTGCGCCTCGGGCTCTGACATCCGTTCGGGCGTTGGGCCTTCAGCCCACCCTGGTAGACGCGATTTTCTGCGAGGCGCAACTGCCCCATGGCCGCTGGACACTGCCGCGTCTTTCACCGTTTACATGGGCATTTATCCTTCGAGTCTCATGGTTATGCGGCTTCTCAGGGACGGTCGAGTCTTTCCGTCAGGCCAAGATTCGGGCCAACGAGGCCGCTCAACAACTTCGATCCCTTGCGAGCGCAGGCCCGGTCCTGTTGCTCGGTCATGGAGTCATGAATCGAATGATCGCCAAGCAGTTGGAGGCTGCCGGATGGACTCGCCAGAAACGCAATGGCAACCGTTACTGGAGCGCAATGGTCTATCGAATGAATCAGAGTTAAGGCACGTCGATAGAAACCGGGACACACCCGGCTTATGACATGCAAATGCATCCGTGAAGTGACTGAGCAGAATCAAGCGCTATTGATGGGGGAAACCCGCACGAAGCACTTTGCCGACTAGTCCGCGATCACCACAATCGATACCCGGCGATTCTCGGTGCGTCCGGCGGTGGTGGTGTTGGATGCCACCGGCTCGGCGCTGCCAAGGCCGCGCAGTCGAATGTTCTCCTCACGCAGGCCAACGCTGGTCAGCACCGCGACGACACTCTTGGCGCGGCGAAGGGAAAGTTGCTCGTTATAGGCCTCTTTACCCGACCCGTCGGTGTGACCATCGACCCGCACGCGCTCAATGCCGGCACCGTGCAATGCCTTGCCGATTCGCTCAACGATTTCGGTGCTTTGCGGGTTCAAGTGATCAACGTCGCTGCCAAACAACACCTTGCCCGACAAACCGAAGGCCCAGCCCTCCTCGGTCAATTCGAAACCCTGCTGTTTAAGCACCACGATCTGCGCCGGGCTGAGGCCTTTTTGCGGCGCGGTCTGGCAACCGCTCACTGCCAGCACGGCCATGAGCAAGGTAAAGGTAAAGAATCGCAGGGAACGCTGGGTCAGTGAAAACAAGGCTGTTAACTCCTGGTTTGAACATTGGCGACAAGGTGCTCCGACCCTGCCGTGTATTGCCCGCCTCGGGCGAGGCGTTTGGCTTGATACATTGCCGCATCGGCGGCATCGAGCAGGGTACCGGGTGTGGCGCCATGATCAGGATAAATCGCAATGCCAACGCTGAGTGAGGTCAACACCTGGGTATCGCCTGGCAACTGAACCGGCAGCTCCATGCTGGCGATGATCTTTTCGGCAATTCGTTCGGCGTCTTCGGTTTTGTGCAACGGCGTCAACAGCACAGCAAACTCGTCACCGCCCAAGCGGGCGACCAGATCCTCTTCACGCAATTGCGCCCGGACTCGGGTTGCCACGGCAACCAGCACGGCATCGCCAGCAGCGTGGCCGAAGTTGTCATTGATACCCTTGAACCGATCGCTATCGAGAAACAGCACGGCAACCCGTTCATCGTGTTTGTTGGCATTACGTAACGCGCGAATCAGTCGACCTTCGAAAAACGCCCGATTCGGCAAACCGGTGAGGCTGTCATGACTGGCCTGGTGGGCCAGCGTTTCGTTTTCGCTTTGCAGGTGGGTTTGCCAGGACTCCAGCTCATCAAGCAAGGCATTGAAGTCGTTGCCCAGACTGTCGAGTTCGGCAATGCGTGCTGGCGGCACACGACGATCGAGGACCCGCTCCTGGCGCGCGGCGTGAGCGACCTCGGCAAGGCTGCGCAGTGGGCCGGTAATCCCGCGTAGCTGACGGCGTGCCAGATACAACGCGACCCAGGCGCTAACCGCCGTACACAAGACAATCCCGGCCAGACCGCTGAGCAAAAAGCGCATCAGACTGCCGCCATGCCCGGTCAGCAGGATGCTGCCGATTTCCTGACCTTGATGGAGGATCGGTATGTTGATCGGCTTTTCCAGAAGCGATCGAGCGATCTGCATTTCCAATTCGGAAACCAGACCGGTTTCCGGTCGCTGCCAACGAGCGAGCAGTTGGCCCTTTTCATCGAACACCTGGGCATCGGCCACTTCTTCTGTGGACGCGATCAGCGCCAGCGCTTCGGTCGCCGCCGCGCTGTCGTTGAACACCACTGCAGCTTCCACCGTGTAATTGATCGAACGGGCAATCAGCTGCAGGTTGTGATCGGCATACACCCGCAAGGCCAGTACCCCGAGCAAGGTCAGGGACAGACTGGCCATGGCCACGCCAACCAGCGCAACGATCAGGTGTCCACGGCCAATGACCGATTGCAAAGTTGGGCGGTTGCCGGACCTGAACAGGTTCATGGGGCCGCCGCTTTACGGCGAGAGAGTTGCAAGACGCTGGGGTGAATGCGCACACCACTGCGGGCTACCGAGTCGAGGTTGACCTCAAACGAGACTTGATGGTCACTGACACGCAGGCAGAACAGGCTGCCTACCGTGCATTGATCGCCCCCCTCGCTGATACTCAGCACCGGATGGCCTGTCAAAGAAGCGAAGAGCGTGCTGCGCTCTTCATTGGTCAGTTTACCGATGTAGATTGCGTCACACTCACTGGCGATCGCCGGGTAATTGGCCAACAGTCGCCGAACGACCACCGGACGCCCCGTGGCTTGAGTGGTGCCTTTGACTAAATCGTCGGTGTACTCGGTGGGACCGACCACGCACAAACGCAATTGCGCGGGCTCCACCGGCCAGCGAGCGTAGCTGAGGATTCCCAACACCACTTGAGTGACCGACATGGCGCGCTGATCAGCCATGCTCGGTGGCGCCTGCAACTCAGCGAATACAGGAAGGCTCAACAAACAGAAAAGGCCGGCCAGCAGCTGCTTCCAGCCAGCAATGCGTTCTGTCGTCCAGACAGCCAGCTTCATGCGGGAATTCTCGTTGATCGTCATGGATGATGCCGCAACGATAGCATATCCGGTGAAATGCTCACGAAAGCAGCGAGTATTGATAGGCGCCTATTTGTTTATAAAATCCTGAAGTAACAATTTGGGGTTTCCTATTTTCTCTGTTTCACCCCATGTCTACCATCGGCACCAACGTGACCTGTAACCGCACTGCGGTCTTAATAACAATAAAAGCTGACAGCGACGTAAGTGAGAGCGGATCCACCGAGATCCGACTCATGAACACCTTTTGCTACTGCCATAACAGCTCGATTCGGTCATGCACCGGCGTCGAGCCTTGAGTAGTTGAAGGCGTCGTGGAGGTTCACCGATGAAACTGGAAATATTTCGTACCCTCTGGGGCTATAGCGCGAGCAAGGCCCAGGCGCTCGACGAGTTGCTGGAAGCCGGCTTCGATGGCATGGAAGCTCGCCTGCCGTTGGACGTCCGCGAACGAACCGAGTTCGGCGCCTTTCTAAAAGCCAATGAACTGGCTTACATCAGCACCGTGTTTACCGCTTATGACGTGCTGCCGGAACAATCCGCGTCGCCCACCGAACACCTTCTTGACCTGGACAAAAAGCTCGCTTGGGCTGCCGAGCTCAATCCACGCTTCGTCAATGTGCTGGCCGGCAATGACCGTTGGCCGCTGTCGCAGCAGGTGGAGTTCTTCGGCCAGGCCATGGCGCTTGCACGCAAGCACGGGCAATTCTGCAGCTTCGAAACCCACCGCTCACGTTCACTGTTCAACCCTTGGCTGACGCTTGAACTGATCCGGCAGCTACCCGACCTGCGGTTCACCAGCGACATCAGCCATTGGGTCGTGACGTGCGAGCGGTTGTTGAATGATCCGGCGGATGACCTGAGTGCCTTCGTCGAGCGCGTACACCATATCCAGGCCCGCGTCGGCTATGACCAAGGCCCGCAGGTTCCCCATCCCGCCGCCCCGGAATACGCCCGGGAACTGGCCTTCCATCAACAGCACTGGGAAGCCATCTGGCACTCCCAGCAGGCTCGCGGCTATCAGGTCAGCACCCTGACGCCTGAGTTCGGTGCCGACGGCTATTTGCACCACTTGCCCTTCACCAATGTGCCGGTCGCCGACCTGTGGTCGCTGAATATCTGGATGGCCAACACAGAGCGCGAACACTTCGATCGCTTCAATCACTCAACCCTCGCGTGAGGTGCTTGCAACATGTCCGAGCAGATCAATAACACTACGCCCCAAGCGAACTTCAAGAGCATTCCGGTGGTGGATATCGCCGGTCTGTTCAGCATCGAACGGGAACATCGGCTGGTCGTCGCAGAGCAGCTCGGGGTGGCTGCCAGTGACGTCGGCTTTCTCTATATCACCAGCCATGGCATCGATCCGCAGTTGATCACCAACTTGCGCCAGGCAGCCAAGGACTATTTCGATCAGTCCCTGGACACCAAGATGCAGCACTACATCGGCACCTCGAAGACCCACAAGGGCTTTGTCCCGGAAGGAGAAGAGGTTTACGCCAAGGGCAAACCGGATCATAAGGAAGCCTTCGACATCGGCTTCGAAGTCCCGGAAAACGATCCGCTGGTGCTGGCTAACACGCCGCTGCTCGGGCCGAATGAATGGCCGTCACTGCCAGGTTTCAAGGAAGCCGTGCAGGCCTACTACGCCGCGATCTTCGCCCTCGGTCGACGGCTGTTCGGGGGCTTCGCCCTGGCATTGGGCCTGGAGGAAGACTATTTCGACAGCATGGTCACCCGGCCGCCCTCGAAGTTGCGGCTGATCCACTACCCGTTCGACGGCACGGCTCAGGATGCGCCCGGGATTGGTGCACATACCGACTACGAGTGCTTCACCATTTTGCTGGCAGACAAACCCGGGCTGGAGGTGATGAACAATCTTGGCCAGTGGATCGATGCACCGCCTATTCCAGGGGCGTTCGTGGTGAACATCGGCGACATGCTCGAAGTCATGACCGCGGGTGCATTCGTTGCGACGGCTCACCGTGTCCGCAGTGTCAGCGAAGAGCGCTACTCCTTCCCGCTGTTCTATGCCTGCGACTTCCATACCCAGATCAAACCCCTGCCAGGTTTCGCCAAGACCGGGCAAGAGTATGAGCAGATCGCCATTGGCGAACACATGTACAGCCAGGCGCTGCAGACTTACCAATACCTGCGCAAGCGGGTGGAAAACGGAGAAATAACGTTGCCGGAGAAGGCGCGTAAGCCTTCGAGCTTCGGGCACCTGAAAAATCAGACACAACCGTCCTGATCATTGCTGTCGGCCACTACTTTCTAATCGGAGTCACCGAAAATGCTTTACAAAAATAACCGTGCTGCCCGTTTGTCCCTGCTCGCCGCCAGCCTGTTTTGTGCAACTGCCAGCATGGCTTCCGCCGCCACACCGGGTCAGTTGAAAATCGGCATGGAAATCACCTACCCGCCGTTCGAATCCTATGACAGCCAGAAGAATATCGTCGGCTCCGATCCGGAACTGGCTCAAGCCCTGGCCAAGCAGATGCAAGCCAAGGCGGAGTTCGTCGATACCAAGTTCCCCAATCTGATTTCCGGCCTGAACTCCGGGCACTACGACGCGATCATCTCCGGCATGTACATCACGCCAGAGCGTCAGACTCAAGCGATGACCATTGGCTACGCGGTGACGGGCGCGGCAATCATGGCACCGAAAGACAGCGGTCTGAATGCGCAAACCCCGGAGGACCTCTGCGGCCTGAAAGTCGGGCTGGAACAAGGCACCACCTGGGTTGCTCAATTGAAGAAACTCTCGACCGACTATTGCGTGCCGAACAACAAGGGCGCCATCACTGTCAGCGAGTTCCCGTCGGCACCGGAAGTGACCCAGGCCCTGCTGTCGAAAAACATCCAGGCCCAAATGGAAATCGCCGGCGCAGCGAAGATGATCGCCGAACACACCAACGGTCGTGTGGTGGTCACCTCCCAGCATCTGGTCTATCCGCAAACCCTCGGCATCTTCGTCAAGAAAGGCAACGAGGAGACCTATCAGGCGCTGCTCAAGGCGTTTGATGGTGCGAAAAAAAGCGGTGACTACGCAGCTATCCTGAAGAAGTACAACCTGGAAGAAGCGTCCAACTAAGGCGACGCCCCTTCGCGGGCCAGCACGCGCCTACAAAAGTACCGCTCCCAGCACGGGAGCGGCTTACCCGCGAAGATTTCAATGCGGTTCGAGGTACTTATGCAATTCGATTGGACGTACTTTTTCTCCCTGTTCGCTGACTCCGCCTTCTGGCAAGCCTGCGTCACCGTAATCGAACTCAGTGCCCTGGCCTGGTTCATCGGCATGCTTCTTGGTTTTCTGCTGGCCTCGGCCAAACTGTCGACTTCGGTCTGGCTCAGACTTCCGGCGACCGCTTATATCTGGTTCTTCCGCAGCATTCCGCTGCTGGTGCTGGTGGTCTTCGTCTACAACCTGCCGCAGTTATTCCCGATGACCGGCTCGGTCCTGTCCAACCCCTTCTACTCCGGGTTGTTCGCGCTGGTGATCACCGAAGCGGCGTATATGGCAGAGATCCATCGCGGTGGCCTGATTTCGGTCGCCAAGGGTCAGAAAGAGGCCGGGCGCGCGCTGGGTATCGGCTTCCTGGGCTTGCAGCGTTTGATCGTGATTCCTCAGGCTTTTCGCATTTCCCTGCCGACCTTGATCAACGAATACATCACGGTGGTGAAACTGACGTCGCTGATCTCGGTGATCTCCCTGACCGAACTGCTCACCGTCGGCCAGCGCCTGTACGCGCAGAACTTCCTGGTCATGGAAACCCTCGGTGCGGTAGCGGTGTATTACGTGTTTATCGTGAGCGTGTTCGGCTGGTTTTTGCAGCGACTGGAGCGCCATCTGGATCTGAACCAACGCAAGCCGCAAACCCTAGACGAAACCGCCGTAAGCCGACTCAAGGCCCAATCCCAACCGCTGACCAGCACTGCCGGCCTCCCGGTCAATCGCGGTGCGGTACCCGTTCTACAACTGGAGAAGATCCACAAGCGCTATGGCAATCACGAAGTGCTCAAGGGCATCGACCTGACTGTCGGCAGTGGTCAGGTGATTTCAATCATCGGCCCGTCAGGCTCAGGTAAAACGTCGTTGATTCGCACCATCAATGGACTGGAAAGTATTGATCAAGGCGAGATCATGCTATTTGGCGAAAGCTTCATCGGTTCCAACGACACCCCCAACAGCGCCAGGGTTCGTAGTGGTGTGCGGCATATCGGGATGGTTTTCCAGAACTTCAACCTGTTTCCCCATCGCTGCATTCTCGACAACATCACTCTGGCGCCGCGCTTCCACGGCAGCGCAAAACCCTTGAGTGAACAACGCGCCTATGCGTTGTTGGACAAGGTCGGACTGCTGGCTCACGCGCACAAGTATCCGCATCAGCTTTCCGGCGGTCAGCAACAACGGGTAGCGATTGCTCGGGCATTGGCCATGGAACCGAAGATCATGCTGTTCGACGAACCGACTTCGGCCCTCGATCCGGAACTGGTGGGCGATGTGTTGAATGTGATCCGCGATTTGGCCAAAGAAGGCATGACCATGCTGATCGTGACCCACGAGATGGACTTCGCGATGTCGATTTCCGATCGGGTGATCTTCATGGAAAACGGGAATGTTCAGCTGGATGCCAGCCCGTATGCCATACGCAACAAGCAGACCGGCGAACGTGTTCGACGCTTCATGGGCCTGACCGCCCAGACCGAGATGCTGCTGGCAGCGGAGTAGACCTCGGAGCGGGCCGGGTCTTGGTGGCGATAGGTCAAGTCCTCTCGCCACCACACTGCACCTGCTCACCCCAATTCCAGCATCAACCCGCTCAAGCGCTTGACCTTGCGTCGTACGGCTTCTTCAAAAATCCCGGTACGTGGTTCGATCAGGCTGAACCAGTTCTTGGCGCGAGTGATTCCGGTGTAGATCAGCTCTTTGGTCAGCACCGGGTTCAGCGCATCGGGCAGGATCAACGCCGTGTGGGCGAATTCGGAGCCTTGGGATTTGTGCACGGTCATGGCGTAGACGGTTTCCACGTCATTGAGTCGGCTGGGCAAAACAAACCTCACACCTCCCTGACCATCGTTACGCGCAAAAGCGACACGTAGCACCTGGCGTCCGCCCTCCTGGCCATCGCGCTCAGGCAATTTCAGGGCGATACCGATGTCGCCGTTCATCAAGCCCAGGCCATAATCGTTGCGCGTCATCAGTACCGGACGCCCTTCGTACCATTGCTGGTCACTGTCGATCAGCCGCGCCTTGAGCAACGCGCCGGTAATCCGCTGATTCAGCCCCTCGACACCCCACGGTCCCTTGCGCACGGCACACAGCAACTGGAACGCATCAAAGGCTTGCAAGACATTGCGTGCCCACTCGATCCAGCAAGGATCGTCGGGAAGTGAGTTGATGGACGGACGCTGGTTGCGCAAGAGACTCAGGTAATGCCGATAACCCTGCGGACCTTCGCCATGGCCTTCGAGCAATAGACGCTCCAGCGCCCTGTCCTGCTCGCCCTTGAGGGGCAGCGAAAAAAGATCGGCATGACTGCGGGCAGCCAGCAGCTTGCGGGCCTCATCGGCCTGCTGCTGATTGACCCAGCGCGCCAGTTGACCAATGCCGCTGCCTTCGCCAAAGCGCCGCGAATGACGCAGCATCACGACCTGCTGGGCCAGCGGGTGAGTGGCGTCGATGTCTTCCTGCAAACCGCTGGAACCAAGATTTTCACCACTGACGGCCTCCAGCCAGTCGCGGGTCTGCGGGCTGTACCAACCGGCCTCGGCATCGCGGCACAGATCACCGAGAACGGCGCCGGCCTCCACCGACGCCAACTGATCCTTGTCACCGAGCAAGACCAACCGGGCATGCGTCGGCAACGCATCAAGCAGATTGGCCATCATCTCCAGGTCGATCATCGAGGCTTCGTCGACCACCAGCACATCCAGCGGCAGGCGATTGCCGGCGTGATGGCGGAAATGCCGGGTTCCCGGCCGGCTGCCGAGCAGACGGTGGACCGTGGTCACGTCAGAGGGGATTTTGTCCCTGACGCTCTCGGCAACTTGCAGTGTGCGAACTTGCTGGCTGATGGACTCTGTCAGCCGCGCGGCGGCCTTGCCCGTGGGGGCGGCAAGTCGAATCCGCAGTGGCTTGCCCGCCTCCACGGCTGGCGCCTGGAGCAGGGCCAGCAAACGCACAACCGTGGTGGTTTTACCGGTTCCAGGCCCACCCGTAACGATGCTGAATGCACCACGGGTGGCCAGGGCACAGGCGAGTTTCTGCCAATCGATCTGCGCACTGGAACTGGCCTGGCCAAACAGGCCACTCAGGCGTTCGGACAGGTCATCGGGTGTTGGTTCATGGACGATAAGTCGTTGGCGCAGCGCACTGTCGATGCGCCGTTCGTACGTCCAGTAACGGCGTAAATACAGTCGCTTGCCAGACAATACCAATGGGCGCTGCTGTGTTTCATCACGCTCATCGACGGCCAGCGCCACAAGACTGCTGGATGCCAGGACCTTGCACCAGCGAGCGCCCTCCAATGCTTCAAGCAATTGCGATGGCAACAACAGGGTTCCGGTCTGCAGATCGCCCTCCGGCGGCAGGGATAGCGCGAAGTCCGGCTCCTTGAGCGTTTCGAACAGATCGAGGCACACATGCCCGTGTCCCAGTTGATGGCTGGTCAAGGCCGCCGCCAGCAACACCAGCGGATCGCCATCGGGCGCCAGTTCGTGGAGGAAGGCAACAAAGGCTTTGTCCAGTGCCCGAAGCCAGCCACGCTCGACCCAGCGTTCAAGCAACAGCAGCAGGTCATCGGCACGGCTCAGCGGTGTCAGTTGCGCAAGGCTCTCGGCCGTCAACGGTGTGGGTAACAAATCGGCAAAGGAACGGCTCATAGCAATACACCCTGCTCCCAGGCCGGTTCAGGCTTGGGTTCTGGTTTTCCCTGGAACAGCCGGTCCAGTCGTTCGATCAATTCCCGTGGCGGACGAGTGAAATACACGCCTTGGCCAGGTGCCCGGGTGCCGCGCAGGAACAGGTACAAGGCGCCCCCCATGTGCCGGTCATAGTCGTAATCAGCGAGTCGCGCCTTGAGCTGGCGATGCAACGCCAGTAGATACAACACGTACTGCAGGTCATAGCGATGATCGAGCATCGACTGTTCCATTGCCTGCTCGGTATAGGCCGAATCGTCAGCACCGAGCCAGTTGGACTTGTAATCCGCAACGTAATAACGCCCGGCGTGCTCGAACGTCAGGTCGATAAAGCCTTTGAACATGCCATTCAGCAGGACGGGCTCGGCAACGACACGAGAAGCGCCGGCATGGGTGTATTGGCGCACCAGTTCGTCGAGCTTCAACACATCGACTTTATGGCTGGCAAACCAGAATTCCATTTCGACCCGGTACTCGGTCAGTTGCTCGAACACCACGGGTGGTTGTTCGGTACCAATGCGTAACGGCGCTTGCAACAAATGCTGCAGCCAGTCGCTCAGGGTGTTGATCCAGCCTTCCCAGCCGCGGCGGTTGCAGCGGCGTGCAATGGCGTTTTCGATGGATTTCGGGTCTGCGGCGAAACCTTCGTCACCCGCCCACTCCAATAATCCATGGAGAAAAGTCCCGGGATTCGGCCCGCGCGGGAAGCGGTGGATATCACCACCGCTCGCAAGCACTTCGCGTGGCGCATCGGGATCAAGTCGCTCGTCATCGAAAAGCTTTTGCGCTTGAGGGCTTTCCGGCGCTTCGTCGCTGCCAGCGCTCAGACTATCGCCAATGCGCAACGCACTGTAGGAGGCGATCCACCAGTTCTCGGCCGCCTTGCGCTTCGGTATCAGCGGTGCGAGCAACGTTGCCTCATTGCGTGGCGGGAGAAAACGTTCGGTTGTGGCTTCAGGCATCTCGCCATAGCTCAAAGCGCTGCAGTTTTGCTGCAAGTCTTCAAGCCAACGCTTCAGCGCCGTCGACTCGACCAGCTTTTCGCCGCCACCCAGCAGATAGCCCAATGCCGACAGGTGCAGCACCGAGCTGTTGTTATTGCCGCGCTTGAGGTCGGTGACTCCCAGCCAGCAAGCATGCTGGGCTCGGGTCAAGGCCACATAGAGCAGACGCAAATCTTCAGCCAAGCGCTCATCGTCCGCCAGGGCAATCAACTCGGGGGTTGGGCTCAACGTTATCTGGGCTTGCCCGTTCGCGTCGTGGTAGTGCATCGGCAATCGACTGCCGTCCACCGGTTTTGCCGAACAAATGAACGGCAGAAAAACCAGCGGATACTCAAGGCCTTTGGATTTGTGGATGGTCACTACCTTGACCAGTTGCTCATCGCTTTCCAGACGCAGAATCTGCTCTTCGCCGGCCTGCCCGGACAACGCCAGATGCTCGGACAAATGACGAATCAGGGCTTGCTCGCCATCGAGCTCGGCGGCGGCTTGCTGCAACAGCTCCGAGAGGTGCAGCAGGTTGGTCAGTATCCGCTCGCCATCGCTTCGGGCAATCAAGGCCTGAGGCAGTTCGAAATCATGCAGCAACCGGCGCAGCATTGGCAGGATGCCCTGACTGCGCCAGATCACCCGATACTCACGAAACTGCATGACACGCTTCTCCCAGGCCAGCTCATCCTGGTTCAAACGCTCCAATTCTGTCAGCGACAGGTTCAAGGTGATGCTGGCCAGCGCTGCACGCAGTGGTCGCTCGACATCCGGCTCGGCGCAGGCCTTTAGCCAACTCAACAGGTCGTGAGCCTCTTGGGCCGCGAACACCGAGTCCTTGTCCGATAGATAAACACTGCGCACACCTCGCACGGACAATTCGTTGCGTACCGCCTGGGCCTCTTTACCATCGCGTACCAGAATCGCGATATCTGCCGGTAGCAACCCCTGTAGATCCTCTGCCCCCCGGACAAAACCCGCACGCCCCTGCTGGCCGCCATTGAGCAATGCAGTGATTTCACTGGCGCACGCTGCAGCCAGTTGCTGTCGGTACACAACACCGGACAACGGTTGCTCGCTGGACAGTTGCCAGATATTCAGCGCCGGTACGGCCTGACCGTTGATCTGCAAAGACTCTTTGCGGCCTTGCGATTCGACCGGCAGAAATGGAACCGGGTTTTCGCCGTTTTTCTCACGAAACAGAAACGCACCACGCCCCTGCTCACGGGCTTCTGCACGCTGGAACACATGGTTCACCGCATCGACCATCCCGTGACTGGAGCGGAAGTTGGTGCCCAGGGTATGCAAGCGACCACTCGTTGCCTGACGCGCGCGCAGGTAGGTATAGATATCGGCGCCACGGAAGGCATAGATCGCCTGTTTAGGGTCGCCGATCAGAAACAGCCCACATTCGGGGTTGTTGTCTTCAATACGATAGATACTTTCGAAGATCCGGTACTGGACCGGGTCGGTGTCCTGGAATTCGTCGATCAACGCGACGGGAAACTGCTCGCGGATCAACGTCGCCAGACGCTCCCCTCCTTCGGCTCGCAATGCAGCATCGAGCCTGAGCAGCATGTCGTCAAAACCCATTTCAGCACGCCGACGCTTCTCTTCTTCAAAACGCGCCCCCACCCACTGTGCGGCATGTTTCAGGACTGCGGCATCCGGAGTCGGCAATGCATCGAGACTGGCTTTCAGGCCGGACATGGCGTCCAGGCCGGGGTGGCTTGGTGCCTGACCTTTCCAGGCCTCAGCCATGCCATCGGGTGTCAGACGATTGAAGCCGGTGCCAATATCCAGTTGTTCAAGGCTGTCATCCTCGGCCCAAGTACAGATTTTCTCGAACCAGGGCTCGAAGTAACGCGCTTGCATCTTGCGTCCGTCGACAGACTTGCTGGCGACGCCTTGCAGACAGATCTCTCGCAACTCCTGCGCCCATTGTCGCCAAGGCGCCTTGAGCTCCAGCAACGCATCACGTCGAGCTTGCAGGCACTCCGTGATCAGCTCGGCAGGTTCTTTTCCTTCAGCGCTATCACGCTCACTGGCGAACAACCCGCGCACTCGTGACAGCAAGGCGGCCGGGCCGCCCCAATGGCTGCGAACCCAGTTCAGCGCATCACCTTGCATCGGGTAGCAAAACAGTCGCCAGTAATCGCGCAGAACTTCACCGAGCAGATTGCTGTGATCAACTTCAAGGGTTTGAGTGAACAGACTGCCACTGTCGAACGCATGCTCACGCAGCATCCGTTGGCACCAACTGTGAATCGTCGAAACTGCTGCCTCATCCATCCACTGCGCGGCGATGTCCAAACGGTTCGCGCAGCCGGACCACTGTTCGGGACTGAACTGCCCACGCAACTCGGCAATCAGGCTGTCAGGTGCTGGTGTTTCGTCGCGGAAAAACCGCGCTGCCTCGGCAAGACGTGTACGGATCCGCTCACGCAGCTCCTTGGTCGCGGCATCAGTAAAGGTCACCACGAGGATTTGCGGTGGCAGGAGTTCACGACCAAAACCGGCAGACTCGTCACCGTGCCCAAGCACCAACCGCAAGTAGAGCGCGGAAATGGTGAACGTCTTGCCGGTGCCGGCACTGGCTTCGATCAGTTGACTACCGCGAAGCGGGAAGGCTAATGCCAGAGGGACCTTCGCTGTCATGAGTGCGACTCCTCACTGGTCAATGAGCGCCAAGGGGCTTCGAGCAGCGGACGGTAGAGCGCGTCACACCAATCGACAAAGGTTTCGTCGGCAATCAGGGCGTTGTAATCGGCAAACTGGCGAGCCAGTGCAGGGCTTTCGCGGCGCTCGCCATCGGTGGTCTGACCGTCGCCCTCATAGGCCTTGCGAGCGGCAGCCTCGGCTTTGAGCGGATCAGTCTGGCCCAGCCAGGCGAAAGCCGTTTTTACCGCTACGGGCAATGGCTGGCGCATACCTGATTGCCAGGCCTGTAACAGATTGCCCAGGGTTTTCAGCGCGGCATCTTGCTCGATAGGGGCAAGCAGCAAGGTATCGTCACTGGCCACCAACCCCGTAGTCATCGACAAGCCGCTCGCGCAAGCCACCAGGTGATTAACCCAAGGACGAGTCAAACGATGCCACTTGCGGGTCTTGATCGAACCAATGCTGTTGGGGATCGTAGTGACAGCCAGCAACCCGCCATCGCTGCGTTGATGGAGACCGCTGAGCCAGCCTTCCAGGCTCACTCCCTGCAATTGGAGCGTCACCGGCAAAGCACTGTTTTGCGGTGTTGGCCACAATGCGAGCAACTGTTGATAACGTTGCAGCAGATCCGGTAGCGGCTCGATCAACTCACGTTGCAAGCACTCACCGAAACCGGCCATCGGCAGCAAGCCGCTGTCCTGCAATCTTTTGGCCTGTGCATGCAGAGCCTGCTCAGGTTGATCGGGGCTAGCCAGTGCAGCTTCAAGCAAGCTGTCGCTCAGGCTGTAGCGTTGCAGTGCATCGAGCACGAAGGGCTCTTCATCTGCCAAAGGCGCTTCAGCCGCTTCGAAAAACACCTTGAGACGCTGACTGAAAAAATGCCGCACGGGATTACGCAGGAAATCCTGTAGTTGACCAAGGCTCAGCGGCTCTTCCTGAACATAGGCATCAAGCACCTCCAAGACTGGACCACGGTCATGCTGCTCATGCAACAGCTGCCATTCTCGGGCATAGCTGAACAGTTGATCGCCTTCATGGAAATAACGGGCACTGAAGGGTTGTAACGGATGCTCCTGGGTCATCGCATCGAGGAGTTCTTTACTGCCGTCGGTGTTTTTCCAGCCGTTAGCCAGATGGTCACGCAGCTGACCGATCAATACCGATGCGGGGCGCTCGCTATTGTCACGAATACTGCGCCCGACCCAACTGATGTAAAGCTGGTCCCGCGCCGAGAGCAAGGCTTCGAGCAATAGATAGCGATCATCCTCTCGCCGAGACCGATCACCGGGGCGGTAATCGCTGCCCATCAGATCGAAATCCAGTGGCGGTTGTGCACGCGGATAATCACCATCGTTCATACCCAGCAGGCAAACGAGCTTGAACGGGATTGCCCGCATCGGCATGAGCGTACAAAAATTCACTGCGCCGGCCAGGAAGCGTTGGGATAAACGCCCCTGATCGAGACCAGCCAACCAGGCTTCACGGACCACCGTCAGCGGCAGCTCATCCAGTAAACCAACCGATTCGCAGGTCTCCAGCCAGGTTTCGCGGAGCAACTCAAGTTGGGCCAGCAGATAGTCATCATGCTCATTGCTGGCCAGGAAAAATAGCTGCATCAATGCTTGCAGACGCACACCCCATTGATCGGGCGATGCCGGTTGCGTGAGTTCCGCGTGAGCGATCTGCAAAGCATCGAGTAAAGCTACCAATGGGCCGATCAGTGCCGCATCCAGTCCGCCGATTTCATCATAAGGTTCGATGCCATCGCAGGAATGACCACTGCCAACGGCATACCCCAGAAGCATGCGACGCAAACCAAAACGCCAACTGTTTTGCTCAAGTTCATCAGGTAAACCAAGACCGGCGCGTTGTTCGGCGTTCATACCCCAGCGAACGCCAGCCCCCTCGATCCAGCGATGCAAGGTCGGCAGGTCGCGCTCCTCTACGCCAAATCGGGCGCGCAATGCAGGAACGTCCAACAAGTCGAGAATCTCGCTGACCGGGAAACGGCTGTCAGGCAGTTTGAGCAAATGCTCGACCGCAATCAGTAGCGGGTCACGACCACGCTGGCCCTGGTCGGTCAGCGTGAAAGGGATAAAGCGCCGATCTTCCCGCTCAAGTTGACCGAACACGGCGCGGATGTGCGGAGCGTAACTGTCGATGTCCGGAACCATCACGATCACATCGCGTGGGCGCAACTGCGGGTCTGCGCTAAAGCGTGCGAGCAACTGATCGTGGAGTATCTCCACTTCACGCTGTGCGCTATGGGCAATGTGAAAACGGATCGACTCGTCCTGCTTCAGATCGACCGCAGGCCAGAGCAGGCGGGTTTCATTCAGCGGGCGTAACTCAAGGATGTCGTCCTGCAATTGATTGAGCATGTTCAACGGCTGGCTTTCGCTGAATAGATCGATACGTCCATCGCGAAAAGCTGATCGATAGCTGTTGGGATCGTCATAACTGTCGAGCAGGTTGATGTAGTCGCGCCCTTGCTTGCCCCAGGCTGCCAGCAGCGGGTGAGCATGTTGATGCAGGGTTTGTGGGTCAAGTACGACCGGCATGCCGGTCTTGCGCGCCTGTCGCTTGTACTGATGCCTTAAAAGGTCTTTATCGGCGACGATGTCTGCCCAGTGGTGACGACATGGGTTATGCACGCAGAGCAGAACCTGGCTGAAGCGAGCCAATCCTGCGAGTGCTTCCAGGGCTTGAGCAGGTAGCGAAGAAATGCCAAAAACGATCACCCGTGAAGGTAGTCCCTTAGGTGCGGTGTCCAGCCCAGTGATTGTCTCTATGAAGCGTTGATGAACGCCTGCGCGACTTTGCGCCATGCCTTGCTCACCGACGTCCAGCAACAGCGCACGCCATAACTCAGCCTGCCAGCAGTTGGCCGGAGTGAGCGGCTTGCTCTCACCTCTACCGTTACGCAGTTGATGGCGACCCGCCGCCCAATCTTCCAGCCAGTCCGCCCGGTACACTTGATACTGGTCAAACAGATCAGCAAGCCGCTCAGCGAGCTGATAGCGTTTACGCAGGTCGGTATCGTGAGTCAGGAAGCGTTGCAGCGGTTCGAAATGTGGTTGATCAATCAGCTCTGGCAACAGGCGCATCAATCGCCAGGTTAGAGGGGCCTTGTCCAGCAACGATTTCGCTGGAATTTCATCACGCCCGAGCACTGATCGATAAAGTTGCCACATAAAGCTGCCGGGTAACTGCACATCAATCGCCGCAGCGATGCCACAGCCGCCCATGTCGTCATCTTCAGGGTCTTCGGCCAATGCCAGCTTCAGCCATTGGGCAATACCGTTGCTCTGCACCAGAGCGATTTCATTTTCCAGGGGCGCAAGCGGATAACGCCGCATCCAGCTGACCACCAGGCTACGCAGTTCGTCCAGGCGGTTGCCGTGAACCACCATAAAACCAGCACTGAGGAACGAGGCGTCCGCCATAAGGGCTTCCTTGGAGAAATGCAAAAGCTAGGGCCGAACCTTAGCATTGTCAGGTGACTGTGACAGCCGTGAGCCGTCCGATGTTGCTGTACGAACTTTCTCGCAGGCAAAACAAAACCCCAACTGCTTTCGCAATTGGGGTTTCGGAATTTAATCTTGACGATGACCTACTCTCACATGGGGAAACCCCACACTACCATCGGCGATGCATCGTTTCACTGCTGAGTTCGGGATGGGATCAGGTGGTTCCAATGCTCTATGGTCGTCAAGAAATTCGGGTACTGACTCGTGACCAGTTGGTCTCGCTTCAGCAAATTGGGTATGTGATAGATCTCGGTGTTTGTGAGCAGCTCGAACTTTCGGTTCGTTTCGTCTTCACACACCGCAATCTGGTTCTTCTCTCGAAGCATGCAGATTGCTTGGGTGTTATATGGTCAAGCCTCACGGGCAATTAGTATTGGTTAGCTCAACGCCTCACAGCGCTTACACACCCAACCTATCAACGTCGTAGTCTTCGACGGCCCTTCAGGGGACTCAAGGTCCCAGTGAGATCTCATCTTGAGGCTAGTTTCCCGCTTAGATGCTTTCAGCGGTTATCTATTCCGAACATAGCTACCCGGCAATGCCACTGGCGTGACAACCGGAACACCAGAGGTTCGTCCACTCCGGTCCTCTCGTACTAGGAGCAGCCCCTCTCAAATCTCAAACGTCCACGGCAGATAGGGACCGAACTGTCTCACGACGTTCTAAACCCAGCTCGCGTACCACTTTAAATGGCGAACAGCCATACCCTTGGGACCGGCTTCAGCCCCAGGATGTGATGAGCCGACATCGAGGTGCCAAACACCGCCGTCGATATGAACTCTTGGGCGGTATCAGCCTGTTATCCCCGGAGTACCTTTTATCCGTTGAGCGATGGCCCTTCCATACAGAACCACCGGATCACTAAGACCTACTTTCGTACCTGCTCGACGTGTCTGTCTCGCAGTCAAGCGCGCTTTTGCCTTTATACTCTACGACCGATTTCCGACCGGTCTGAGCGCACCTTCGTACTCCTCCGTTACTCTTTAGGAGGAGACCGCCCCAGTCAAACTACCCACCATACACTGTCCTCGATCCGGATAACGGACCTGAGTTAGAACCTCAAAGTTGCCAGGGTGGTATTTCAAGGTTGGCTCCACGCGAACTGGCGTCCACGCTTCAAAGCCTCCCACCTATCCTACACAAGCAAATTCAAAGTCCAGTGCAAAGCTATAGTAAAGGTTCACGGGGTCTTTCCGTCTAGCCGCGGATACACTGCATCTTCACAGCGATTTCAATTTCACTGAGTCTCGGGTGGAGACAGCGCCGCCATCGTTACGCCATTCGTGCAGGTCGGAACTTACCCGACAAGGAATTTCGCTACCTTAGGACCGTTATAGTTACGGCCGCCGTTTACCGGGGCTTCGATCAAGAGCTTCGCGTTAGCTAACCCCATCAATTAACCTTCCGGCACCGGGCAGGCGTCACACCCTATACGTCCACTTTCGTGTTTGCAGAGTGCTGTGTTTTTAATAAACAGTCGCAGCGGCCTGGTATCTTCGACCGGCATGGGCTTACGGAGCAAGTCCTTCACCCTCACCGGCGCACCTTCTCCCGAAGTTACGGTGCCATTTTGCCTAGTTCCTTCACCCGAGTTCTCTCAAGCGCCTTGGTATTCTCTACCCAACCACCTGTGTCGGTTTGGGGTACGGTTCCTGGTTACCTGAAGCTTAGAAGCTTTTCTTGGAAGCATGGCATCAACCACTTCGTGTTCTAAAAGAACACTCGTCATCAGCTCTCGGCCTTAGAATCCCGGATTTACCTAAGATTCCAGCCTACCACCTTAAACTTGGACAACCAACGCCAAGCTGGCCTAGCCTTCTCCGTCCCTCCATCGCAATAACCAGAAGTACAGGAATATTAACCTGTTTTCCATCGACTACGCTTTTCAGCCTCGCCTTAGGGACCGACTAACCCTGCGTCGATTAACGTTGCGCAGGAAACCTTGGTCTTTCGGCGTGGGTGTTTTTCACACCCATTGTCGTTACTCATGTCAGCATTCGCACTTCTGATACCTCCAGCAAGCTTCTCAACTCACCTTCACAGGCTTACAGAACGCTCCTCTACCGCATCACCTAAGTGATACCCGTAGCTTCGGTGTATGGTTTGAGCCCCGTTACATCTTCCGCGCAGGCCGACTCGACTAGTGAGCTATTACGCTTTCTTTAAAGGGTGGCTGCTTCTAAGCCAACCTCCTAGCTGTCTAAGCCTTCCCACATCGTTTCCCACTTAACCATAACTTTGGGACCTTAGCTGACGGTCTGGGTTGTTTCCCTTTTCACGACGGACGTTAGCACCCGCCGTGTGTCTCCCATGCTCGGCACTTGTAGGTATTCGGAGTTTGCATCGGTTTGGTAAGTCGGGATGACCCCCTAGCCGAAACAGTGCTCTACCCCCTACAGTGATACATGAGGCGCTACCTAAATAGCTTTCGAGGAGAACCAGCTATCTCCGAGCTTGATTAGCCTTTCACTCCGATCCACAGGTCATCCGCTAACTTTTCAACGGTAGTCGGTTCGGTCCTCCAGTTAGTGTTACCCAACCTTCAACCTGCCCATGGATAGATCGCCCGGTTTCGGGTCTATTCCCAGCGACTAGACGCCCTATTAAGACTCGCTTTCGCTACGCCTCCCCTATTCGGTTAAGCTCGCCACTGAAAATAAGTCGCTGACCCATTATACAAAAGGTACGCAGTCACCCAACAAAGTGGGCTCCCACTGCTTGTACGCATACGGTTTCAGGATCTATTTCACTCCCCTCTCCGGGGTTCTTTTCGCCTTTCCCTCACGGTACTAGTTCACTATCGGTCAGTCAGTAGTATTTAGCCTTGGAGGATGGTCCCCCCATATTCAGACAAAGTTTCTCGTGCTCCGTCCTACTCGATTTCATGACTAAGAGATTTTCGCGTACAGGGCTATCACCCACTATGGCCGCACTTTCCAGAGCGTTCCGCTAATCTCAAAGCCACTTAAGGGCTAGTCCCCGTTCGCTCGCCACTACTAAGGGAATCTCGGTTGATTTCTTTTCCTCAGGGTACTTAGATGTTTCAGTTCCCCTGGTTCGCTTCTTAAGCCTATGTATTCAGCTTAAGATACCTAACTTATGTTAGGTGGGTTCCCCCATTCAGACATCTCCGGATCAAAGTCTGTTTGCCGACTCCCCGAAGCTTTTCGCAGGCTACCACGTCTTTCATCGCCTCTGACTGCCAAGGCATCCACCGTATGCGCTTCTTCACTTGACCATATAACCCCAAGCAATCTGGTTATACTGTGAAGACGACATTCGCCGAAAATTCGCAATTACTCACAAATTTTACCTTAGCCTGATCCGTTACCAGTGAAAGTAACGTTCAGTCTATCTTTCTATCACATACCCAAATTTTTAAAGAACGATCTAATCAAAGACTAGAAATCAACATTCACCATCGAACCGATGGAATGCTCATTTCTAAGCTTTCATGCAACAGAAGCAGTAGTGGTGGAGCCAAACGGGATCGAACCGTTGACCTCCTGCGTGCAAGGCAGGCGCTCTCCCAGCTGAGCTATGGCCCCGTATTTCTACAGGCGTTTCCCACACAAGCAAAATTGGTGGGTCTGGGCAGATTCGAACTGCCGACCTCACCCTTATCAGGGGTGCGCTCTAACCAACTGAGCTACAGACCCAATTTCGGGCTGCTTCTAATCGTCTTCTTCAATGAATCAAGCAATTCGTGTGGGAGCTTATGCAGCAGCTGATGTCGTCGATTAAGGAGGTGATCCAGCCGCAGGTTCCCCTACGGCTACCTTGTTACGACTTCACCCCAGTCATGAATCACACCGTGGTAACCGTCCTCCCGAAGGTTAGACTAGCTACTTCTGGTGCAACCCACTCCCATGGTGTGACGGGCGGTGTGTACAAGGCCCGGGAACGTATTCACCGCGACATTCTGATTCGCGATTACTAGCGATTCCGACTTCACGCAGTCGAGTTGCAGACTGCGATCCGGACTACGATCGGTTTTATGGGATTAGCTCCACCTCGCGGCTTGGCAACCCTCTGTACCGACCATTGTAGCACGTGTGTAGCCCAGGCCGTAAGGGCCATGATGACTTGACGTCATCCCCACCTTCCTCCGGTTTGTCACCGGCAGTCTCCTTAGAGTGCCCACCATAACGTGCTGGTAACTAAGGACAAGGGTTGCGCTCGTTACGGGACTTAACCCAACATCTCACGACACGAGCTGACGACAGCCATGCAGCACCTGTCTCAATGTTCCCGAAGGCACCAATCCATCTCTGGAAAGTTCATTGGATGTCAAGGCCTGGTAAGGTTCTTCGCGTTGCTTCGAATTAAACCACATGCTCCACCGCTTGTGCGGGCCCCCGTCAATTCATTTGAGTTTTAACCTTGCGGCCGTACTCCCCAGGCGGTCAACTTAATGCGTTAGCTGCGCCACTAAGAGCTCAAGGCTCCCAACGGCTAGTTGACATCGTTTACGGCGTGGACTACCAGGGTATCTAATCCTGTTTGCTCCCCACGCTTTCGCACCTCAGTGTCAGTATCAGTCCAGGTGGTCGCCTTCGCCACTGGTGTTCCTTCCTATATCTACGCATTTCACCGCTACACAGGAAATTCCACCACCCTCTACCATACTCTAGCTCGACAGTTTTGAATGCAGTTCCCAGGTTGAGCCCGGGGATTTCACATCCAACTTAACGAACCACCTACGCGCGCTTTACGCCCAGTAATTCCGATTAACGCTTGCACCCTCTGTATTACCGCGGCTGCTGGCACAGAGTTAGCCGGTGCTTATTCTGTCGGTAACGTCAAAACCATCACGTATTAGGTAATGGCCCTTCCTCCCAACTTAAAGTGCTTTACAATCCGAAGACCTTCTTCACACACGCGGCATGGCTGGATCAGGCTTTCGCCCATTGTCCAATATTCCCCACTGCTGCCTCCCGTAGGAGTCTGGACCGTGTCTCAGTTCCAGTGTGACTGATCATCCTCTCAGACCAGTTACGGATCGTCGCCTTGGTGAGCCATTACCCCACCAACTAGCTAATCCGACCTAGGCTCATCTGATAGCGCAAGGCCCGAAGGTCCCCTGCTTTCTCCCGTAGGACGTATGCGGTATTAGCGTTCGTTTCCGAACGTTATCCCCCACTACCAGGCAGATTCCTAGGCATTACTCACCCGTCCGCCGCTCTCAAGAGAAGCAAGCTTCTCTCTACCGCTCGACTTGCATGTGTTAGGCCTGCCGCCAGCGTTCAATCTGAGCCATGATCAAACTCTTCAGTTCAAACATCTTTGGGTTTTTAAGAAACCCTAAACTTGGCTCAGCAATCGTTGGTTACATCTTTGATTTCTCGCGGAGTAACTTGTGATGCTGATAATCTTGTTGACTATCAGTCTGACTGCACAAGCACCCACACGAATTGCTTGATTCAGTTGTTAAAGAGCGGTTGGTTAAGATCTTTCGCCTCAACCGAGGCGCGCATTCTACAGCAGCCTCTGTTGCTGTCAAGCGGTTATTTTCAGAAGTTTTCAAAGTTTCCTTTGCAACTTCAACCACTTGCGCTTCCGATCTCTCGTTAGCGGGAGGCGAATTCTACAGCGTTACTCGCTGCTGTCAACACCTCTTTTTCTCCGCTTTCGACCGAGACGATCGAACCGTTAAAAGAGCCAAACAACACCGCCCTTTCAACTCCTTCAGGCTTCGATGAACTGAAGCGTAACCGCTGCCGAAAACTGCGTAACTCTTTGTTTACCAAGGAGTTTTCCGTTTCGACTGCGCCGGAAGTGGGGCGAATTATAGACTTCCAGAATCTGCCGTCAACACCTATTTTCATAAATCTGTCATATCAGTCAAAAAGCCCCGAAAACACGAAGGCCGGTCCACCATCATATAGAGGTGGACCGGCCTTCTGCCCTTCTACTTACAAGCTTGGGAATGCGAACTGCGAGGCTTCATGGCTTGCACGTTGTGGCCAGCGCTGGGTAATCGCCTTGCGACGGGTGTAGAAACGCACACCATCCGGGCCATACGCATGCAGGTCACCAAACAGCGAACGCTTCCAGCCACCAAAGCTGTGGTAAGCCACTGGGACCGGCAGCGGAACGTTAACCCCAACCATGCCGACTTCGATCTCGTCGCAGAACAACCGCGCTGCCTCACCATCACGGGTGAAGATGCAGGTGCCATTGCCGTACTCGTGATCGTTAATCAGCTGCATGGCAGCTTCCAGGCTATTGACCCGAACGATGCACAGCACCGGCCCGAAGATCTCTTCTTTATAGATGCGCATCTCTGGCGTGACGTTATCGAACAGGCAGCCGCCCAGGAAGAAGCCTTCCTCATGACCGGCCACGCTCAGACCACGACCATCGACGACCAGGGAAGCGCCGGAGGAAACACCGTCTTCTATATAGCCACTGACCTTGTCGCGAGCCTGACCGGAAACCAGTGGCCCCATGTCCAGACCACACGAAGTGCCGGCGCCGATTTTCAGCGCCTTGATTTGCGGAACCAGTTTGGCCACCAGAGCATCCGCAACCTGATCGCCAACGCACACGGCTACCGAGATCGCCATGCAACGCTCGCCACAAGAACCGTAAGCCGCGCCCATCAGAGCGCTGACTGCGTTATCCAGATCGGCATCCGGCATCAATACCGCGTGGTTCTTCGCGCCGCCCAGTGCCTGGACGCGCTTGCCGCGCTTGGTGCCCTCGGCGTAAATGTATTCGGCAATCGGTGTCGAGCCGACGAAGCTCAGTGCTTTGACTTCAGGTGCTTCGATCAACGCATCGACCGCAGCCTTGTCACCATGAACCACACTCAACACGCCTTTCGGCAGGCCGGCTTCGAGCAGGAGCTGAGCGATCAGCAGCGTCGAGCTTGGATCACGCTCGGACGGTTTGAGGATAAAGCAGTTACCGCAGACGATCGCCAGCGGATACATCCACAACGGCACCATCGCCGGGAAGTTGAACGGGGTGATACCGGCCACTACACCCAACGGCTGGAAGTCCGACCAGGCGTCGATGTTCGGACCGACATTGCGGCTGTACTCGCCCTTGAGGATTTCCGGTGCAGCACAGGCGAACTCGACGTTTTCGATACCGCGCTTCAATTCACCCGCGGCGTCTTCCAGCGTCTTGCCGTGTTCTTCGCTGATCAGTTGAGCGATACGCGCTTCGTTCTGCTCCAGCAATTGCTTGAAGCGGAACATCACCTGGGCGCGTTTGGCCGGTGGCGTGTTGCGCCAGGCCGGAAATGCAGCCTTGGCTGAGTCGATGGCTTTTTGAATGGTTTCACGGCTGGCCAATGGCACTTTATGGATTGGCTGACCAGTGGACGGGTTGAACACGTCAGCAGTGCGAGCGTTATCGGTTACCAGTTCGCCATTGATCAAATGCGGGATGAGGCTCATGCGGGGCTCCTGAAAAATTGTCCACAGACGCGCATCGCTGCGCGTCCGTTATTCGTTCTTATATAGAAGGGCTAATCAGTCGATCTTGTTCAGCACTTCGCCGACCGCATCGAACAGACGATCAAGATCCTGCGGCTTGCTGTTGAAGGTTGGGCCGAACTGCAGGGTGTCGCCGCCGAAGCGCACATAGAAACCCGCCTTCCACAGCGCCATGCCCGCCTCGAATGGACGCACGATAGCGTCGCCATCGCGCGCAGCGATCTGGATTGCACCGGCCAAACCGTAGTTACGAATGTCGATGACATTCTTCGAACCTTTCAGACCGTGCAGCGCATTCTCGAAATGTGGCGCGACTTCGGCCACGCTCTGCACCAGGTTTTCCTTTTGCAGCAGGTCGAGTGCCGCGAGGCCGGCAGCGCAGGCCACCGGGTGCGCGGAATAGGTGTAACCGTGCGGGAACTCCACTGCGTATTCCGGCGTCGCCTGGTTCATGAAGGTCTGGTAGATCTCCGAGCTGGCGATCACCGCGCCCATCGGGATCGCGCCGTTGGTAACTTGCTTGGCAATGCACATCAGGTCAGGAGTCACGCCGAAGCTGTCAGCACCGAACATCGAACCGGTACGACCGAAGCCGGTGATGACTTCGTCGAATACCAGCAGGATGTTGTGCTGGTCGCAGATTTCGCGCAGACGCTTCAGATAACCCTGAGGCGGAACCAGTACACCGGCAGAACCGGCCAGTGGCTCGACGAACACCGCAGCGATGTTCGAGGCGTCGTGCAGTTCGATCAGTTTGAGCAGCTCTTCGGCCAAGACGATACCGCCCTCTTTCGGCATGCCACGGGAATAGGCGTTGCTCGCCAGCAGAGTGTGCGGCAGGTGGTCGACGTCCATCATCGCCTGACCAAACAGCTTACGGTTGCCGTTCACGCCACCCAGGCTGGTGCCGGCGATGTTCACACCGTGGTAGCCACGGGCACGGCCGATCATTTTGGTTTTGGTCGACTGACCTTTCAGACGCCAGTAAGCGCGGACCATCTTCACGGCTGTATCAGCGCATTCGGAACCGGAGTCAGTGAAGAACACGTGATTCAGATTGCCCGGGGTCAGCTCGGTGATTTTCTCGGCGAGCTGGAACGACAGCGGGTGACCGTACTGGAAGCCCGGCGAGTAATCGAGGGTGCCCAACTGTTTGGCCACCGCTTCCTGGATTTCCTTGCGGGTATGCCCTGCGCCGCAGGTCCACAGACCTGACAGCGAGTCATAGACTTTACGGCCCTTGTCGTCGATCAGGTAGCTGCCTTCAGCGGCAACGATCAGACGCGGATCGCGCTGGAAATTGCGGTTGGCGGTGTACGGCATCCAGTGGGCATCGAGCTTGAGTTGGCTGGCCAGGGAGACCGGGGCGTTTTCAGGCACGTTCATGAGCAAAACCTCGCAGGGCAATAAGCGGCGTAGGGATTAAAAGCGTTCTTGCAGCTAAGTTGCCACGACGATAAAGTCGGTGAAATCCAACTTTTCTAACCTTCAGTCAGTCAATCACTAAACTTTTGAGTAAAAAGCATGAGCAGCCGCCGACCCGATCCACTGGCGCAAGTCAGTGACTTTGATATCCGCCTGCTGCGGATCTTTCGCAGCGTGGTCGAGTGCGGCGGCTTCTCCGCAGCGGAAAGTGTGCTCGGGATTGGACGCTCAGCCATCAGCCAGCAAATGAGCGATCTTGAACAACGACTGGGTCTGCGCCTGTGTCAGCGTGGTCGAGCCGGGTTCTCGCTGACCGAAGAGGGCCGCGAGGTCTATCAATCGGCGTTGCAGCTATTAAGTGCGCTGGAAAGTTTTCGCACCGAGGTCAACGGACTGCATCAACACTTGCGCGGTGAATTGACCATCGGCCTGACCGACAACCTCGTCACCCTGCCCCACATGCGCATCACCCACGCACTGGCGCAGTTGAAAGAGCGTGGGCCGGACGTGCAGATTCAGATCCGCATGATCGCGCCCAATGAAGTCGAACAGGGCGTGCTCGATGGACGCTTGCATGTCGGCGTGGTGCCACAGGCCAGCGCCTTGTCGGGGCTTGAGTATCAGCCGCTGTACAGCGAGCGTTCGCTACTCTACTGCGCGGTCGGCCATCCATTGTTTTATGTCGACGATAAACAGCTGGACGATGAACGCCTGAATAGTCAGGACGCGATCGCCCCGACCTTCCGTCTACCGGCCGAGATCCAGGCGCATTATCAGGCGCTCAACTGCACCGCCAGCGCATCGGACCGCGAGGGCATGGCGTTTCTGATTCTGACCGGGCGCTACATCGGTTACCTGCCAGACCACTACGCCAGCCTGTGGGTGCAGCAAGGTCGCTTGCGCGCGCTCAAACCCGACACCCGTTTTTATGACCTGAGCCTGGCTTCGGTCACACGCAAGGGGCGGCGCCCGCATTTGGTACTGGAAAGCTTCCTGGAAAGCCTTGCGGCGACTCGATAAACCGCATGAAAGGCCCAGCTTTGACGCTTTTATCGCAACAAGGCTTGTCGGATTCCTGTGGGTGCGCTATCAACGCACGGTGCACCCACTGACCCGCTCGGAACCGCCCATGACCTTTGAAGTCCCAGCCCACGCAGGTAAGCCTGCCAGCCGCATTCGTCAGAAGAACGAAGAGGCGATCCTCAAAGCCGCCGAAATCGAATTCGCTCGTCACGGCTTCAAGGGCACCAGCATGAACACCATCGCGCAGAATGCCGGGCTGCCCAAGGCCAATCTGCACTACTACTTCACCAACAAGCTTGGGCTGTACATCGGGGTGTTGAGCAACATCATTCAGTTGTGGGACAGCACCTTCAACACCTTGACCTGTGACGACGACCCCGCCGAAGCGCTGACCCGCTACATACGCGCCAAGATGGAGTTCTCCCGCCGCCAGCCGCAAGCCTCGCGGGTGTTCGCCATGGAAGTCATCAGCGGCGGCGAATGCCTGACCGAGTACTTCAACCAGGATTACCGCGCCTGGTTCCAGGGCCGTGCGAACGTGTTTCAGGCCTGGATCGATGCCGGCAAGATGGACCCTGTAGACCCGGTGAACCTGATCTTCCTGTTATGGGGCAGCACCCAGCATTACGCCGATTTCGCCACGCAAATTTGCCGCGTCACCGGTCGTACCAAGCTGACCAGGCAGGACATGGAAGATGCCAGCAATAACCTGATCCGTATCATTCTTAAAGGCTGCGGCCTCACCCCAGCCATTTAAGACCTTCAGCCATGCCTTTTACCCTCGCAGGCGTTTGCGAATACCGTGAAGAGATTCGCAAAAGCCGCTTCATCGCCCTCGCGGCACCGATCACCAGCGCTGCCGAGGCGCAGGCGTTCATCGAACAGCACAGCGACCTGAACGCTTCACACAATTGCTGGGCCTGGAAACTCGCCGATCAGTACCGCAGCAGTGACGATGGCGAACCGGGCGGCACTGCTGGCCGGCCGATACTCGCGGCGATTGAAGCGCAGGATTGCGATCAGGTCGCGGTCGTGGTGATTCGCTGGTACGGCGGCATTCAACTGGGCACTGGCGGTCTCGCACGGGCCTACGGCGGCAGCGCCAATAAATGCCTGCAAGGCGCCGAGCGGATTGCCCTGATCAGCCGGGTGCCGATTCGTTGTGCCTGCGGCTTTAGCGAATTGGCGCTGGTCAAACTGCGCGTCGCGGAGCTGGGCGGGTTGGTGGTGGAAGAAACCTTCACCGCCAATGGTGTGGAACTGCAACTGGCCATCGGTGAGACGCAGATCGATACCTTGCAGCGTCAACTGGCGGATTTGAGCCGTGGGCGAATTTTGTTGCAACGTTGAAAACAGATCAAAAGATCGCAGCCTGCGGCAGCTCCTGCAAGCGATCCTGTTTCGCCCGTAGCGCTGCGATCTTTTAGGGCATTGGCGCCATGCCAACATTTCCGACACTTGCCCACAACCGCTGTGCACCCGACTGTGGATAACCTGAGCACACAGCGCTGTAACCCTTCCGCCACGTGGCTTTGCGGCCATTGATCACTTTTCGCTCAATTGGCCATCCACGGGTTCAATTCCACCGCAAAACAAACAGTTAGAGCGGTATATCACCATTAGAAGAAAGCCTTACAGTGCTTATTCCCGGGTTTCTGGCTTGCGCACAAATACTGTGGAGCAACCTGTGGATAACCCGTTCATGGCTGGCTCAGTCGCATAGCCGGCATAGCCTGCAGCCACATGGTCATTTTTTAATCAGATTACCCCGAGCAAAATTTGCACCCGATCCTGCAACTCGCCCTTAAGTAGTGCCTGACCCCGAATCTAACTTCTGCATTTGATCGTCCAACGTCTGGGCTTTACGCTTGGTGAGATCGGTGAGTTACGCCAGGAACTGCAACAACGGCTAGGACAGCATTGTCCATTGAATCCATGACCCTCTTTTATCAAGGAAGCCACTCATGTCTACGGTAAAAACCGCACTGATCATCGGCGCCTCACGAGGCCTCGGCCTGGGACTGGTGAAAACCCTGCTGGCCGACGGCTGGCAAGTCACCGCCACGGTGCGTAACCCACAGAACGCCGAAGCGTTGCAGGCACTGGGCAAGGTACGGATTGAAAAACTCGACATGGACGATCAGCAAGCGGTGATCGCCCTCAGCCAACAACTCAAAGGCCAGGTGTTCGACCTGTTGTTCGTCAACGCCGGCGTCAAAGGCCCGGAGGTGCAGACACCCGGTGGCGCGACGCTGGCCGAAGTGGGTCAATTGTTCTTCACCAACGCCGTGGCGCCCATCAATCTGGCCCAGCGCTTCGTCGGGCAGATCCGCGAAGGCAGCGGTGTACTGGCGTTCATGAGTTCGGTACTCGGTAGCGTGACCATGCCTGATGCACCAGAACTGGCACTGTACAAGGCCAGCAAAGCGGCGCTGAACTCGATGACCAATAGTTTCGTCACACAGTTGGGCGAACAGAAACTGACCGTTTTGTCGCTGCATCCAGGCTGGGTGAAAACCGACATGGGTGGTGAAGGCGCGGACATCGATGTCGACACCAGCACCCGCGGGCTGGTTGATCAGGTGAACGCCTATGCCGGCAAGGGTGGGCATCACTTCATCAATTACAAGGGTGAAACCATTCCCTGGTAACACCAACCCCATGTGGGAGATTCTATGTTGCAGGACAACCCTGCAACGGTCGATTCGGTTGGTATTCGCTCTGGTTTTTCATCAGGGCGAACGCCACCCGGGCGAGTTTTCGGGCAAGGATTACCAGGGCCTGAGTCTTCTTGAAACCTCTGGCCAGGTACCCTTCATAAAAGGGTTTCCAGGTCGCTGAACGACAGGCGGCCATGGCCGAGTTGTGGGCCAAACGCCGTATTTCCGGATCCCCTTTCTTGGTCAGACTGCGACTCCCCGTCTTTTTTCCCGAGTCATCAACCCTCAAGTCCATGCCCAAAAAAGCGATGAAGGCATTGCTGTCCTTAAACTCGCCACGCAAAAAAGCCGTCGCAAATCCGGTTGCCGTCAGTACACCGACGCCTTCAATGGCCTTGCAACGCTCAATATTTTCGGCGGCTCCGGCCTCTTTGCTCAGGTCACGCAGCTTTTTTTGAATGGCCAAATCCGAGTGCTTAAACGTCTCCATCAGACATTTCAGCTCTTCTTCCAGGCGCGGCTCATTGGCCCAGCTCTGAGCCAGACTGACACGCGCCTTGATCAGTGCTGCCCGTCGATGAAGCAGGCTTTGCAGGGCCTTGTAAGCCTTGGGCGGCGGGCTCCAAGCGCGTAACCCAGCCTGTTCATGCGCCAGATACCGAGCCAGAAGACGGGCATCGCACGGATCATTTTTAGCTCGTTGGCCGACACCGCGGCGGTAATGACTCAAGCGATAACCGTCCACGACGTAGACCTGATGACCCAACTCATGGGCCAACTCAACCGTGTCCAAGTGGTAAATGTTGGTGGCCTCGACGGCAATGCCACTTTTGGCGGGCAGCGTCTTGAGCCAGCGTTTGAGTGCTGCCCGATTATTGGGGATGGCTTGTGTGGTTTGCAGATCGGCGCGATAGACGAGCACCTCGGCCTTGGCCACATCAACACCCACGACCGTTTGCGAAGTAAGGATTGTCATGACGAATCCTCGGAGCTAGGGTTTAAGAGCTTGTTGGGGTCTACCGTTGCGCTGGCTTGTCTCTATCGTCGGCCTTGCCGATGAATTCCTTATTGGCGCTTTTGGGTAGAAGGGGTGGGACGAAGTCTCCCACGGTCTGTACTGGCTAGAGTCAGAATCGGGCTTTTAGTCCCACCCACCCCTTCAAGTCTAAACATACAAGCGGGCTTGCTCGCGAAGAGGCCATCACATTCAACATCAATGTTGACCGTCAGTCCGCCTTCGCGAGCAAGCCCGCTCCCACACTGGATCTGTGGTGTACAACCTGAGTAAACTCTGAACTTCGCCCCCCGCGGCGACCCTGGATCAGCAGACAGGGCAACACTGAGCTGGCGAACCTGAACCCAACTTTCAGAGGAGCCGGCAAATGCCTGCGACCCGTATCTGGTTAAAAAATCCCCTCGCGATCTTCACGGCCAACGACCTCGATGCCCGTGGTGGCCTGGTGCTGCAAGACGGTTTGATCGTCGAAGTACTCAAGCAAGGCCAACAACCGGCGACGCCCTGTGGACAAGTATTTGATGCCCGCGAGCATGTGATCCTGCCGGGACTGATCAACACCCACCATCACTTCTATCAAACCCTGACCCGCGCCTGGGCACCGGTGGTCAATCAGCCGCTGTTCCCCTGGCTGAAAACGCTTTACCCGGTCTGGGCCCGACTGACCCCTGAAAAACTCGCGCTGGCAACCAAGGTGGCCCTGGCTGAATTGCTGCTGTCGGGTTGCACCACTGCCGCCGACCACCATTACCTGTTTCCCGAGGGGTTGGAAAACGCCATCGACGTGCAAGTCGAAAGCGTCCGTGAACTCGGCATGCGCGCCATGTTGACCCGTGGCTCGATGAGCCTAGGCGAAAAGGATGGAGGCCTGCCGCCCCAGCAAACCGTGCAGCAAGGCGAAGTGATTCTCGCCGACAGCCAACGCCTGATCGCCGAGTACCACGAACGTGGCGAAGGCGCGCAAATTCAGATCGCCCTGGCACCCTGCTCGCCGTTCTCGGTCACGCCGCAAATCATGTCGGCCAGCGCCGAACTGGCGAACACGCTCGATGTGCGCCTGCACACCCACCTAGCTGAAACCCTCGACGAAGAAGATTTCTGCCTGCAACGCTTCGGCCTGCGCACCGTGGATTACCTGGACAGCGTCGGCTGGCTCGGCCCACGCACCTGGCTGGCCCACGGCATTCACTTCAACCCCGACGAAATCGCCCGCCTCGGCGCGGCGGGTACCGGCATTTGCCACTGCGCGAGTTCGAACATGCGCCTGGCATCAGGCATCTGCCCAACCCTGGAACTAACGGCTGCCGGCGCACCGCTGGGCTTGGGTGTCGACGGTTCGGCATCCAACGATGCCTCGAACATGATCCTCGAAACCCGTCAGGCGCTGTACCTGCAACGGCTGCGTTATGGCGCGGAGAAGATCACTCCGGAATTGGTACTGGGCTGGGCGACCCGAGGTTCGGCGAAATTGCTCGGTCGCAGCGACATCGGCGAACTCGCGGTGGGCAAGCAAGCGGATCTCGCGTTGTTCAAACTCGATGAGCTGCGCTTCTCTGGCAGCCATGACCCGATTTCGGCATTGCTGTTGTGTGGCGCGGATCGTGCAGACCGGGTGATGATCGGCGGCAAATGGCGAGTGATCGACGGGCAAGTCGAAGGGCTGGACCTGAAAGGCTTGATCGCCGATCACAGCCAGGCGGCACGGCAGTTGATCGCCGGCATCTGACCGGACTCCATTGTAGGCAAGGGCTGGCCCTTGCCTACGTTGCCGACACCCAGGCTTATGGGGTGGCTGGATGAACCGACCGGTCAGGTTTTGCTAATTGTTTCTACAGGCATCTGTAGAATGCTCACTATCTGTACCTGATGAGAAAAGAATATGTACGACTGGCTGAACGCCCTGCCCAAGGCAGAATTGCACCTGCACCTGGAAGGCTCGCTGGAGCCTGAGTTGCTGTTCGCCCTGGCCGAACGCAACAAGATCGCCCTGCCGTGGAGCGACGTCGAAACCCTGCGCAAGGCGTATGCCTTCAACAATCTGCAAGAGTTCCTGGACCTGTATTACCGGGGCGCCGATGTGTTGCGCACCTCTCAGGATTTCTACGACCTGACCTGGGCCTACCTGTTGCGTTGCAAGGCGCAGAACGTGATTCACACCGAACCGTTCTTCGATCCGCAAACCCATACCGACCGTGGCGTGCCGTTCGAAGTGGTGCTTAACGGCATCGCCAGCGCGTTGAAAGACGGTGAACAGCAACTGGGCATCACCAGCGGCTTGATCCTCAGTTTCCTGCGCCACTTGAGCGAAGAAGAAGCCGAGAAAACCCTCGATCAGGCGCTGCCGTTCCGTGATGCGTTTGTCGCCGTCGGCCTGGACAGTTCGGAGATGGGCCACCCGCCGAGCAAGTTCCAGCGCGTGTTCGATCGCGCTCGTCATGAAGGTTTCCTGACCGTTGCTCACGCTGGTGAAGAAGGCCCGCCGGAGTACATCTGGGAAGCCATTGACCTGCTGAAAATCCAGCGTATCGACCATGGCGTGCGCGCCATCGAAGACGAGCGCCTGATGCAGCGGATCATCGACGAGCAGATCCCGTTGACCGTTTGCCCGCTGTCCAACACCAAGCTGCGCGTGTTCGATGACATGTCCCAGCACAACATTCTCGACATGCTTGAGCGTGGGGTGAAGGTTACGGTGAACTCGGATGACCCGGCGTACTTCGGTGGTTATGTCACCGAAAACTTCCATGCGCTGTATACCCATTTGGGCATGACCCAGGATCAGGCCAAGCGCCTGGCGCAGAACAGCCTGGATGCACGGTTGGTCAAACCGTAAGACCGCTGAAGATGATCGTTCCCACGCGTGGGAACGATCATCATCTTTAACCCGCCACCACCTCGCTCAATTCCTCCAGCGTCTTGCCCTGCGTTTCCATTCCGAACAGCCAGACCACGCCCGCGGCAATGGCGAAACACATCGCACCCAAAGCGAACACCCCGCCCTGCCCCGTTATCGGGAACACCAGCCCGGTGACCAATGGCCCGAGCAACGAGCCGACCCGACCAATCGCCGAAGCAAACCCGGAACCGGTGGCTCGCGCCGAAGTAGGATAGAGCTCCGGGGTGTAGGTGTAGAGCACGGCCCACATGCCGAACAGGAAAAACTGCATCAGCAGGCCCGAACTGATCAACAGGCTGACGTTGCCGCCAAACACCGCGCTCTGCCCATACAGAAACGCCATCACCCCACCACCGAGCAAGGTGATGATGCACACCGGCTTGCGTCCCCAACGCTCCACCAGCCAGGCAGCCATGAGAAAACCGGGAATCCCTCCAAGGGAAATCAGCACGGTGTAATACACCGACTGAGTCACCGCAAACCCCGACTGCTGCAGCAATGCGCTGAGCCAGGAAGTCAGGCCATAGAAGCCAAGCAAGGCAAAAAACCAGACGCTCCAGATCATCATCGTGCGTTGGCGGTACAAAGGTGACCAAATTTCATTCAAGGCCGAAAGAAAGTGCCCCGGACGACTCTCGATTCTGGGCAAACGAATCGGCTCCGGCAGATCGGCGCTCCCCAGCGAGGTCCGCACCTTGTCTTCAATGCGCAGCAAAACCTTGTCCGCTGCCGCGTGATGCCCGGCCTGTTCCAGCCAGCGTGGTGACTCGGGAATGAAGAAGCGAATCGCCAGGACAAACACCGCCGGCACCGCCAGTACCAGGAAGATGTCGCGCCAGCCAACCAGCGGTAACAGAAAGTAAGACAGCACGCCCGCTGCGACAAAACCCAACGGCCAGAAGCCATCCATCAACGCGATGTAGCGCCCGCGCCGTTTGGCCGGGATCAATTCGGACAGCATCGATTGGGCAATCGGAAACTCCATGCCCATGCCGATCCCCAGAAGTACTCTAAACAGCGTCAGCGTCTCGACGCTTTGCGCCGTAGAACAGAGGTAACTGGCGATGCCCCACAACACGATGCTCCACTGAAACACCGGCTTTCTTCCGAAGCGGTCGGCAAGCATCCCGGACAACGACGCGCCAAGCACCATGCCGAAGAAACTCGAACTGGCCAGCAACCCGGCCTGCGCGGTGCTCAGAGCGAACTCGGCTTTGATCGACCCCAAGAGGAACGTCATCATTGCCAGGTCCATGGAGTCGAAGAAAAACGCCAGGGCAATGATGATGAAAATGATCCGGTGATAACCGCTGATGGGCAGTCGTTCCAGACGTTCTGCCGCGCTATAGCCTTGCGTTTCCATGCCGTATCCCCCATTCGATAATCCCCGTATCGAGTGTGCGGGATCGCCTGGGGTCACTATTGCTGGATACGACCTGGCCACAGCTCTGAGCGACGTCTGAAACCTCTGGCCTCAGACGTCGATTTCAACGGTTGCTAGAGCGCCATTTCCAACTCGGCCTCTTTGGCGAACTGATCGATTTCACGCTGACCGGCCGCGGTGATCTGCAGAACACGCGTGTCGCTGGGCAGATTCAACCAGCCGGACTGCATGAACAGTTGCAACACCGCCGCCCCCAGGGTTCCACCCAGGTGCGGTCGGCGCTCGCTCCAGTCCGGGCAGGCGCAGACTACGCGCGAGGTGCTGTGGGCCAGGGCCTGAATGAACACGCCGTGGGTTGCCAGCCGATTGGCGCCTTTGTGGGTCACGATGACACGCTTGTCCAGCTGTTCGATCCAGCCGGCATCGAGCATTCGCTGATACAGATCGGCTGCCAGGCTTCCCCCCAGATGGTCTTCACAGAGCCTGGCCCGAAGCAATGACGAAGGCGCCGTACGCACTTTCGTCGATGGGCTGGTGCGCTTGAGCAACTCTGGAACCTTGCCTGGCAGACTGGCCAGAGTGGCGCTGGCCAGCGCTTCAACTGCTGCACCGATTTCGGGAGCCGCAAGCCGGAAAAACCGCTTGCGCCCACGCTCCTCGACTTTCAACAGTCCACCGCTGGACAAGCGCCCCAGGTGCGCATTCGCCGATGATGGCGACAAGCCTGCCAGCAATGCCAACTCCTCGGATTGCCGTGCAGTACCGTCCATCAAGGCCCACATCATCGCGCTACGCTTCGGGTCTGCCAGCAACGTGGCTATCTGGCTGATGCAAGGTGCATGTTCCATGTATTCACTCCCTGTTGAATCATTTGTCTGCTGCTCTGGGACATCTTGACCAGTAATGTGCTGCCGGCCAAGGCGTGAAAACCGCCAAAAGCCGGGCGGTATAACCAACGGATGCGACGAACCTCTTCGAAAACCCCGACCGGGCTCAACAACGATCAGCACAGCGTCCAACCGCTTTGAGCAAGACATCGCAACGTCGCCGACAACGGTGCGACTCCAGGCAGGCACTAGTATATGCGTGATGATCTTCGGTTCCTGCCGGCCGGAAGCTTTTGGAGGTGATAGTTCCTGCCAGAATTTTCCCTATTTGCGTGCGACTACTCGCCCGCACCGATCATTGCTGGCGATTGAGCCGACAATTGGGCACATCGTGACTTGAGCATTTCACTCAGCAGGTTCACCGGCTTACTTAATTGAGCGCGATGGGCGCACAGTAAGTTCAGCGGTGCGCGCTCGCAGACCAGCGCCGGCATCAGCACTTTCAAGCGCCCGGCCAATACATCGCCGGCTACATCCAGCCAGGACTTGTAGGCAATTCCGGCACCGGCCACTGCCCACAGACGCACTACGTCCGCATCATCACTGAAACGATCACCGCTGACGGTCAGGCTCATCTCCCGTTTGCCATCATGAAAACTCCAGTGCTCGTGAACCCGGCTGCCCAGCATATATAACAGGCAATTGTGCTGGGCCAGTTGTTCCAGCTGGCGCGGTTCACCATGCCGCGCGAGATAGTGTGGTGCAGCACACAACACGCGACGGTTGTCCGGGGCGATCGGCAGCGCCACCAGGCTTGAGTCTTCCGGCTCCCCATAGCGCAGGGCAATGTCCACCGGTTGGCGGAACAGGTCGGCAATCCGGTCCCCCAACAGCAGGCGTACCGTCAGTTTTGGATGCTCGCGCTGGAATTCGTCCAGCCACGGCAGCAGCAAATTGCGACCGAAGTCCGAAGGTGCCGACAGCTGCAATACGCCGCTGACCTGATCCTGTCCGCTGGCCAGCAAACGACGCCCTTCATCCAGATTGCTCAGCGCCGCGCGGGCGTACTCCAAGAAGCCCTCGCCCTCTGCGGTCAGACGCAGACTGCGAGTCGAACGCGCCAGCAACCGCGCGCCCAATTGCTGCTCGATCCGCTTCAACGCGGCGCTGGCCACTGCCGGCGACAGGTCCATGACCCGCGCCGCCGCAGACAGACTGCCAAGGTCTGCGGCACGGACGAACAACTGCAAGTCATCGAAACGCAGCATCAACCCACCTGCATTATCAAAAAAATATTGAAAGAGACTGTTCTTTTAGCCGGTTTTATCTTCAAGAGAAATAACCAATCATCCCTGCCATCGAATGCCCCATGAGAGTTGCGCCATGAAAGCCATTGCCTACTACCGTTCGCTGCCCATCAACGATCCAGAATCGCTGCAGGACATCGAACTGCCCGAGCCGGTTGCAGGCCCACGGGATTTGCTGGTTGAAGTCAAAGCCATCTCGGTCAATCCCGTGGACACCAAGGTTCGCCAGAATGTCGCGCCCGAAGATGGCGCGGCAAAAGTGCTGGGCTGGGATGTGGCTGGCGTGGTCAAGGCGGTCGGCAGCGACGTCAGCCTGTTCAAGGCCGGCGACAAGGTTTACTACGCCGGCTCCATCGCTCGCGCAGGCGGCAACAGTGAACTGCATGTGGTGGACGAGCGCATTGTCGGCCATATGCCCAAGTCCCTGAGCTTCGCCGAAGCCGCCGCGTTACCGCTGACCGCGATCACCGCGTGGGAGCTGTTGTTCGAACGCCTGCAAGTGCGCGAAGGCAAAACCGCTCAAGGCCAAAGCCTGCTGATCGTCGGTGCTGCGGGTGGCGTGGGCTCGATCCTGACTCAACTGGCCAGCCAGCTCACCGCACTGAACGTCATCGGCACTGCCTCACGCCCGCAGACCCAAAGCTGGGTACGCGAACTGGGCGCAGACCTGGTGATCGATCACAGCCAACCGCTGAGCGAAGAGCTCAAGCGCGCCGGCCACCCTCAGGTGACACACGTTGCCAGCCTGACCGAAACCGACCAGCACTTCGAACAACTGGTCGAAGCCCTCGCGCCTCAAGGCAAGCTTGCGCTGATCGATGATCCGAAGGCACTCGACGTGACCAAGCTCAAACGCAAGAGCCTGTCGTTGCACTGGGAATTCATGTACACCCGCTCGCTGTTCGAAACCGCCGACATGCTCGAACAGCACAAGCTGCTGAACCGGGTGGCCGAGCTGATCGACGCGGGCACATTGAAAACCACGGTCGGCGAACACTTCGGCACGATCAACGCGGCCAACCTGCGCCGCGCCCATGAACTACTGGAAAGCGGCACGTCCAGGGGCAAGATCGTCCTCGAAGGCTTCTAGGGTTTTAGATGACGGTGTGTTTCGCTTGCTGTTTCAGAAACGACGCACACCGTCAGTCCGAGGATTTGATCCGCGTCACAAATCCGCTTTGATTCAGGTCTACAATCGAGCTTCCCGCAATGCAGTCTTTTAGGTGAGGAAGTCAGCAATGAAGATCCTGATAAAAGAATTGGCAAAATCCCAGTGGCAGGTCCGCCTGGACAACCACGCGGTGAACTTCCGCAGTGAAGCCGAAGCTCGCGCTTTTACCTCGACCCTCGAGGCTCGCTTGCACGCCCCTCATCAACTCCCCCAACGTCAGCAACGAGCAACCGGCTGACTCAAGTCGCGGCTTGCGCTGCCCGGGCAACTTGCAGCCGACGGGTGAGCATCGCGACGCTCACCACTAATATTCCGCACAGGCTGATGACCATCGCCATCGGCATCGCGGTGCCGTCGTGCAGCACGCCAACCAACGCCGCCGCGCCTGCGGCAACGCTGAACTGCAAGCAACCGAGCATCGCCGAAGCGCTGCCTGCGCGCGCGCCCTGTCCGCTCATGGCACACGCCGATGCATTGGGAATAATGCAACCCAGGCTTGCGATACAGATGAACAACGGGATCAGCAGCGGCCATAAATGCTCGGTATGCAGTGAACTGACCGCCAGCAAGCTCAGGCCGGCAGCCAGATAAATCCATACGGTGCGCGCCAGCAAAAAGGCCGGGCCACGTTTGGAGAGCAACCGGGCATTGACCTGCGCCACCAGAATGAAGCCCGCGGCGTTGGTGCCGAACAACCAGCCGAAGTGCTCGGCCGGAACACCGTAAAGCTTGATGAAGACGAAAGGCGAACCCGCAATGTAGGCAAACATCCCGGCAATCGCGATGCCGCCGGTCAAGGCATGTCCGAGAAAGATCCTGTCCGACAGCAGCCGGCCATATTGACGCAGAGCACCCGACAACGGCTGACGCGGTTGATTGGCCGGTAAACTTTCCGGCAGGCCCACGGCAACCGCCAGGGCGGACAATGCGCTGAACACCGTTAAGGCGATAAAGATCGACTGCCAGCCATACAGGTTGACCAGCAGACCGCCGAGCATTGGCGCAAGAATCGGTGCCAGGCCCATCACCAGCATCAGTTGGGAAAAGACTTTCGCCGAACCCACTGCGTCGCACTTGTCGCTGACCACCGCGCGGGAAATCACCATCCCGGCGCAGCCGCCCAACGCCTGAAGGAAACGCGCCGCGATCAGCCACTCAAGGCTCGGCGCAAACGCGCACACCAGCGATGCCAGGGTGAACAGACCGACACCCACCAGCAATGGCATGCGTCTGCCGAAGCGATCGGCCACCGGACCATAAGCCAACTGACCAATCGACAGGCCGAGAAAATAAGCTGCCAGGGTCAACTGAACGTGTTTTTCATCCGTGCCGAAAGCTGCCGCCATGGCCGGGAAGGCTGGCAAATAGAAATCGATAGCCAGCGGCCCGAAAGCGCTCAAGGCGCCAAGAATCAGAATGGTGCGGAGGTTCATCAGGCGTCCAGTTTTACGTCAGTCGACAGCACGACAGTCTAACTGCGCCTGGACGCCTTGAACATTCCGATAGGTCGCTAACTATTAAAAAGGTTCAGGCCAGCGTGACCGCGTAGCCTTCTTCGCTGATCAGGCTGATCACCTGCTCTGCCGACAAAGCGCTCTCGACACCGACCTCCTTCGCCGCGAGGTCGACCCGGACACTGGCCGCCGGATCCTTGGCTTGCAGCGCCTCGGTAATGGCCCGAACACAGTGACCGCACGACATTCCTTGAACGTTGAATACTTGCATGAGGCAGCTCCTTTGATGAGATTGAAACCAGTCTTGAGCTTGCCACCGTGGCAAGGTCAAGTTCTGCTGTGATCTGCCGGGCTGGCAATCATCGCCGTGCTCGGCCAAGCTTCGCCATCAATGACTCAAAAGCAGGAGATGCAGCCATGCGCTGGTCAGCTTTCAGCCTATTCGGCATGCTCAGTCTTTTCGCCGCCGCGCCCTCGGCCAGCGCCGAAGACTATGGCGTGTTGATCATTTCTCGCGAGCGCCTGGAAGTCGCGACCTCGTGCGAGATTGGCGTGTACATCCAGGATCAGTTGTCGGCGCGGTTGTTCCAGGAGCAGAGCACCTCATTCAATTTGCCGCCGGGCAACTACTCCTTGCGGCTCAAACTGCTGCCCGGCCAGGCGCCAGGTTGCAGCGCCGGGATGCTCGCCCCGGGTTCGCAGAACATCACGCTGCGGGCGGGTGACCTGTTGAAGTTCCGCATCGCCATGAATCAGCAAGGGATGTACCTCAAGCCCGCCGCATTGGGCTACTGATTCACCGGTTTTCCGTGGGAGCGTGGCTTGCCCGCGATGCAGGCCACGTGGTGGTTCAGGCCAACCGCGTCATCGTTCATCGCGGGCAAGCCTTGCTCCTACATGGCGCTTGACCTTACCCGCGTGGCAAGGTTGATCCTGTAGGTCATCTCTACAGGGAGTAAGACCGATGTCCGATTCCACCACCTTCGATCTGCCGATATCCGGCATGACCTGCGCCAGCTGTGCCGGACGTGTCGAGCGTGCGTTGAGCAAAGTTGTTGGCGCAAGCAGCGTCAGCGTCAACCTGGCCACCGAGCAAGCGCGCGTCCAGGCCCCTCGCGACAGTTTGCCAGCGCTGATGGAAGCCGTGCAGCAGGCCGGATACAGCGTGCCCGCACACAGCCTCGAATTGAGCATTGGCGGTATGACCTGCGCCTCGTGTGTCGGTCGGGTCGAACGTGCCTTGAATAAAATCGCCGGGGTGAACAGCGTCAGCGTCAACCTGGCCAACGAACGCGCGCACCTCGAACTGCTCGGTCAGATCGATCCGCAGGTGTTGATCGATGCGGTCAGCAAGGCCGGTTACACCGCCAGCGTCTGGCAAGCCGAGCAATCCACCGATAACGATCAAGTGCAGCGTCTGCGCCGTGAGCGCTGGAGCCTGCTGCTGGCAATCGTGCTGGCCTTGCCACTGGTGCTGCCAATGCTGGTGCAGCCGTTCGGCCTGCTCTGGATGCTCCCGGCCTGGGTGCAGTTTGCGTTGGCGACCCCAGTGCAATTCATCTTCGGTGCACGCTTTTATGTCGCCGCCTGGAAGGCCGTTCGCGCGGGCGCCGGCAACATGGACCTGCTGGTGGCCCTGGGCACCAGCGCCGGTTATGGCTTGAGCATTTACCTGTGGGCCACCGCCAGCGCCGGCAGCATGCCGCATCTTTATTTCGAAGCTTCGGCGGTGGTGATTGCGCTGGTGTTGCTCGGCAAATACCTCGAAAGCCGCGCCAAACGCCAGACCGCCAGCGCCATTCGCGCCCTTGAAGCCTTGCGTCCTGAACGGGCGATTCAAGTGATCGACGGCCGTGAACAGGACGTCGCCATCAGCGCGTTGCGCCTCGGTGACCTGGTGCTGGTCAAACCCGGTGAGCGCTTCCCGGTGGACGGTGAAGTCATCGAAGGTCAGAGCCATGCCGACGAAGCGCTGATCAGCGGTGAAAGCCTGCCGGTGCCCAAACATCCCGGCGACAAAGTCACTGGCGGCGCAATCAACGGCGAAGGCCGGTTGCTGGTTCGGACTCAAGCGCTTGGCGCAGAAACCGTGTTGGCGCGAATTATCCGTCTGGTCGAAGACGCCCAGGCCGGCAAGGCACCGATTCAAAAGCTGGTGGATAAAGTCAGCCAGGTGTTCGTCCCCGTCGTGCTGCTTTTAGCGCTGGCAACCTTGATCGGCTGGTGGCTGTACGGCGCACCGCTGGAAACCGCGGTGATCAACGCAGTCGCGGTGCTGGTGATCGCCTGCCCTTGCGCCCTCGGCCTAGCCACGCCGACCGCGATCATGGCCGGGACCGGTGTGGCCGCGCGCCACGGCATTCTGATCAAGGACGCCGAAGCGCTGGAGCGCGCCCATGAAGTCAGCGTGGTGGTGTTCGACAAGACCGGCACACTGACGTCGGGCACGCCGCGCATCGCTCACTTGAGTGCCATCGACGGCAACGAAGCGAGCCTGCTGCAACTGGCAGGCGCCCTGCAACGCGGCAGCGAACACCCACTGGCCAAAGCCGTGCTGGATGCCTGCGCCGAGCGTGACTTGCCGGTGGCCGATGTCAGCGCCAGCCAGTCACTGACCGGTCGTGGCATTGCCGGCACGCTGGACGGTCGCCGATTGGCGCTGGGTAATCGCCGTCTGCTGGAAGAAAGCGGCTTGAGCGCCGGTCTCTTGAGCGACTCCGCCAACGCCTGGGAAGCCGAGGGTCGAACCTTGTCATGGCTGATCGAGCAAAGCCCCAAGCCGCGGGTGCTCGGCCTGTTCGCCTTTGGCGACACCCTCAAGCCTGGCGCGCTGCAAGCGATTGAGGAATTGAACACGCAACACATCGGCAGTCACCTGCTGACGGGTGACAACCGTGGCAGCGCCCGAGTGGTTGCACAAGCACTGGGCATCAGTAACGTTCACGCCGAAGTGCTGCCGGCCGAAAAAGCCTCGACCGTCACTGAGCTGAAAAAAACCGGCGTCGTGGCGATGGTCGGCGACGGCATCAATGACGCTCCGGCGCTGGCAGCGGCGGATATCGGCATCGCCATGGGCGGCGGCACCGACGTGGCGATGCACGCAGCCGGGATCACCTTGATGCGCGGCGATCCTCGCCTGGTACCAGCAGCGCTGGAGATCAGCCGCAAGACCTACGCGAAGATCCGCCAGAACCTGTTCTGGGCTTTCGTCTACAACCTGATCGGCATTCCGCTGGCAGCCTTCGGCTTGCTCAACCCGGTGATCGCCGGTGCGGCGATGGCCTTGTCCAGCGTCAGCGTGGTAAGCAATGCTTTACTGCTCAAGACCTGGAAACCGAAAGACCTGGAGGACGTTGAATGAACATCGGTCAAGCGGCCAGACACAGCGGCCTTAGCGCCAAGATGATTCGCTATTACGAATCGATCGGCCTGCTCAAGGCAGCGCATCGTACCGACAGCGGCTACCGCATCTATGGCGACGACGACCTGCACAGCCTGGCGTTCATCAAGCGTTCACGCGATCTCGGGTTTTCCCTGGAAGAGGTCGGCAAACTGCTGACCCTCTGGCAGGATCGCCAACGAGCCAGCGCTGACGTCAAGGCACTGGCCCGCCAGCACATCGACGAGCTGAACCAGAAAATCCGCGAACTCGGCCAGTTGCGCGACACCCTGCAGGATCTGGTGGAACATTGTCAGGGCGACCACCGCCCGGACTGCCCGATTCTCAAGGAACTGGCGTCGGGCTGCTGCGCCGAGCCCGCTCGCCCCTGATCGCCAACACCCTCAGTACCAGCAAGGTGCTGAGGGGGATCCCGTGAAACAGCAGCACCACCGCGCCGGGTGCCCACACGTTGTAGAACGGCGCGGCGATCAACATGCCGACGCCGAACCCGGTCATTTGCAGCAAGGTCAGAACGCTGAAAATCGGCAGACGCAGGCTGTCCGGTTCACGCTGCAAGCGCGACATCAGCCCGACCTCGGAAAAGCCATCCCCCAGGCCCGCCGGCAATGCAAACAGCAGCAAGCCATAGAGGCTCTGTTGCTGGAACATCAGGATGAAGCCGCTGGACATCAACAACACGCCGAAAAAGAACCGCCGCTCCAGGTTTGAGTTTTCCGAGCCTGGCAAGCGGCTGGCCACCCGTGCTCCGATCAACTTGCCACACGCCCACACCGCCAGCATCAAGCCCAGCGTGGTGCTGGCCGACTCGGGTGTCAGCAGTTTGGAAATAATCGGGAAACCCACATTGTGCGCGGCACTGCCGAGGGTGTCGGCCATCGCCAACGCGAGCATCGCAGCGATGACCGGCGAGCTGCACAAGCCTTGGCGTAGCGCGCTCCATTCGTCCCGTTTGTGGGTTGGCTCGGCATTCGGTGCCGGTTTGGAGAACCGTAACGGCACAATGAATAGTGCCGCCAACAGATAAGTGACGACGTTCAGTGCAAACACCGTTTCGAAGCCGAAACCAGCCACCAACAGCCCCGACACCAGACTCCCTCCAACCATCGCTGTGGACGAAGCCGAAGTGATCCAGGCATTGGTCTTGAGCAGTTGCTCCCCGGCGATCATGTGCGGCAATTGACTGTTGAGGCCGATGGCAAACATCGAGTTACCGAGCCCCAGACCGAAAGCGATCACCGGTAATAACAGCACTTGCTGCGACACCGGTAATACCAGCAACAGGCCTAACAGCCCGGCACGCAGCAGGTCGAAGGCTATCAACGGTAAGCGTCCGCCCCAACGGCGATAAAACATCGTGCCGATCAAACTGGCAAAAACCCCACCGGCCACGCGGCTGGCGAGAAAGATCCCGACGCTCATGGCGCTGTTGCCGAGCATATAAACGTAAGTGGCCAGCGCCACCATATTGAGAAACGCACCGAAGTCCGAGACCAGTCGCGCAGCGATGACCAGTTGGGCGTTGCGGGTGGACTGGTGGGGCGTGGGATCGGTGTTCACAATCATCCTTGAGTGGGTAGCGTTCTGCCTCGGGCTTCCTTCAAGGTCAATTAAAGCACCGCATGGCAGCGATCACACTGACGACAGCGACTGTCCGATCATCGAACACTTATTGCCGTCTTGCGCAACTTGCCGCTCAGCTTCAATTGACCAAATTAACCAGCTGGTACAATTTATCTCCACAGGCGGGTCACCCTCGACCCACGCCCACAATAACAATGGAGAACGCCCTGATGTCCCCTATCGTTCTGGTGCTCAACGGCCCGAACCTGAACCTGCTCGGCAGCCGTGAGCCGGCGACGTATGGCCACGAAACCCTGGCCGACATCTCGGCCTTGTGCGGTCGCGCTGGCGAAGAATTCGGCCTGGCAGTGGAGTTTCGCCAGACCAACCACGAGGGCGAATTGCTCGACTGGATTCACTCGGCACGCGGTCGTTGTGCCGGAATCGTGATCAACCCGGCGGCCTGGACGCACACTTCGGTAGCGATCCGTGACGCGCTGGTCGCCAGCGAGTTACCGGTGATCGAAGTACACCTGTCCAATGTGCATGCTCGCGAGCCATTCCGTCACCACTCGTTCGTATCGGCCATCGCCACCGCAGTCCTCTGTGGATTCGGCAGCCACGGCTATCGCCTGGCGCTGGAGCATTTCAGTCAACGCTTGAAGGGATAAGTCACATGTCGCAGAACAACACGGTACTCGCAGGACTCATCGGCGCCGGTATCCAGGCGTCTCGAACCCCCGCGCTGCATGAGCGCGAAGGTGATGCCCAAGGCCTGCGCTACCTTTATCGGTTGATTGACCTCGATCAACTGAAACTCGACAGCGGCGCCCTCCCCGACCTGCTGATGTCAGCGGAACGGATGAACTTTACCGGTCTGAACATCACCTTTCCGTGCAAGCAGGCGATCATCCCGCTGCTCGACGAACTCTCGCCTGAAGCCCGAGGCATTGGTGCCGTCAACACCGTGGTGCTCAAGGACGGAAAACGCATTGGGCACAACACCGACTGCCTCGGTTTCGCCGAAGGTTTTCGCCGTGGCTTGAAGGATGCTGCCCGCGAGTGCGTCGTCCAAATGGGCGCTGGTGGTGCGGGGGCTGCGGTGGCCCACGCGCTGTTGAGCGAAGGCGTGCAGCAATTGAGTATTTTCGATGTGGACGTCAGTCGTGCGCAAAGCCTTGCGAATAATCTCAATCAGCATTTCGGCAGCGGCCGGGCCTGTGCCGGCAGCGATCTGCCGAGTGCGTTGGCGCAGGCCGATGGTCTGGTGAACACCACGCCGATGGGCATGGCCAAACTGCCCGGCATGCCAGTGCCGGTGGAGTTGCTACGGGCTGAATTGTGGGTCGCGGAGATCGTTTACTTTCCACTGGAAACTGAACTGCTGCGCAACGCCCGTGCCTTGGGTTGCCGTACTCTGGATGGCGGCAACATGGCGGTGTTTCAAGCAGTAAAGGCCTTTGAGTTGTTCAGCGGCGTGGCGCCGGATGCACAGCGAATGCTCGCGCATTTTCAAAGCATGAATGGTTAACGACCACGGTCTTCTTGATGTTCGTTCCCACGCATGGGAACGATCATCAATCTGCTGGCTTGAGCTTCAGGCCTGCAAATAACGCAGTACCGACTCGCAGATCATCTGGCGATGACGTTGCTTGATCGCTTCATCCGGCAAGTCGATCTGGAAAATCTCACCAAAGGTATGACGGTTCGACACCCGGTAAAAGCAGAACGAACTGATCAGTAAATGCACGTCCAGCGGATCCAGCCCGCTACGGAATACACCCTCTTCGGCACCGCGACGCAGAATCACGCCCAGTGAATCGAGGATCGTATTGTTCATCGCCTTGATCGCTTCGGACTGCTTCACGTACTCGGCGTTGTGGATGTTCTCGATGCTGACGATGCGCACAAAATCGACGTTGCGGTCATGGTGATCGAAGGTGAATTCCACCAAACGCCGGATCGCCTCACGCGGTTCCAGCTCAGCCAGGTGCAAGCGACTTTCAGTGCTGCGGATATCGCCGTAAAGCTTCTCCAGCACTTCGACGTAGAGCTGCTCCTTACTTCCGAAGTAGTAATAGATCATCCGTTTCGAGGTGTGGATGCGTTCGGCGATAGCATCGACACGAGCACCGGACAGGCCCTGCTGAACGAACTCGACAATGGCTTCTTGAAGAATGTTCTCGCGGGTCTTTTCCGGGTTGTTCTTGCGACTCTTGCGCGGCTCGATCAAGGTTTCGTCGGGCGCGACGGTGAGTTCTGTGGTCATTCTCATTCCGGGCTCATGGCCTTCACTGCACAGCTGGCGATTATGGGCCGCACGCTGCAGTGAAGGAAGCTTCGCCACGACCGTTTACCCCTGCGTTTACCAATTTCCTACAACTTGGCGTGACGCACACCCCCGCTGCGTGATTTCGCCATCGCCGCCAGGCGCACCGCGACGTTGGCCGCACCATATCCCGCATAACCGTTTTTGCGCTGGATGATTTCGAAGAAGAAGCGCCCTTCAAACGGCTCGGTGTACACATGAAACAGCTCACCGCCCTGAGCGTCGCGGTCATACAGCACGTTGTAATAGGCAAGTTTGCTGAGGAACTCGTCATCGAAATCAAAGCGTGCAGCGAGGTCATCGTAATAATTGAGCGGGATGTCCAGCAGCGGTACGCCGGCCTCTTTGGCGCGACTGACTTCAGCGAACATATCGTCGCAGTCAAAGGCAATGTGATGCACACCGGAGCCACGATAACTGGACAAGGCGTGAGAGATGGCGGTGTTGCGGTTCTCGGAAATGTTCAGCGGCAGACGGATCGAGCTGCATCGGCTACGCAGCGCGCGGCTTTTCACCAGGCCGTAAGGGTCAGGCAACACCACTTCATCGTCAGCTTCGAAATCCAGCAGGCTCTTGTAGAACAGCACCCAACTGTCGAGGCTGTCCGCCGGCAGCGCCATCGCCATGTGGTCGATCCTTTTCAGTCCACCAGCGGTGGCTGCCGTCGGATGCAGCCGGAAGTCGGTGCCGTAGACATCGGCGTGTTCATCCACCAGATAAATCAGGCTGCCATCCGGCGCACGCACCGCCGCCAGTTCCAGCTCATTGGGGCCGACCAGCCCGCGATAGGGTTGCCCTTTGTACGCCACCGCCCGGGCCAGCGCACTGGCGCTGTCCTTGACCCGCACTGCGGTCGCGCACAATGACGGCCCGTGCGCTTCGAAAAAGCTGTGGGCAAACGAATAGGGTTCAGAGTTGAGAATCAGATTGATATCGCCCTGGCGCAGCAGCGTGACGTTCTTGGAGCGGTGCTCACCGGCCTTGACGAAACCCAGTCGCTCCAGCCAATGCGAGAGTTTGGCTCCAAGACTTTCGTCCACCGCGAACTCGAGAAACTCGATACCGTCGTACTCACTGGCCGGCGGCGTGGCAAACAAAATGTCGAGGTTCGGTGTGGGCGTCGCTTGTTGCTGCAAACGCGCTCGGGTCTTCTCTTCCAGATACAGCAAGGAGCGCAGACCATCGGCGGCATTGGCGCGTGGTGGCGCGGCGCGGAATCCGTCGTTGAAAACTTCCAGTGACAGCGGCCCGGTGTAACCACTCTGGATAATCGGCGCGAGAAAACCTGGCAAGTCGAATTCGCCCTGTCCGGGGAAGCAACGAAAATGTCGGCTCCACTCCAGCACGTCCATCGCCAGGATCGGTGCGTCGGCCATTTGCACAAAGAAAATCTTCTCGCCGGGAATATCCGCGATAGCCCGTGGATCCCCCTTGAGCGACAAGGTATGAAAACTGTCCAGCAACACGCCCAGATTCGGATGGTCCGCCTGGCGGACAATGTTCCAGACCTGTTGATACGTGTTCACATGCCGGCCCCAGGCCAGCGCTTCATAACCGATCCGCAAGCCACGAGCCCCGGCGCGCTCGGCCAGCAGTCGCAGGTCGTCGATCAGAATCTGCTCATCGCCAACACTGTCGGCTGAGGCGTTGCTGCACACCAGCACCAGGTCGGTGCCCAGTTCCTGCATCAGGTCGAACTTGCGCTCGGCGCGCTCAAGGTTGCGCGGCAGGCGGTCGCGGCGACAGCCTTCGAAATCACGGAAGGGCTGAAACAGGGTGATGGCGATGCCCAGGTCAGCGCACATCTGTTTGATTTCACGCGGGCTGCCGTCGTAGTACAGCAGGTCGTTCTCGAAAATCTCCACCCCATCGAAACCCGCGGCGGCAATGGCTTCGAGTTTTTCCGGCAGGGTACCGCTCAAGGAAACGGTGGCAATGGAACGCTGCATGTTTCGACTCCCGGTGGGATGGGTTGATCTTGTTAGAGGCACGACACCGCTTTTTGTAGCAGCTGGCGTAGCCTGCGTTCGGCTCGGTCCGCGCTCGGGCGAAGCAGTCGTAAATCCTGAGTGCGCGGTCCTCCTGACTCACCGCATCGTCTGATTTCACGACTGCTTCGCAGCCAAACGCCGGCTACGCCAGCTGCTACAAGGGATCGCGTTTAACTTGGGACAAATTATTGGCTGCATGAATGATCCGGGCAATTCAAAGTGTACCAACCGGTTAGTTTACTGTGCGATTATCGAACACAATGGCGGTTGGCGAATTGACGATTTTTCGCTCACTGCGCACCATCGGCAGCACATCGAGTCCGGTCATGAACCACCGGTCGAAGTGACCAACGACCCAGAACACACCATAAAAAATTCAAAAATCGGGTACACGCTCATGCTTGCATTCAACGCCTTGCTCCGTTGCTCTCTCCTTCACTCCCCGTGCCTGGCGCCCAACCGCCAACCGCCTTCGAACCTTTCTGGCGCCTGCGACCGAACCCGGCCCGCATGCTGAACACGCGCTTTGGTTGCCTCAGCCAACACTGAGCCAACACAAACACTCAGCCGATCAATCATTGTTTTCACCCTGCGCATCTGCGCACCCCGACGATTGATCACGCGCCCATGAAGTCCCGACGAGCCTTGCTTGTCAGTCATTGAACGGATGGCACAGATGATTCCTTCTCAGAGCTCTCACACAGAAAGCGCCCGCATGGCCTCAGGCCTGGGTGTCGCGTCCGGCGGCATCGGCGACAAAATCCGTGGCGCCATGGCAGTCGGCAAAACCCGTTGGGGCATGCTGGCGCTGGTGTTTTTCGCCACCACCCTGAACTACATTGACCGCGCCGCGCTGGGCGTCATGCAGCCGATCCTGGCCAAGGAAATGAGCTGGACGGCGATGGACTACGCCAACATCAACTTCTGGTTCCAGGTCGGTTACGCCGTCGGCTTCGTGCTGCAAGGCCGACTGATCGACCGGATCGGCGTAAAGCGCGTGTTCTTCTGCGCGGTGCTGCTCTGGAGCCTGGCGACCGGTGCCCATGGCCTGGCGACTTCGGCCCTGGGCTTTATGGTCTGCCGCTTTATTCTCGGGCTGACCGAAGCTGCCAACTACCCGGCCTGCGTGAAGACCACCCGGCTATGGTTCCCTGCCGGTGAGCGCGCCGTGGCCACTGGCATCTTCAATGCCGGGACCAACGTCGGCGCGATGTTCACGCCGATGCTGCTGCCGCTGATCCTCCACGTCTGGGGCTGGCAAGCCGCGTTCCTGTGCATGTCGGCACTGGGCGGGATCTGGCTGGTGTTCTGGGGCTTGAAGTACTTCAACCCGGAAGATCACCCGTCGGTGAAGCAATCGGAACTGGACTACATCCAGAACGAAGCCGAACCGGAACAGGCACGCGTACCGTTCTCGCGGATCCTGCGGATGCGTGGCACCTGGGCCTTTGCCCTCGCCTACTCGATGACCGCGCCGGTGTTCTGGTTCTACCTGTACTGGCTGCCGCCGTTCCTCAATCAGCAATACAACCTGGGTATCAACGTGACCCAAATGGGTATTCCGCTGATCATCATCTATATGACGGCCGACTTCGGCAGTGTCGGCGGTGGCATTCTGTCCTCGTTCCTGATCGGCCGTGGGGTCAACCCGATCAAGGCCCGGTTGATGTCGATGCTGCTGTTCGCCTGCTGCATCATCGGCGTGATCATGGCCGCCGGCTCCAGCAACCTGTGGGTCGCAGTGTTTGCCATCTCGCTGGCCATCGGCGCGCACCAGGCCTGGACTGCGAACATCTGGAGCCTGGTGATGGACTACACGCCCAAGCACATGATGAGCACGGTGTTCGGTTTCGGCGGCATGTGCGCCGCCATTGGCGGGATGTTCATGACCCAGTTGGTCGGGCACATCCTGACCATCACCAATAACAACTACACCGTGCTGTTCACCATGATTCCGGCGATGTACTTCATTGCGCTGATCTGGCTGTACTTCATGGCACCGCGCAAGATTCCGAACCTCGAAGACTGACGCTTCCTCTTTCGCAGGCCTGGTTTCAGGCCTGCGTTTTTTTGTTCGCACGGCTGCCGATTTCGTCCCTCTTTTTTCCGTCCACGGAGCTCATACCATGTCTCTGGGTAACCTGAGCATCGCCAAACGTGCGCTGATCAGCTTCGGCCTAATCGCCCTGCTGGTGTTGTTGCAAGGACTGTTTGCCCTCAAGCAGGTGGCCGAAGTACGCGCCACCGGCCAGCACACCGAAAACGTCTCCCTGCCCAGCACACGCTACCTGGGGGAAATCCGCGACTACATTCTGAGCATTCGCGTGCTCAGCCTGCGCATGGCGCTCAACCGCGAACCCAAAGTACTCGATGCCACTATCGCTCGCCTGCACCAGGTGGAAGGCTGGCTTGAGCAAACGCTGACCAGATTCGCGCCCCTGGTCGACGACTACAACCGCGTGCAGTACGAAACCTTTGTCAGCACTGTAAAGAGCTACCGACAGGCGCTGGATCAATACGAAGAACTGTCCCGGCAAAACCGCAGCGAGGACATGAGCGCGCTGCTCAACGGAAAAATCCAGGATTACTCGACCCAGACCGGCGATCAATTCACCGAGCTGATGAACCTCACCGCCAGCGAAGTCAGCCAATCGGCCAGCCATGCCGACGGGCTTTACGCCCAGGTAAAAATGACCGTGATCGGCGCACTGATCGCTGTTGCCCTGCTGACCTCATGCCTGGCCTGGCTGCTGATCCGCAGCATCGTCATGCCCATCCGTCAGGCTGTGCGTGTGGCCGAGCAGGTCGCTGACGGTGACCTGAGTGCACCGATCCAGAGCCAGGGGCCCGATGAAACCGCCCGTTTGCTCAGGGCTCTGGCCAGCATGCAAAACAGCCTGCGCGACACCCTGCAGTTGATCAGCGATACGTCTAACCAACTGAACGGTGCGGCGCAGCAGATGAGCCAGAACACCGGGCTGGACTCCAATCGCTTGCAACAGCAGCACAACGAAATCGAGCAGGCCGCCACGGCGGTCAATGAAATGACCGTCGCCGTCGAAGAAGTGGCACGCAACGCGGTCTCGACCTCAGACACCACGCGCCAATCGACGATAGAGGCCACTCAGGGTCAGGCGCGAGTGATCGAGACGCTCGATTCGATCCAGGCCATGAGTGCCGAAGTCGGCACCGCGCTGCAACAGGTTCAGACCCTGGCCGAACAATCCCGGGAAATCGGCAAAGTACTGGATGTCATCCGCGCCATTGCCGAACAGACCAACCTGCTGGCCCTCAACGCCGCCATCGAAGCCGCAAGAGCCGGGGAAGCCGGGCGTGGTTTTGCCGTGGTTGCCGATGAAGTGCGAGCCCTGGCCCATCGCACCCAGCAGTCGACCCGGGAAATCGAGCAGATGATCGCCCGGGTTCAGGGCGACACCGACAGTGTGGTGCTGTCGATGCACGGCAACAGCCAGCGCGTGGCCCAGACCTTGTCGATCGCCGAACAGGCCGGCGTGGCCCTGACGCAAATCACCTGCGCCATGGAGCAGATCCACGAGCGCAACCTGGTGATCGCCAGCGCCTCGGAAGAACAGGCACAAGTGGCCCGGGAGGTCGATCGCAACCTGCTGAACATCCGCGACCTGTCGCTGGCAAGCGCCGATGCGTCGACCCAGACCAGCGCCACCAGTCGGGAGTTGTCGCAACTGGCGGCCGGTTTGCAGAACCTGGTCGTGCGTTTCAGGTTTTGAGCGCAATCAGCTTCTGCGCTGTTGCCACGCCGCCGCCAGACCGCTAAGGCAAATGATCGCGATGCCGATCACCGTGGTCAGGCTTGGCGTGTGGGAAAACAGCAACCAGCCGAGCAGTCCGGCAAACACGATCTGACAGTAACCAAAGGGTGCCAGCAGTGCTGGTGCGGCATGCCGGAATGCCTGAGTCAGCAACAGATGCGCGGTCATCCCGCAGCTACCCAGCGCCAGCATCAACAGGCCATGAGTCAAGCTCGGCACTTGCCAGAACATCGGCACCAGCGCGCTCATGACCAGGGTGTTGCACAAACCGGCAAAGAAGTTGCTGGTGGTCGGGCTGTCGACCTCGCTGAGTTTGCGTGTCAGCAGTTGGTAGAAGCAGAAAAACAACGCCGAGCAGAACGGCAGCAACACCGCCGGAGTGAACAAATCACCGCCCGGATGGACGATGATCAACACGCCGATAAACCCGCAAATCACCGCCAGCCATTGCCCGCGCGTCACCCGCTCACCGAGCAATGGCACCGACAACGCGGTCACCAACACCGGCGCGAGAAAGTTGACCGCAGTGGCTTCCGCCAAAGGAATGAACAACAAGCCCGTAGTGAACAACAGGCTAGTCCCGAGCAAGCACAGTGCCCGCAGCAATTGCAGCAACGGGCGCTTGGTGCGCAGGACGCGCAAGCCGGATTGCGGCAGAAAAATCCCGGCCATCAGCAACGTGTGAACCAGATACCGCGCCCACACCACCATGATCACCGGATAGAAACCCGACAGGTATTTGGACAAAGCGTCGTGAGTGGAAAACAGGAAGGTCGCAACAACGATCAGCAGGATGCCTTTGAAGGGTTGATTGATACCGGAAAGCGGAGTGCTCGATACAGTCATGGGAAATCCCGAAAGTTGAAGGACCTGAAAAGCATCGCGGGCAAGCCTTGCTCCTACAGGTCAGCGAAAACCTGAAAAGCAAGGCTTGCCCGCGAAGGTGCGCAGCACCGGTCAAACAAACGCCAACAACGCACGCGTCTTGTCCAACGCCATCTGCGCCCGCTGCAAGGCACTCACGCCCTGCCGTTGTAACTGCACGGCCGGCACCTCCAGGCTCAATGGCAGATTAACCGGCAAACACCTCAATAACCCAAGCAGGTCGCAATCCCCTTCGCCAGGGAAACGCCGCTCGTTGCGTGCCTGACGCAAAATCTCCTGCATGTCTGCAGGCCTGGGTCCTGCCACATCGCACAGCTGTGCATAACGCAGGCGTGACGGCGCGACCCTGGCCAGATCTTCCAGACGTGAAGCCGAGCGGTCGAAATGGAATGCATCCACCAGCACGCCACCGTATTCGTGATCAGCGTTCTCAACAATACGCACGGCCTGCTCAAGGTTGCGCGCATCGGTCCAGGGCATGAACTCCAGATGAGTGTGCAAACCGTAACCTGCCGCCAGATCGCAGAGTGCGGCAAAATTCTCGGTGAGCCGCTGCTCGTCAGGATCATTACCGGCTACCAGTAATTCACTGGCACCGAGCTCTGCGCCGGCCGCCAGGACCGCCTCGAAATCCGCCACCCGGGTTTCGGCTTTCAGTCGCAGAATTTCGACATCCAGCACTTGAATGCCGGTGTCACGCAGCCGCGCCCGCGTCTGTTGCCACAACTGTGCATCGGCCATCAGCGGGAAATGATGCTCCTCGGGGGTGGCCGGGACCAGTCGCAGCCCGACATGGCTATACCCTGCACGCGCCGCCACCTCGACCATCTCCGGCGGCGACAATTCAAGAACGGTCAGGCTGGCCAGGGAGAAAATACGCTCGCTCATGTTCATTCCTCGATCCGTGCCGGAACACAGGCGCGACCGCTGGCAGCGGCCTCGCGTATGGCTTCGATCAGCGCCAGCGTTCGGGCCGCGTCAGCGACGCTCACCAGCGGCTTCGCCTCACCTCGGGCCACCTTCACGAAATGCTGCAATTGCAGGCGCAGTGCTTCATCCGCGTTGAAACATTCTTGAACGGCCTGCAAGGGTTGATGCCAACCGGCGTCCGCTTCGGCGTAATGCCAGCGCTTGAGCTGCGGAATACTCAGTGCGCCAGCGGTCCCGGCCAGCAGGTAGCACGGCTGGTCAGCTTGAAGTGGGTAAACCGGGTTTTCTCCCGAGTCCAGTTCCCAGCTCCAGGGCGCCGCCACCGCGTCGGAGCCGGTCAGACTGCCCAGCGCACCGTTGTCGAATTGCAGCAGTACCGCCGCGCAATCTTCATTGGCAAACCTGCGCACCGCATTGCTGGTGATGGCCTGTACCTGATGCACTTCTCCGCACAAGTGGCGTAGCAGATCGAGGTCGTGAATCAGGTTGGTCAGCAACATTCCGGCACCGGCCTCGCGGCGCCAGGGAATCTCGAAATAGCTGTCGGGTTTGCGCACCTGCCAGAGCGCGGTGACCATCGTCAGTTGCCCCAGTGCCCCGCTGCGCACCAGCTCATGGGCGCGGGCGATCAGCGGATTATGCCGACGATGATGACCGACCAGAACCGGCACGCCAGTGGCTGTCGACGCGGCCACCAGTTCGCGCACTTCATCCAGGTGCACGCCCACCGGTTTCTCCAGCAACACCGGCACGCCAGTGGCCAGGCAATCGAGCGCCGTGCTCACGTGCAGGTTGTTCGGGTTGGCAACGATAACGGCGTCAGGCTTGAGCTGCTCCAGCAGTGCCCGGTGATCGGTGAAATACGGCACGCCCCACTCGGCCGCGATCCCGGCAGCTTGCGGACCGGGATCGGCCACTGCGCACAAGGTCGCCTCATTCAGGGTCTTGAGATGCTGGTAATGCTGCTGGCCCATATTGCCGGCGCCAATCAGCGCAATGCGAAGTGGCGAACTCACAGTGCAATCCTCTTGTGATTATTGTCAGGACATCGAATTCCAATAATCTAGAACTCAATTCCAATTTCTCACACAAGGAAACGCCAATAGTGTTCGAACAGCGCACAGCTTCTGTAGGAGCAGCCGGGCGGCGTTCCGTTTGCTCGCGATAAACGATGACGCGGTCTTCCTGAAACACCGCAGTGTCTGCATCGCGAGCAAGCTTTGCTCCTACAGGGGGGATATGGGGATATGGGGATATGGCGATCAGTTGAACAGCTCCGAGGCCTGACTCGCCGCCGACAGCTCCTGAGCAAATTGCAGCAACAACGGCGCCAGTTCATGCAGTCGCGACTCGGGCAACCGCGCACTCGGCCCGGCGACACTGAGCACGCCTACCACCCGCCCATCCACCGGATGGCGCACCACTGCGGCGATTGCCGAGGTGCCGACCGCCGAGCTCTCCTGAACCCAGGCATAGCCATGTTCGCGGGCCAGGCGCAGGCGCTCGAGCAGTTCGATGTTGGAGCGCGGTGCATTCGGTCCCAACTCCAGCGGCATATCCGCCGCTTGCCGTTCCACCAGTGACAAAGCCTCGGCATCACTGAGGCTGGCCAGCCACGCGTGCCCTGACGCGGTGTAGAACAACGGTGCATCGCGGCCCATGTCCGGGTCATAGCGCAAACCGGAACGCGCGCCCTGAGACTTGGCGATCCAGGTCTGACGCTCGCCCTCGATCACGCCCAATCGCACCAGCTCGCCGGTTTCCTGAGCCAACCGATCAAGCACCGGCTGGACGATATCCGCACCGCTGCTCGACAAGTAACGAAAACCCATGGCAACCAGTTTGGTCGACAGGTGATAACGCAAGTTGTCCGGATTCTGCCGCACGTAACCCAGGCGGATCAGCTCGGCGAGCAAGCGGTGCGTCGCACTTTTCGGGATCTCCAGTTGCTCGGCCAGCACCTGCATCGGCAAGCCTCGCGGATCACTGGTAAGACTTTCCAGAACACTGAAGACACGTTCGATTTGACTGCCGGCCATGGTGCGATTCCAGACTAAATTTTGCCGATTCTAGAAGACAACCGGGTGAATGCGAAATGTGGAACTGCAGTGTCCGATAACCGCCCGAAAATAGCGCTTTGCGCCGGGACGACCTTGTCGTTTCCAAACCGGCTCCGTATATTTTTTGGAATTAAATTCCAAAATAACAAGATCGCCGGAGTTAGCCAGCATGCCTGCCAAATCCACTTTTCCCCCAGCAGTCGACTGCGATGTGCTGATTGTCGGCTCCGGTGCGGCGGGTTTGTCCGCCGCCGTCACCGCGGCCTGGCACGGGCTCAAGGTGATTGTCGTGGAAAAAGAACCGGTGTTCGGCGGCGCCACGGCCTGGTCCGGTGGCTGGGCGTGGGTGCCGTGCAATCCGCTGGCCCGGCGCGCCGGCATCATTGAAGACGTCGACCTGCCGCGCACCTACCTCAAACACGAACTTGGCGAACGCTACCAACCGGAGATGATCGACGCTTTCCTCGAAGCCGGCCCGCGCATGGTCGCGTTCTTTGAGGAGCACACCTCGCTGCAATTTGCCGACGGTAACGGCATCGCCGATATTCACGGCGACACACCGGGCGCCGGAACCGGCGGACGCTCGGTGATCGCCGCGCCTTACGACGCACGCAAGGTCGGCACGTTGCTCAAGCGGCTGCGAACAACGATGCGTGAAACCTCGTTCATGGGCATGCCGATCATGGCCGGCGCCGACCTGTCGGCGTTCCTCAATCTGACCCGCTCTTGGTCCGCGTTCTGGCACGCGACCCGGCGTTTCAGCCGACACCTGCTCGACCTCGCGCTACACGGTCGCGCGATGCAACTGGTGAATGGCGTGGCGCTGGTGGCGCGTTTGGCAAAATCGGCTGAAGACCTCGGCGTTCTGCTCTGGGAGTCAGCGCCTGTAACCGGGCTGCTGCGTGACGGCAACCGGGTCAATGGCGCGGTTATCCACAGCGCCAACGGCGTTATCCAGATCCGCGCACGCCAAGCCGTGGTGCTGGCGGCCGGTGGTTTTCCCAACGACATCGAACGGCGCAAGACCCTGTTCCCACGCACGCCCACTGGCGTTGAGCATCTGGCGCTGCCGCCGCTCGGTTCCTCGGGCGACGGCCTGCGGCTGGGCGAAAGCGTCGGCGGCCAGATAAAGACCGACCTCGAATCACCGGTGGCCTGGGCACCGGTTTCGCAGGTGCCCTACAAGGACGGCAGCGTCGGTCACTTCCCGCACATCATCGAGCGTGGCAAACCGGGAATCATCGGCGTACTGCGCAACGGCCAGCGCTTCGTCAACGAAGCCAACGGCTACTACGATTACGTCACGGCAATGGTCGCCGCCGCCCCGGCCGATGAAGAAGTCGCCTCCTGGCTGATTTGCAGCCATCACTTTCAACGTCGTTACGGCCTGGGAATTTCCCGCCCCTTCCCGTTACCCGTCACACCGTTCATTCGCAGCGGCTACTTGAAAACCGGCAACACGATTGAAGAACTGGCTGTGGCCTGTGGCATCGACCCCAGCGCGCTGGAAACCACCGTGGCGCACTACAACCAGCATGCGCGAAAAGGTGAAGACCCGCAGTTTGGTCGTGGCTCCACACCTTACAACCGCAAGCAAGGCGATCCACTCCAGCAACCCAACCCCTGCGTCGCGCCGATCGACAAAGGTCCGTTCTACGCCGTCAAGGTCCAGCCAGGCTGCTTTGGCACATTCGCCGGGCTGAAGGTCAATCAACACGCGCAAGTACTCGACGGCGATGGGCAAGCCATCCACGGGCTCTACGCCGCGGGCACCGATATGGCCAGCATCATGGGCGGCTACTACCCCGCCGGCGGGATCAATCTTGGTCCGGCCTTGACCTTCGGCTACATCGCCGCGCGACATATCGCTGGCGTAACCGCGTACGAACGGGAGAGCACGTTGCCGCGCGCAACGACTACCGGCGAGGGAACCAAACAGCCCGCGTGATGCCTGAGACGTTCGCCGAAGCTGGTCTGCCGCCAGCGTTTTTGCAGGTGAATGCCATACTGCCTTTAATTCGGCATAGTCTGACCATCAACCTGGCGCCCATCCCAGCCACCAGCAACACTCATCACCACGCGTAAACAGAGGATTCCCACATGCTATGGAAAAAAGGCCGCCGCAGTGACAACGTGGTCGATGCACGCGGTGAGGATGCTGGCGGTGCTGGTGACGGCGGCGGGATGCGCTTTGGCGGTGGCAAGGGACTGAGCCTGACGGCCATCGTGCTGATCGTCGGCATCGGCTGGATCACGGGCCAGGACCCGATGCAGATTCTCGGGCAGTTGGCCGGACAGATGAACCAACAGTCAGCCCCGGCTACCACGCAAACCGTGCAAACCCGCAAGGCGCCGCCAGCCAATGATCAACAGGCCGAGTTTGTCGCGCGGATCCTCGGCGACACCGAAGACACCTGGGGCCAGATTTTCCAGCAAGCCGGTCGCCAATACACGGCGCCGAAGCTGCTGCTGTTCAGTGGCCGAGTGAATTCCGGCTGCGGTGGCGCCTCCTCGGCGACCGGTCCGTTCTACTGCCCGGCAGATCAACGGGTGTATCTGGACATGAGTTTCTTCAAGGAAATGTCTCAACGCTTCGGTGCCGCTGGCGATTTCGCCCAGGCTTACGTGATTGCTCACGAAGTCGGCCATCACGTGCAAACCTTGCTCGGCGTATCCGCCAAGATCCAGGCCGCACGTCAAAAAGGTCTGCGTATGGAAGGTGATGGCGGTCTGCTGGTGCGTCAGGAATTGCAAGCCGATTGCCTGGCGGGTGTCTGGGCCAACAACGCGCAAAAACGCCTGAACTGGCTGGAGCCGGGTGACGTCGAAGAAGCCCTGAACGCCGCCAATGCCATCGGCGACGACCGTTTGCAGCAACAGGGTCAGGGCCGCGTGGTCCCGGACTCCTTCACCCACGGTACCTCGGCGCAACGGGTTCGCTGGTTCAAGACCGGCTTCGCCCAGGGCCAGGTCAGTCAATGCGACACCTTCTCGACGAAGAGCCTCTAAATGCGCACGCGCTGGCTGCTGGTATTCGCTCTGTTATTCGGCAGCGCCAACCTGCTGGCTAGCGAGCATGCGGTCAAGCTCATCAGCCCTGGTCGGCTGAACATGGGCGACTCCGAACTGGCGGTTGGCATAAGCCAGTCGTCACCGCAAATCCAGCGTGTACTGATCGTGATTCACGGGCGCTTGCGCAATGCCGAAACCTACCGCCAGAGCGCGGAAAGAGCCGCCGAGCAGGCCGGACAAAGCGCAACCACCCTGGTGATAGCGCCGCAATTTCTTAATGAAAGCGACATCGCACGCCATCAACTGCCCGACAGTCTGCTGCATTGGCGCGGTGATGACTGGATGGCCGGCGAGCCGTCCATCGGAGCGAATCCGCTGAGTTCTTATGCGGTGCTCGACAAGATTCTGCAACGCCTGAGCGATCGCCAGCAGTTTCCAACCCTGAAAGAAGTCGTCATCGCCGGCCATTCCGGTGGCGCACAAGTGGTGCAACGTTATGCACTGCTCGGCCACGATCAGCCGGCACTGCAAGCGGCGGGCGTCAGCGTGCGCTACGTGATCGCCAACCCGTCTTCGTATGCGTATTTCGATGAGCAGCGGCCGGTGCCGTTCAATGCCGCGCGTTGCCCCGGTTTCAACGACTGGAAGTACGGGCTGCTGAAAATGCCGGACTACGCCAACGGGCAAACGCCGCAGCAACTGGAGCAAGGCTACGTCCAGCGCAACATCACCTATTTGCTCGGTCAGCGAGACACCAACCCGCATCATCCGGCACTCGACAGAAGCTGCGCTGCCGAGACGCAGGGCGCGTCTCGGCTGGTTCGTGGACATCGCTACTTTGACTACCTGCAGCAGCGCCATCCCGAAGGGTTGAATCAGCATCTGATCGAAGTGCCCGGCGTCGGGCATAACGGGGACAAGATGTTCACTTCGCCCGAGGGGCAGAAGGCCTTGTTTCAGTAGCGCCGAACAACTGTGGCAAGGGAGCTTGCTCCCGCGAGTCGGTCTGCGCTCGGGCAAAGCGACCCCGAAACTGGTCGCCGCGGATTATCAGGTACAACCCATTCGCCGGTTTACGACGGGAGCAAGCTCCCTCGCCACAACGGCACTCTCAAACCGACAACATCTGCCGCAACGCCACACAATCCTGCGCATGCCAGTCGGCCAATTCCGGCCATGGATTCTCCGGCATATTTACCAGCACCGTCCGTGCCCCCGCCGCGCGCCCGCAATCCAGGTCGAAGCGATAATCGCCGACCATCACCAGCTCGCTCGGCGCTACGTCCCAGGCTTTGGCCAGTTTCAGCAGGCCACCCGGATGCGGTTTGGGCGGTGCTTCATCACGACCCAATACATCCTCCACCGCAAAGCAGTCAGCCAGGCCAATCGCCTCAAGCGTGACATGGGCCAGCTCGCGCGCATTGCGGGTGAGAATGCCGAGTCGATAGCCGCGCCCTGCCAGTTCACGCACCAATTCCACCGCACCGGGTGCCGGTTTGGAGCCCAGGGCCAGGTCGCGTTCATGTTCCAGCAACCAGGCGTGTTTCGTCGCGGCTTCATCAGCCGGTAGCGCCGCGAGGTGGGTGAGGATGTCGTGTTCAGCGGGAATCGCCAGCGCCTGGCGAATCGCCACGAAATCGTGCACGGCCACAGTCAGCGTGCCGTCCATGTCGAACACCCAATGCCGCACCTCGGAGAGACTCATGCCCAATCCTTGCGATGACGAATCAGCCCTTCCTGTGTCACCGACGCCACCAGCTTGCCGGCGCGGTTGAACACACTGCCGCGTGAGAAGCCGCGAGAATTGCCGGCCCAAGGGCTGTCCATGGCGTACAGCAACCAGTCATCGGCGCGCAGGTCGGCGTGGAACCACAAGGCGTGATCGAGACTGGCGACTTGCATGTCTTTCTGCCAGACCGACTTGCCGTGCGGCAACATCGAGGTGGTCAGCAAACCGAAATCGGAGGCATAGGCCAACAGGTATTTATGCAGCGCCGGTGAGTCGGCCAACGCACCGTCGGCGCGAAACCAGACGTACTTGATCGGGTCGGCCGGTTGCGGGTTGTACGGGTCTTTCTCCGTGACCGGTCGGACTTCGATCGGCTTGGGGCACAGCAGCTTTTCGCGCATGTGCTCGGGAATCAAATGCGCGCGTTGCTGGGTGATTTCCAGCTCCGACGGCAGGTTTTCCGGGCCGACCACTTGCGGCATCGCGGTCTGGTGTTCGAAGCCTTCTTCGTCGTACTGGAACGATGCGCTGCAGGTGAAGATCGGGTTGCCCTTCTGGATCGCCGTCACGCGGCGGGTGCTGAAGCTGCCACCATCGCGCACCCGATCCACCTGATAGACAACCGGCATCCCCGCATCGCCCGGACGCAGGAAATAACCGTGCATCGAATGCACATGGCGCGCGTCTTCGACCGTCTGGCTGGCCGCGGAAAGGGACTGGCCCAATACCTGTCCGCCGAACAGCTGACGAAAACCCAGGTCCTGGCTGCGACCGCGAAACAGGTTTTCTTCGATCGGTTCCAGGGTCAGCAAGTCGACCAGATCATCCAACACATGGCTCATTCAGACTCTCCTCACACAGAGCAATGCCGCGCAGTCTTGGCTGCGGCGGTCGATTCAGATAGTGGCCAGGGCCAACCATGAGCCCATTGTAAACATCCCCGCCAGCTTATCCATGCAAGGTTTCCAACCATTGTTCGCGGGTAATGCGGTACAGCACATGGCGGCGTAGCGGATGATCGACCGCCAGTTTGGGATGCTCGAAATCCGCCGCAGGGTCGTGATGCATGCCAATGGCTTGCATGACTTTCTGCGAAGGCAAGTTGGCTTCGGTGGTAAACGCCACGATTTCGTCCAGCGCCAAACGGTCAAAGCCGCAACGCAGAGCGGTCCAGGCCGCTTCACTGGCGTAACCCAGCCCCCAATGCTCACGGGCCAGACGCCAGCCGATTTCGGTCGCCGGGGTGAAAGCAGCCTCGAACCCGACCACCGCCAATCCGGTAAAACCGATGAACGCGCCGGTGTCCTTGCGCTCCAGCGCCCACAAACCGAAACCATGTTCAGCGAAATGCCCACGGATTCGCCCGATCAATGCCGCACTTTCCAGGCGGCTCAAGGGCGCCGGAAAGTAGCGCATGACCTGTGGGTCGGCGCACATCGCCGCAAACGCCGGCAAATCCTCATCGCGCCATTGGCGCATCAGCAGCCGCGCGCTCTCGAGTTGCAGTATCGGCTCCATCGTTCCCCCTCCGTTCCCCTGCAAACAAGTCTACATCGCTGGTAGGATCCTTCACTCATTCACTCCATGAAATCGCCATGTCGCTGCCGCTGATTTACCACGAAGACTACAGCCCCGAGTTCCCGGCGGAACATCGCTTTCCCATGGACAAGTTCCGACTGCTGCGCGATCACCTGGTGGACTGTGGCCTGACCGCTGATCACCAGTTATTGCGCCCGGAAATCTGCCCCGCCGAGATTCTCGCCCTCGCCCATGACCCTGTGTATATCGAACGCTATATGAGCGGCGAGTTGTCCCGCGAAGACCAGCGGCGGCTCGGCCTGCCGTGGAACGAAGCGCTGGCGCGACGCACCGTGCGCGCGGTCGGCGGTTCATTGCTGGCCGCCGAGCAGGCGCTGGAACACGGCATGGCCTGCCATCTGGCCGGCGGCACGCATCACGCCCATTACGATCACCCGGCGGGCTTCTGCATCTTCAATGACCTGGCAGTAATCAGCCATTACCTGCTGGAAAGCGGTCGCGTCGGTCGGGTACTGATCTTCGATTGCGACGTGCATCAAGGCGATGGGACCGCACGCATACTGGAACATACCCCGGACGCGGTGACGGTTTCCCTGCATTGCGAAAAGAACTTTCCTGCACGCAAGGCCAAAAGCGATTGGGACATTGCGCTGCCCATGGGCATGGGCGACGAGGATTACCTGAAAGTCGTCGATGACGCGCTGAATTACCTGCTGCCGCTCTATCAGCCCGACCTGGTGCTGTATGACGCCGGTGTCGATGTGCATAAAGATGACGCGCTGGGCTACCTGAAACTGACCGATGAAGGCGTCGCCGCCCGCGACGAAAGCGTACTGCGCCATTGCCTGGGGCGCGATATTCCGGTGGTCGGGGTGATCGGCGGCGGCTACAGCAAGGACCGCCAGGCCCTGGCGCGACGCCACGGCATCCTCCATCACAGCGCGCAACGGGTCTGGCAGTCATCAGGTTGTCACTGAGGTGTGGATGCTTTACCCACAATGCCTGTGGAACGGCCTGTGGATAACCTGAGCGAAAGGACCTACAGGCCCTAGTGCGTATAGCCTGCAAGCCGTTGAGCACTTTTTAACCAGCAACACACCACTCCGTAGGAGCAAGGCTTGCCCGCGATGGGTACACCTCGGTTGTCCTGCTAGAATGCGCCGCTTATTCCGCCGAACCGCAGCTCACGCCATGACCCAGCCCTCTGCCAACCTCCCTCACCACGTCGCCATCATCGGCGGCGGCCCTGCCGGCCTGATGGCCGCAGAAGTGCTGAGCCAGGCCGGGGTCAAGGTCGATCTGTACGACGGCATGCCCTCGGTGGGTCGCAAATTCCTGCTGGCCGGCGTCGGCGGCATGAACATTACCCATTCCGAAGCCTACCCGGCATTTCTGGCGCGTTACGCCGAGCGCGCTCCGCACATCGCCCCGTTGCTGCGCGAATTCGGCGCCGAAGCCTTGTGCCAGTGGATTCATGGGTTGGGTATCGAAACCTTTATCGGCAGCTCTGGCCGTGTGTTTCCGACCGACATGAAAGCCGCCCCGCTACTGCGTGCCTGGCTCAAACGCCTGCGTGATGACGGCGTCGTTATCCACACCCGCCATCGTTGGCTGGGCTGGAACGCCGATGGCAGCCTGCGCATCGATAACCCTGACGGTGAGAAGGCGATCAGCGCCGATGCGCTGTTGCTGGCGCTGGGTGGCGGCAGTTGGTCGCGTTTGGGTTCGGATGGCGCCTGGATGCTGCCGCTGGAACAATGCGGAGTTGCCCTGGCGCCACTGCAACCAAGCAATTGTGGTTTCGAGGTGAAGGCCTGGAGCGAGCTGATGGTCAGCAAATTCGCCGGAGCCCCGCTGAAAAATATCGCCATCGGCTTAAACGATGATGTACCGCGACTCGGCGAATGCGTGATCACTGCGACCGGCATCGAAGGCAGTTTGATTTACGCGTTGTCGGCGCCGATCCGCGAGACCATCAATCAAACCGGCTCGGCCACCCTTCATCTCGACCTGCTGCCCGGCAGGCCTGTGGATAAAATCCAGTCGGCGCTCAGTAAGCCCCGCGGTTCGCGCTCCATGGCCAAACACTTGCACAGCCAGCTCGGTCTCGACGGGGTCAAGGCTGCACTGCTACGCGAACTGACACCGGCCGAATGCTTCACTGACCCACTTTTACTGGCCAATGCGATCAAGGCCTTGCCCTTGACGCTGGTCAACACCCGCCCATTGGACGAAGCCATCAGCAGCGCCGGTGGCGTGATGTTCGAGGCAATGAATGAAAACCTGATGCTCAAGCAGCTGCCTGGCGTGTTCTGCGCGGGGGAAATGCTCGATTGGGAAGCGCCAACGGGTGGCTATCTACTGACCGCGTGTTTCGCCAGTGGGCGAGTAGCGGGGTTGGGGATGGTGGAGTGGCTGAAACACAGAAGCTGATCGTTCCCACGCGTGGGAACGATCATTGTCGGGGGGCTTAAGGCTTACGCTTACGCGGCCCGGTATTGAACACCGGCACTTTTCGCACAGGCTTGACCGAAGGCTCCGGCGCCGAAGCATCACCGCTTTCCACCCACTTGCCGAGGTTGCGTTTGCCGCCACCGGAGACTTTGGGCTTCTTCGGCTTTTTCGGTTTCTTGACCACCTGGCCGCTGGCGTCAGTGTCCGGCACACGGTGCTCAGGCTCGAAGTCCTGCTCCATATGGCGGGTCAAGGTCTGACGCGTCAGCATCTCGATGGCCGACAGCTGATTCACTTCATCGGCACACACCAGTGAAATCGCTTCACCCGTCGCGCCTGCACGACCGGTACGACCGATACGGTGGATGTAGTCCTCGGCAACGATCGGCAGGTCGAAGTTCACCACCAGCGGCAAGTCTTCGATATCCAGACCACGGGCCGCAACGTCGGTGGCCACCAGAATCTGCACTTCACTGGCCTTGAAACGGTCCAGTGCGCGCTGGCGGGTGGCTTGTGGTTTATCGCCGTGGATACCGTCGGCATTCACGCTCAGGCCCTGGAGTTTTTCCACCAGCGCGTCTACGCCGTTACGGGTCTTGGCAAACACCAGCACCTGCTTCCAGCGATTCTTGCGCAGCAAGTGGATGAACAGCTCGGCCTTGCGCTTCTTGTCGACCGTGACCACCCATTGCTTGACCGTATTGGCGGCAACGTTACGCGGGCTGACTTCGATGCTCAGCGGATCATTGAGCATTTTCCCGGCCAACTCGCGAATCGCATCGGAGAAGGTCGCCGAGAACAGCAGCGTCTGCCGCTTTTTCGGCAGCGCCTTGTAAATGTTTGCCAGTTCTTCGGAGAAACCCAGATCCAGCATGCGGTCGGCTTCGTCCAGCACCAGGGTTTGCAACTGGTTGAACTTCAGCGCGTTCTGGCGGAACAGGTCCAGCAGGCGACCAGGCGTGGCGACCAACAGGTCGACACCTTTGCGCAGCTTCATCATTTGCGGGTTGATGCTGACGCCGCCGTACACCGCGTAGGTGCTCAGCGGCAGGTTCTCGGCATACTGGCGCACGCTTTCATGAACCTGCTCGGCCAGCTCGCGGGTTGGTACCAGGATCAGCGCACGTACCGAGTTACTGGTGACTTTCGGCCCTTCCATGGCCAGCAACTGCAACAGCGGCACGGCGAAACCGGCGGTCTTGCCGGTGCCGGTCTGGGCCGCAGCCATCAGGTCGCGACCGGCCAGCACCGCTGGAATGGCTTGCGTCTGCACCGGGGTCGGGGTCTGGTAACCGAGCGTCTCAAGGGCGCGCAGCAAGGGTTCGATCAGGCCAAGAGTGGCGAAAGTCATGGGAATACCGTAGGAAAAATCAGCGCGAGTGTGCAATGGCGCGCAGTTTACCCTAATTCACACGGGATTCTGTCGGCACCAGGACCGCAGGCCGCTCAGGAGCACGTCGCCACTGCGGCAGACTGATCAGCAGCACGGCACTGATGATCACTGCCATCGCCACAGTTTCTTCAATACCGATGCTTTCTCCGGCAAAAACGATCCCCAGCAACACCGCCACTGCCGGGTTGACGTAGGCATAACTGGTGGCCGCCGCCGGGCGGACGTTTTTCAGCAGGTACATATAGGCGTTGAAGGCGACGATCGAGCCGAACACCACCAGGTAAATCATTGCGACCCACCCCTCAAGCGGCGGCAGGCTTTCCAGGTGTTCGCCCGTCAGCGCGCTGCCGATCAACAACACCACGCCGCCGACCAGCATTTGCGCCGCACTGGACATCGCCCCCTGAGGCATTGGCAAATGTTTGCTCCACACCGAACCAAACGCCCAGGCTGCCGCCGCACCAATCAGCAGCACAGCCCCCAAAGGGCTCGATTGCAGATTGGAGCCCAGATTGAGCATGGCGATACCGATCAGCCCCAGCACAATCCCAGCCCATTCCAGACGGGTATTACGCGTGCCCCAGAAATACCCGCAGAGCAAGGTAAACAACGGCACTGTCGCCACCGCCAAGGCCGCAACGCCAGAGGCCACGCCCGTGTGCTCGGCCATGCTGACCGCGCCGTTGCCAAAACTGAGCAACAAAATCCCGATCAGCCCCGCCGCCTTCCACTGCGGCCAGGTCGGTGCTGGCACACCGCGCCAGCGCAGGAAGGCGTACATCAGCGTCCCGCCAACAATAAAACGAATGCCGCCCAGCATCAGCGGCGGCCAGTACTGCACGCCGATGCGGATCACCAGATAGGTCGATCCCCAGATCACGTACAGCGCGAAAAAGGCACCTATCAGCGGTAACGGGAAACGGCGTAGACCAGGCATGGGATGCTCGAAGGCAGGACAGGAGCGTTATTTTAGAAAGCCGACAGACGGAACTTAAGTTACAAAACCCGTTTATAAGGCCGGTACACTTTTCAAAGCATCATCGCGTCACATCAAGAGCGGACGCGGAGCGTTCGGTGAGGCGTTCCCACGCAGGAGCGTGGGAACGATCATTCACTCCGAGTGGGAACGATCAACCTTAGAAACCGCGATGGCGCTTGAGGTGCTCGTTGATCTTCGCCGCCGGCACTTTCTGCAAGCTGCACAGCAGATCATGGGACAGCTCGCGCAAACCGTGTTTCTGCCGCAGTTCTTGCGCCAAATGCGCGGTGAGGTTGGCAGCCATTTCGGCGTCGGCCATCGCCCGGTGAGCCTGACCGGTGTGGGGCAATTGGGCGAAGGTGGTGAGGGTGCCGAGTTTGTGGTTCGGCGCGGCCGGCATCAGGCGCCGGGCGAGTAACAGCGAACAGGCAAAATTCTGCAAGCGTGTGCGTTTGATTCGCCCAAGCTCAAAGTCCCAGAACTTCTGGTCGAAGGCGGCGTTGTGGGCCAGCAGCGGCGTGATACCGACGAATTCGTTGACCTCATTCATTACCTGCTCGGCCGAGGGTGCAGTGCGCAGCATGGCGTTGCTGATACCGGTCAGTTGCTCGATGAAGGCCGGGATACGCACACCGGCGTTCATCAGGCTTTGGTAACGGTCGACAATGCGCCCCTGTTCAAGAATCACCACGGCAATTTCCGTGGCCCGGCAGCTGCTGCTCGGGGAGATTCCGGTGGTTTCAAAGTCGATGACAGCTATGCGTTCCAAACCTGTTCCTTGGGTTCAATAATCAGTTTTTAAGCAACAACGCGCCTTCGATCGGCACGTAACGGCTGGCCGCGCGAATCAGCGAATTGGCGGTGAGCCCCGGCACGCCATAGGCCACCGCTTCGACACCGTGCTTGGCGATGATCCGCTCCAGCAACATGTCGAAATCACCGTCCCCCGAGGCCAGCACCACTTCGTCGACGTGATCGGCGGCGTCCATGATGTCGAGGGTGATACCCACGTCCCAGTCGCCCTTGGCCGAGCCGTCGCTGCGCTGGATATAGGGCTTGAGCTTCACGATGAAGCCGAGGTTGCGCAGGATTTGCTGGAATTGCTGCTGCTTGCTGTCGCCGCGATCGATGGCGTAGGCATAGGCCTCGACGATCTGCCCGCGCTGACTGACGTCAGCCCAGAGGGCGGCGTAGTTGAAATGACAACCGTAGGCCTGGCGCACGGTGTAATAGAGGTTTTGGACATCGGCGAACACCGCGATCTTCTTCACCGCAAATCCTCATGGCGCACACAAGCGCAGGCGATTGATCAGACCCAAGGTCCGAAAAGTCGCCCAGTATGCCAGTCAGAAGGAATGTTCCGCGAATAATCAGTCCGGGGCGCAACAAGGCCCCGGACGAATGGCGTATCAGACGAAGGAATCGTCGTCATCACCACCGAAGAATGAGCTGTCGTCGCTGTCGTCGGCGTCTGCAAACCCACCCTGATCGTTGTTGTTCCAGGAGTCGTTGTTGGCCAGGCGCTCGTTGTCATTCACTTGAGCCGGCTCTTCCTTGATGACTTCAACGATTTCCTGCGGCTGCTGCTGATTGCTGTGGAACAGGCTGCTGATGCCCTGCGCCAGCATCACACCACCGGCCACGCCGGCTGCGGTTTTCAAGGCCCCGCCGAGAAAGCTGCTGCCGGCTGCCGGCGCCTGTTGCTGGGGTGCCGCATAGTTCTGTTGTGGGGCACCAAAGCCCTGCTGTGGCGCGCCATAGTTTTGTGGCGGTGGCGCAGAAGGCCGCGCCGGTTCACGCCAGCCGCCGCTCGACGCTGGAGCGCTCTGGGCCGGTGCAGGCTGTGGATCACGGGAGCCACCGAAGATGCTCGACAGGAAACCACCGCCGCTGTTGCTCGGTGCCGGTGCGGAGGCCTGGGCCCTGGCTTGTTGCAGTTCGGCTTGCAGTTGCTGAATTTGCTGGGTGAGCTGTTTGTTTTGCTCGTCGAGGCTCTTGATCGCCGCCTCTTGCACCAGAATCGCCTGAGTCATGAAATAGCCCGCTGCTGGCTGGCGGCTCAGGTGCTCCTTGATCCGCGCCTCGGCCAGAGCATCGCGTGGGGCTGAATCCGTTTCGGCCTGTTGCAGCCGTGAAAACAGTCCATCGATCAGGGTTTGTTCTTCGCTGTTCATGGCGACCTCATAGATTGCCGGAAAATCGTTGCCCTTTTCCCTTATGGATAAGGTGCCCCCTAGTTATGGGGCTGTTGCTGATTGTTTCAATGGCCTTTACCGAACGTTTACGTTTGCTCGACTACCGGTCGCATCGGTTACAGTGTCGACATACTTTGTAATCAGCGAAAGCGACCGATGAATCCGTTAGACGTACTCCGCGACTCCCTGTATTTCTTCCAGCGCAACCTGGGCCGCATCGTGCCGCTGTGTCTGCCGTTGGTCGTGCTTGAAGCCTTGCTTCAGCAACTGGTCGACCACTCCCAGGGGCCAGACGCCTTTCCCGGCTATAGCGTGATTGTCGGGTTGCTGGTGTATCCGCTGTACACCGCTGCGCTGATCCTGTTTCTCGATGCCCGCAGCCGTGGCGAATCGCCGCGCACCCTGGCCCTGTTGTCGGCGTCGCTCAGCCTGTGGCCGCGTTTTGCGCTGCTGACGGCGGTCAACACCTTGCTGATTCTGGTGGGGTTATCGCTGTATTTCCTGCCAGGTATCTGGCTGATGGTGATGCTCGCCTTTGCCGAATACCTGCTGGTGCTGCGCAACATGCAGCCACTGGAGGCCATCCGGGAAAGCATGCGCCTGGCCCGCGGCAATTTCCTGCGCATCCTGCTGTGCATTCTCTGCGTGATGGGCCCGTTGTGGATGCTCAAAGGCGCGAGCATGGCCATCTATCCGGAGCCGCAGAACCCGGCACTGTCGCTGATCATCGAAAGCGTCCACAGCTTTCTGCAACTGTTCACCAGCGTGGTGCTGTTTCGTCTGTTCATGTTGATCAGCGAGGCCCCCGACAAAACCGAAGGCAGCGCCTGACAGCTCTACCCTTGGGGTCTGGGCCGGCCTCGGTTATGCTCGGGCTCAACTTTGTAACGCCATAAGCCGAGCCATGACCCGCCTACTGCGCTACACCCTGCTGGGCCTGCTGATACTCGTCAGCCTGCTGTTTTCCTTTCTCTACAGCCTGACCTGGCGCCCCGACGCCAAGGAAACGCTCCCCGTCAGTTGCAGCACCAGCGCACCTGTGCTGGTGCCGGGGCAGGCGTTGAAGGTGATGACCTGGAACGTCCAGTACCTGGCAGGCAAACGCTATGTGTTCTGGAATGACCTGGCTCACGGCCCTGACGAAAGTCCGACTCCGGAAGACATGGCCTTCAGCCTTGATGAAGTGGCACGGGTCATCCGCGATGAGCAGCCGGACCTGGTCCTATTGCAGGAACTGGATGATGACGCCAAGGCCAGCGGCTATCAGAACCAGCTCAAGTTGCTCCAGGAACGCCTGGCCGACCTCTATCCTTGCAGCACGCACGCCTTCGACTGGAAGGCCGACTTCGTTCCCGATCCACATATTTTCGGCAGCGTTGGCCGGCAATTGGCGACCTTGAGCCGCTACCAGATCGAACACGCCGAACGCCTGCAGTTGCCTGAAGCGCCAATCAATTTCATCAGCCGTCAGTTCCAGCCGAAAAACGCCCTGTTGGTGAGTTACCTGCCGCTACGCGATGGCGGGCAAATGGCGGTGCTCAACACTCACCTCGATCGGGCAGTGCAGCCTGATGGGGCCCAGCAGGCGAAGGTGACAGCGGTTGCCAAGGTACTCGACACGTATGAAGGTCGCGGCACGCCGTGGCTGATCGGTGGCGACTTCAACCTGTTGCCGCTGGGCCAGTATCAACGCCTCGCGCCCGAACAGCGCTCGCCCTATTCCGCCGACAGCGCGCTACATGTGCTGTGGGACAAGTACCCAATGATCCCGACCAACAACGAGGCCAGCGGTGTCGATCGGGACCAGTGGCTGACCCATTACCCTAACGACCCCGACCTCAACGGCCCGGACCGCACCGTCGACTACCTGTTCTACAGCCCGCGGATCAAACGGATTGAAGCGCAAGTACGGCAGGACGATACGCTGCGCATCTCCGATCACCTGCCGGTGATTGCACGGTTTCTACTCCCCGTCGCCCCCTAGAGCAAATAAATAACCTGTGGCGAGGGGGCTTGCCCCCGTTTGGCTGCGTAGCAGTCGTAAATCGGCAAATGCGGTGTACCTGATAAAACGTAGTGACAGGTTCATACGGGGGCAAGCCCCCTCGCCACAGGATTAGTGTCCGCCACTGCGCACTACAAAGCCCGTCTACTTACGCGGCTTGGCCCGCGCCGTGGCCTCGGCCACCAACGGGTCATCCGGCCAGTAATGTTTCGGATAACGGCCCTTGAGGTCCTTCTTCACCTCGGCATAAGTGCTGCGCCAGAAGTTCGCCAGGTCCTGGGTGACCTGCACCGGCCGCCGCGCCGGTGACAGCAAATGCAGCTTGACCACCTGCCGGCCACCGGCAATGCGCGGGGTTTCGGCAAGGCCGAACAGCTCCTGCAAACGCACCGCGAGAATCGGTGGCTGCTCGCTGTAATCCAGACGAATCGATGAACCGGAGGGCACGCTCAGATGATGCGGCGCCTGCTCATCGAGGCGTTGCGGCAATGGCCACGGCAGCAGGTTATGCACAAAGCTCGACACATCCAGGCTGGCGAAATGGCTGAGCCGTGAAACCCGTCCCAGGTACGGCATCAACCAGTGTTCCAGACTGGCCAGCAACGCCGCATCACTGACGTCCGGCCACTCACTCTCGCCCTGCTTGTTCAAGTCCAGCTGACGCAGCAATGCCACTCGCGCCTGCCACTGACGCAACTCCGGGGTCCACGGCAATAGCTCCAACCCCTTACGGCGCACCAGATTGACCAACGCCTGGCTGCGCGCGGTTTCATCAAGACCGGTCAACGGTTCGCGACAGAGCACCAACTCGCCCACCTTGCGCTGACGCTCGGCCCGCAGCACGCCTTCGCGCTCGTCCCAATCGAGTTGATCGACGCAACGCACCTGCTCCGCCAACACCGAATCGAACAGCGCCGGATCAAAGTCCGCCGCCAGATAAATCCGTTCTTCGCGCTGCCCCTGACGGCTGCCCAGGTCGGCGATCACCAGCCAGGGTTGTTTCATCAGGCTGTCGGCCTCGGCGAACAACGCCGCACGACCGTTGGCCAGACGATACTCCGCACCACCGGCGCGGCGCTGTTGGGCGACGCGGTCCGGATAAGCCAGCGCCAGCAACGCGCCGAGCCAGCGCGGATGCTCCGGATCGCTGACCGGCGACTCGGCTTTGCCACGCAGATAACCACGATATTGCCGGGCCAATTGCCGCGCCCGCTGCACACCACCCTGAGCGCCACGCGCCGCCCGTTCTTCGCCGGACAACAGCACCAGACGACTGTGCAGATCCGCACCGACACCGCGCAAAATGTCCCGTTCACCGAGTAATGCAGCGACGTCGCAAGCCATGTTCGCCAGCCCCAACGCCTGCCCACGCAGTAACAGATGCGCGATACGCGGATGCGCCGGCAGTTCGGCCATGGCCTGCCCGTGGCGAGTGAGTTTCCAGTCTTCAGCGGACGAACCCTGCAACGCGCCAAGGCGTTCGAGCAAGTCCTGCGCCTGTGCATAAGCCGCCGCCGGAGGTACATCGAGCCAGATCAACTGTCCAGGCGTCACGCCCCAACGCCCGAGCTGCAGGGCAAGCCCGGCAAGGTCGGCAGAGAGAATTTCCGGGCTGGCGTAGGCCGCCAGTTGTTCGTGTTGATCCTGCGACCACAGCCGATAACACACGCCCGGTTCCAACCGTCCTGCGCGGCCGGCACGCTGGGTGGCGCTGGCGCGGGAGATGCGCTGGGTGTCGAGGCGGGTCATGCCGCTGCCGGGGTCGAAACGCGGCACTCGCGCCAGCCCGGCGTCGATGACTACGCGCACGCCATTAATGGTCAAACTGGTTTCGGCGATGTTGGTGGCCAGCACCACTTTGCGTTGGCCAGGTGGCGCCGGATCGATGGCCGCACGCTGCGCCGCCAGATCGAGCTCGCCATGCAACGGGCAGAGCAACACCTCGGAACGCTCGCCCAAGGCATCCGCCAACTGCTGATGCACGCGACGGATTTCCGCTTGCCCGGGTAGGAACACCAACAAGCTGCCCGCTTCATCGTTCAGCGCGTCGAGAATGGTTTGCACCACTCGTGGCTCGATGAATTCACCTGGCTGAAACGGCCGGCCCCAGCGCATCGTCACCGGGTACATGCGACCTTCGCTGCGCAGGATCGGTGCGTCATTCAGCAGTCCGGCGAGGCGCTCGCCTTCAAGCGTCGCCGACATCAGCAGGATCTTCAGCGGCTGCTCATCCCGAAACAACTCGCGGCCATTCAGGCTCAGGGCCAGCGCGAGGTCGGCATCGAGGCTACGCTCGTGGTATTCGTCGAAAATCAGCAGACCCACACCGTCCAGCGCCGGGTCCTCCTGCAAGCGACGCGTGAGGATGCCTTCGGTGACCACTTCGATGCGCGTGTTCGGCCCAACCTTGCTGTCCAGGCGAATCCGGTATCCGACGGTTTCGCCGACTTTCTCGCCGAGCTCGCTGGCCAGCCGTTCGGCCGCCGCCCGCGCGGCCAGCCGACGCGGTTCAAGCATGAGGATGGTTTGCCCGGCCAGCCATGGCTCATCCAACATCGCCAATGGTACGCGGGTGGTTTTACCGGCGCCGGGCGGTGCTTCGAGCACGGCTTCGTGGCGTGTCGCCAAGGCTTCACGCAGCGCGGGTAAAACTTCATCAATTGGCAAAGAAATCATGCTGGCTCCAAAACAGAGGCGCGAGTATAACGGCGAACTGCCTGGCGTTAATCACGGTCCTAATTCATACCGACGACGTTTCGTTTCAAGTTTGCTCAGGAGATTTATTATGCGTGCTCCATTTCGCCTGATTGGCGGTCTATTGGTTGCAACCCTGCTGACCCAAGTGACCGCATGCGGTTCGATTTTCTACCCGGATCGCCGGGGCCAGATCGATGGCAAGATCGACCCGGCGATTGCGGCGCTCGACGCCGTGGGCCTGCTGTTCTATATCATCCCCGGACTCGTCGCGTTTGCCATAGACTTCACCACCGGCGCGATTTACTTCGAACCCGGCAAGACCGCACAAGTGGCGCCGGAGAAACTCCAGCAGGCCATTGATGCCGACGGCAAGGTCGATAACCACAAGTTGCAGGCCATTCTCGAAAGCGAACTGGGCCGCAGCTTCCCGCTGGATGATCCGCGCCTGATCCAGCACAAGGGCAGCGTTCAGCAACTGGCCTTGCTCGGCCTGCAACCCGCTGCTTGATGCACAACACCGAGGAAACGCTCCACCTATGACCAGCAGCCCGGAACACGCTCGCCTGTTACGCCTCGCCACCCGCGCCTCTGTAGCGGTGGCGAGCACACTCATTGTCGCCAAGGCCATTGCCTGGTGGCTGAGCGGATCGGTGAGCATGCTCGCCGGGCTGACGGACTCGGCACTCGACGGCGTGACGTCGCTGCTCAATCTGTTGGCGGTGCATTACGCGTTGCGCCCGGCCGATGACGATCACCGCTACGGGCACGGCAAGGCGGAATCCTTGTCGGGCATGGCTCAGGCACTGTTCATCGGCGGCAGCGCGGTATTGATCGCGTATCAGGCATTCGAGCGCCTGAAACACCCGGAACCGGTGGGCGCGCCGTGGATCAGCATTGGCGTGATCATCTTTTCCCTGGTCCTGACCCTGGCGCTGCTGATGCTGCAACACCGGGTGATCCGCGAAACCGGCTCCAGCGCGGTGCGTGCCGACTCACTGCATTACCGTTCCGACATGATGCTCAACGGCAGCATCCTGGTCGCGTTGGTACTGGCCGGTTTTGGCTGGCATCAAGTCGATGCCTGGTTCGGCCTGGGGATCGCCGTCTACATTTTGTGGAGCGCAATACAAATCGCCCGGGAAAGTTTTGCCGTGCTGATGGATGAAGAACTGCCACCGGACGTCAGCCAGCACATGCTCGAACTGGCGTGCAGCGTGCCCGGTGTACTTGGCGCACACGACTTGCGAACGCGGATCTCCGGCAGTCACTGGTTCGTGCAATTGCACCTGGAGTTGCCGGGGGAGCTGACGCTGTCAGTCGCTCACGGCATCAGCGATCAAGCAGCGGACGCCATTCACGCCGTTTACCCGCGAGCCGAAGTGTTGGTGCACGCCGACCCGCAGGAAATGGTGACAGCCGTCCGGAATCAGAAAGTGACCTGATAACCGCGTGAGACAAGGCAATTGCCTTCGGCCTGGCGGTAAGTCTGTACCACCTGTGGCGCCGGCTGATAGGTCACGGTCCGTGGATCAAACCCGCTCTGCTGGACCGCCCAACGATAACAATCGTAACCGTCCTGAGTGACCTGCTCGGGCGACTGCCCATTGATCGGGTACGCCACCACGTCATAACCACTGCTGACGGGTTGTGGTTCCGGGTTGCCTACCGGTGGCTCAACCACAACGTAGTCTTGAGTGCTTTCCTCGTAGGCGTAGTATGCGCCTGCTGCCAGAAACATCAGCGCGCCACCGATCCACACCTCCTGAGCGTAATCGGGCAGATACCTCACACGGATCCCGCGAGGCGGTTGGACCACCACATAACGCGGCCCGTTCGGGCGATACCAATAGCCACCGGAGTAGAAGTAATCCTGCCCACGGTACGGCACACGGTCGTGGCGCTCAGGGAAGCGGTCGATTATTTGACCTGGCCGATACCGCGGACCATCACCCCAGCCGTTGCCATGTCCTTCCGGACGTCCCGGCCAGCGACGCTCATCCCGATGCTCATCGCGACCACCGGCCTGCCAACGCTGGTTGTAATCGTTGCGCCGTGGAACGTCCTGATAGTAGCCGCGCTGTGGCTCCTGGGTTTGGCGAACAGTGTCCGGACGGCCCTGGATCGGCAGGTTGTTCGCCGGCGCAGGCGCGGGTCGAACTTGAACCTGGCCATTGGGCTCGTGTCGCTGACGGTTCTGCCAGTCGCCTCCCGGATTCTGATCGTTGTGTTCGAACTGACGGCTGTTGTTGCCGCGAATGATTTCAGGCTGTGGACGTGGCTGATTGAATTGGGGACGTGGCTGGTTGGGCTCGATGCGAGGTTGATTGTTTTGCGGGTGCTGCTGGATGTTTTCCACGCGAGGCGGGTTGTTTTCGGGACGCGGTTGATTACCTCCCTGATGACCTTCACCGCCACGCTCGTGCTGACCACCACCGTTATTGTGTTGCTGCTGCTGTTGCTGCTGTTGCTGCCTACGAAGGAGTTCCTCCCCACCCTGACCTTCTGCCAGCAATGGTGCGCTGACACTTGCACACAACACACCAACACCTGCCATACGCCAGATGCGCGACTTCATGCTATTCCTCACTACGGTGGTGACCTATACGTAAGACTGGTAAAGCACAGGCCGGTTCAGCAACAGGTTATCAGTCACGAGACTTATTTTGCAGGCCATAAAAGGTGTTTCGCGGGCAATAAAAAAGGGAGACCCGTCGGCCTCCCCTTGAGAACTTCGTCCGTGCTCGACGCTTTTGACGTCGGCTCACCTCACTCCGTCTTCTGGACAGTGTGTAGCCCGGGGGCCAACTCAACCCCTGTGGGAGTGGTGGCCGCGGCTGGCCTGATTCGGCGGGCCGCTGTGGACTGTTTGTCCGGGCAGTGATTCTGGTGATAAGAATAGGCTTGAGGTGGCGACAGAGGATTGCGAAGATTGCTCAAATAAACATGACTTGCGCAATTTTTCATCACGGATAGATAATCCACCGCAATAGTTAAGACAAAGGCCTGATTCATGAGCAAACTCGACCGATACGACTTGAGCATTTTGGCGGAATTGCAACGCGACGCGCGCATCTCCAATCAGGAGCTCGCCGAACGCATCGGCCTGTCGCCATCGCCTTGTTCGCGACGGGTAAAGCAGCTTGAAGACGACGGCTACATCACCCGCCAGGTCGCCCTGCTCGACCGCAAGATGCTCGGCCTGAGCCTGACCGCCTACGTGTTGATCGGCATGGATCGGCACACGCCCGAGCGCTTCGAAAACTTCGAAGCCGCCATCCGCACCTTGCCACAAGTGCTCGAATGCAGCCTGGTGACCGGAATGGACGCCGACTATCAACTCAAGGTGGTGGTGCCGGACATGGACCACTACCAGAAACTGCTGCTCGGCCACCTGACCCGCATTGAAGGCGTGACCAGCGTGCGCTCAAGCTTTGTACTGAACCAGGTGCTCAACAGCACCGAGTTGCCACTGACTCACCTGCGCAGCTAATCCCGCTTTTGTGGCGAGGGGGCTTGCTCCCGTTCGGCCGCGCAGCGGTCGTATAGCGGTCCATATGTTGTGCCTGAAACAACTCGATTGCAGTATTCAGGACTGCTTTGCAGCCCAACGGGGGCAAGCCCCCTCGCCACATAAACCTGCGGCAGACCGACGCACGTCAATGCGCCGCCAATATCCATTGGCGTATACTTCCCCGGCCTTTTTTGCCCCGCCCGCGCTGGAGATAATCGATGGATCCTGCAGTATTTGAAGAGTGGATGATGACCGGCCTGGTCAGCATCCTGATTATTTTCATGGGTTTCATCGTCTGGGATCTGGCGAAAAAATCCAAGGCCGGACGCTTCGGCTCGTTCATCCTGTTCTTCGTGCTGGGTCTGGGCGTGGCTGCGTTCGTCATCAAGAGTGTGGTGATCGGCCTGATCGAATCCGGCGCTTTATAAGCGCGCCGGCACTTCTTTCCACTGGCCCTGATCGAGGCCTTCGATGGTCCAGTCGCCGATTCGCACCCGCACCAGACGCAGAGTCGGCAAGCCAACCGCAGCGGTCATGCGCCGCACCTGACGGTTACGCCCTTCACGAATCACCAATTCCAGCCAACTGGTCGGCACGCTTTTGCGAAAGCGCACCGGCGGGTTACGCGGCCATAGCTCAGGTTCTTCCAGTTGCCGCGCCTGCGCCGGCAAGGTCATGCCGTCATTCAACTCGACGCCCTCGCGCAAGCGCTGCAATTGCTCGGCGCTCGGCTCGCCTTCCACTTGTACCCAATAGGTCTTGGCCAACTTGTGTTTCGGATCAGCGATGCGCGCCTGAAGCTGGCCATCGTTGGTCAGCAGCAGCAAGCCTTCGCTGTCACGGTCCAGCCGTCCTGCCGGGTAGATCCCGGGAATCTCGATATAGTCCTTGAGCGTCGCCCGCCCTTCACCGTCGCTGAACTGCGTCAGCACATCGAAGGGTTTGTTGAACAAAATCAGCTTCGGCTCGGCCGGCGGTGCTTTGGCAACACGTCGCGGGGCTGAAGAGGATTGCGCAGGTTTCACGCCGGGGCGGCGGGAAGCAGGACGAGGAGGACGCGGCATGGCAAAAACAACATCTAACGGTCAGGGCTGCCAATGCTAGTGCCCCGACCGCTAAATGACCATGACAACAATCAGCGGAACGGCGGTTCGTCGAAGCTGCGCAGTTTGCGCGAGTGCAACGAGTTGAGCTCGGTGCGCAGCAGATCCACCGCCGCGATGCCGATCTTCAAGTGCTGGCTGACCGCACGCTCATAGAAAGCGTTGGCCGAACCGGGCAACTTGATTTCGCTGTGCAGCGGCTTGTCCGACACACACAGCAAGGTGCCGTACGGCACGCGCAGACGATAGCCTTGCGCAGCGATGGTGCCGCTTTCCATGTCCACGGCAACCGCGCGAGACAGGTTGATCAACGGACGCTCCTGAGCCCAACGCAATTCCCAGTTACGGTCGTCGTAGGTCAGCACGGTGCCGGTGCGCAGGCGTTTCTTCAGGTCATCGCCCTTTTCGCCGGTGACGTTGGCTGCCGCTTGCTGCAAGGCCATCTGCACTTCGGCCAAGGCCGGAATCGGAATGTTCGGCGGCACCACCCGGTCGAGAATCCCGTCACGACGCATATAAGCGTGGGCCAGCACGTAATCACCGATGGTCTGCGACTGCCGCAGGCCGCCGCAGTGACCGATCATCAGCCAGCAATGCGGGCGCAATACAGCCAAGTGGTCGGTGATGTTCTTGGCGTTGGACGGGCCGACACCAATGTTAACCAGGGTGACGCCGTGGCCGTCAGAGGCTTGCAGGTGATAGGCCGGCATTTGATAACGGTGCCAGACCACGCCTGCGGCAATGGAAGACGCTTCGCCGTGATCCATGCTCTTTTCGATGATCACGTTGCCTGGCAAGACCATGCGCACGAAACGCGGATCGGTGCGCAGTTGCTCCAGGCCATGGGTGATGAACTGGTCGACATAACGGTGGTAGTTGGTCAGCAGGATCCACGGCTGCACATGGCGCCAGTCGCTGCCGGTGTAGTGCACCAGACGGCGCAGAGAGAAATCCACTCGCGCGGCATCAAACAATGCCAATGGCAGCGGGTCGGTGTTTTCCCAGTCGTACAAACCATCGGCAATGCCATCGGTGGCGGCCGACAAATCGGTGCTCGGGAACACTCGCGCCAGTACCGCCGCAGTGACGCCGGAGCCCGCCAGTTCATCGCCCTGCTCGACCACGTACGGATACGGGATGTTCTGCTCACTGACGCCGACCTCCACCGTCACGGTGAAGTCGTGCATCAGCGGCACCAGCTGTTCCAGCAAATACTTACGGAATGCCGCCGGATGGGTGACGGTGACACTGTAGGTCCCCGGCAACTGGACTTTGGCGTAAGCCCGCGTGGTCTGTGGGACTTCGCCCTGACAAAGGTAGGTCAGGCGTAATTCCGGATAACGAAACATCGCACGCTGCTCGGCGTCGGGTTCGATGCGGTCCTTCAGATAACGCTTGAGCGCCTGACTCAACGCCGTGGTGGCCCGCTCGTGCAGAGCGGCAAGCCGATCGACGGCTTGTTCGGCGGTTTGAACGACAATAAAGGCTTCGGTCACGATCAGCTTCCTGTGTTCTGACTTGCAGACCTTCATCTTGCCTGTATCGCCGCCTCACGGAAACACCGGAATATCCGTAGGAGCAAAGCTTGCTCGCGATGGCGCCCTCAAGGACGCCATCGCCGGCAAGCCGTGCTCCTACAAAAGCTTAAAAACCTTGAGGGGTCGAACGCGCCACAATCGCTTCCACATCCAGACCACGCGGCAAGGTGCCGTAAACCCGGCCGGCCGTTCCCAATCGGCTGGCGATGAAGGCATCGCTGACGGCGGTGTTGCCTGCTTCGAGCAACAGCTTGGCTTGCAGGCCCAGGGCGATGTCTTCGGTCAGTTGTCGGGCGCGGTATTGAATGTCATCGGTGTCCTTGAACGCCGCCTGCAACTGGCTGATGTGTGCGGCCAGACGCTTGTCGCCATGACCGTCACCAAGTTCGCTGAACAGCGCATCGAGCACGCCCGGCTCTTTCGACAGCGCTCGCAACACGTCAAGGCACTGAACGTTGCCAGAACCTTCCCACGTCGAGTTCACCGGCGCCTCACGGTACAGGCGCGGCAGAATGCTGTCTTCGACATAACCCGCACCGCCCATGCATTCGGCGGCTTCGTTGATCATGGCTGGCGCACGTTTGCAGATCCAGTATTTGCCCACTGCCGTTACCAGTCGGGCGAATTTGGCCTCCTGAGTGTCATCAAGGTGATCCAGCGCCCGGCCCATGCGCAGGCTCAACGCCAGCGCGGCTTCGCTTTCCAGCGCCAGGTCGGCGAGCACGTTTTGCATCAACGGTTGTTCACTGAGCAATTTACCGCCAACCATCCGGTGGGCGCAGTGATGGCTGGCCTGGGTCAATGCCTGGCGCATCAGGGCGCTGGAGCCGACCATGCAATCGAAGCGGGTCATGGCCACCATCTCGATGATGGTCGGCACGCCGCGACCCTCTTCGCCGATCATCCACGCCAGCGCCCCGCGAAACTCGACTTCGCTGGAGGCATTGGAGCAATTGCCGAGTTTGTTTTTCAGCCGCTGGATGTAGAACTGGTTGCGCGTATCATCCGGGCGATGGCGTGGCAGCAGGAAACAGGTCAGGCCCTTGTCGGTTTGCGCCAGGGTCAGGAAGGCGTCGCACATTGGCGCCGAGCAGAACCATTTGTGTCCCACCAGCTCATACGCCTGGCCAGGCCCCGCAGCGCCAACCGGGTAAGCCTTGGTGGTGTTGGCCCGAACGTCGGTGCCGCCCTGTTTCTCGGTCATTGCCATGCCGATGGTGACGCCGGCCTTGTGGGCCATGCCGACATTGCGCGGGTCATACTCGGTGGCGAGAATTTTCGGTAGCCACTGTTTGGCGATGTCCGGTTGCAGGCGCAATGCCGGGACACTGGCGAAGGTCATGGTCAGCGGGCAGCCACTGCCGGCTTCGGCCTGGCTGTGCAGGTAGCTCATGGCCGCACGGGCAACGTGGGCACCCGACTGCGGATCGGTCCAGGGCAAGGAGGTCAAGCCGTGCTCGACCGCCGTGCGCATGAGCTCATGGTAGGCCGGGTGAAACTCCACCAGATCAATGCGGTGGCCATAGCGATCATGGCTGGAGAAGACCGGCTTGTTCTGGTTGGCCAGGAACCCCGCTTCCATCAACGGACCGCCGGCCAAAGCGCCATACGCATCGATGCGCGCGTCAGCCCAACCCGCCCCGAAACGCCGCGCCCACTCTTGCAACGGCAGGTCGATGCGGTAGAGGTTGGTCCCGTCCAGCGATGGCGGCTGGTTGGTAACTTCGTGGGTTTCGGCGAACTGATGCAGGTTCATGGCGGGGCCTCCTTGGGTCAGTTGAGACCTTCAGTTAAGCACCGCCTCCCCACCGAACAAAGTGGCATATCCGCCTAAATATCGGCGCTTTCACCTTGTTTAGGACAAAGCACCCGACGATAGAGCGTCGCCTGCAACTCCTCGAATTTCACCGGTTTGCCAAGGTAATCGGTCAATCCCTGCTCAAGATCCAGGCCCTGTGCCGAGACCACCGCCGCCAGCACCGGCAACTCGGCATAACCGGGCAGCGCGCGGATCCGGCTGTCGATCGACAGTCCGTCGAGCAGCGGCAACGGACAGTCGATCAGCACCGCGTCGAACGATTCGCGACGCAAAAACTCCAGCGCCGCCTCACCGCTGTCGGCGCTGCGAACCCGATAGCCGAGCTTGAGCAACATGCCACGCACAACCAATTGATTGATGCTGTTGTCGTCGACCAGCAACACCGCGCAGTCCTGCGGTGCGCGTAAGCGGACGCTGCCGTGAACCTGACGCGATTGAGCGACAACCGGTTGCACAACATTCACCACGTCAAACTCGACATCAAGCTGGAAGCGGCTACCGCGTCCGGGCTCGGAACGATGAGTCAAACGTCCGCCAAGCAGCTCGACCAATTGCCGACAAATCGCCAGACCGACACCCAACCCACCGTATTCGCGAGTCATCGAGCCGTCGAGCTGGAAGAACCGCTGATACAGCGTGGCTTCACCCAGATCGGTGAAACCGATGCCGGTGTCGATCACGGCGAAAGACAGCGCCAGACGCCCCTCTTCGGCAAACTTGCCGCTGACCCGCAAGGCCAGTCCACCCACCCGGGTGAACTTGATCGCGTTATCCAGCAAGCACTCCAGACTTTGCGCCAGCTTGGCGCTGTCACCGTGCAGACGGTCGGGTAGCCCCGGGGTCAGATCGACCTTGAAGTCCAAGGCCTTGCTCGCGGCATTGGCGGCGAACTGCTGCTGCAAGGTCTCGACCATCGCGCGCAAGCTGAATGCTTCGGGGTACACCTTGAGTCGGCCGGCCTGCAATTCAGTCAGGGTCAGAATGCCGTTGACCATGCGCATCATGTCCCGTGCCGAACCGGCAGCCGTTTGTTGATACTGCTCAAGCTCCGGGTCGAGGTCGACGGTCTGCATCAACTCCAGCGAACCGATCACGCCGTTCATCGGCGTACGCAGTTCGTGGGTCAGCGTCGCGAGAAATTCATCCTTGAGCTGGTTACTGCGGGCCAGTTGCTGGTTCAACACTTCGAGCTTCTGCCCGGCGTCAAACAGCGTCTGCGCCTGCTGCTCGCGCATGGCGTTGATCCGGTCAGCCAGGGCCAGCGACAGCAGCGCAACTTCAATCGCCGAGCCGATCTGACTGGCATACATGGTCAGGAACATGTTGGGCAGATAGCCGAGCACCATCAATGTATTGACGACACCGCCAAGCAGGAACGCCGACCAGGCAATGATGAAGTAGCGCGCCACCCGCAAGCCGCGCCACCAGGCGAAAATCCCGGCGAAGAAAATCACTACAGTGAAGATCAACGCCAACGCCGTCGCCAGGCGCAAGGCCAGGGCGTAGCTGGTCATCAACGACAACCCAACCACCACTGCGCTGCACGCAATCAACACCAACAGCAAGCGATCAAGCCAGCGACTGCAACTGGCCGTTTGCAGGAAGCTGCGGGCGAACTGGCTACCGAACAGGGCGGCGCTGCCAATGAAAAACGGTGTCGAGGCGTTGGCCCACCACGGGTTGTTCGGCCAGAAATACTCGACTGCCGCGCCGTTGACCGACAGTTGGTAGAGGCCGAATGAGCCGATATAAAAGATGTAATAAAGGTAACTGGTGTCACGCACGCTCAGGTAGATGAACAGGTTGTAGACCAGCATCCCGAGTAGCACGCCGTAAATCAGACCGAGCACATACAGGCGCAAGGGCTGGTCTTCCAGATAGGCGGTGCTCGACCAAAGGGTCAGTGGCGCCTGGATCGAACCCTCGCTTTGCAGGCGCAAATACAGCGTTTCGCGCTGATCGGGGACGAAGTCCAGTTTGAACAGGTAGTTGTTTTGTCGAACCTGGCGACTGGCGAACGGCAAGGTATCGCCGGTACGACTGACCAATCGATATTCACCGGTGCTGTCCGGCACATAGAGGTCGATATGGTCCATCGGCGGATAAGCCAGCTCCAGCAGCCATCTGCGTTGAGCGTCGGGGGCTTTCGGGCGGTAGTGCAGATCGACTTTCAACCAGAACGCCGAATGCGAGTAACCGGCGTTCAGCGTGTCTTTGTCGTGGGTCTTGAAGTTGCCGGCCGCCGCTTGCGCGCGCACATCGGCGATGGATGCAGTGCCGGCGACATCTTCGTACACCTGCATGACTCGTCCCAAGGGGAGGCTTTGGGTGAGCTCATCAAAATCGGCTGCGGCCACCAACATCGGCAAGCTCAACAGCAACATCAGCAAATAGCGCATAAAGCCCCAGCGTGGCCAGTCCGGTTGTGTCAGGAAGCCCCCCATTCCCTTTGAGTAGACGTAAAACCGGCATTACCTGTTATTGGTTTGGATCCACTCTAGCATAGCCGCTGATGGCCATTAAACACCATTGGAAAATTTAGTCTAAAGGCTCTAGAACAGGCCTTTCAGAGCGAATGGCAAAACCGGAAATGTTGAGTCGGTCAGATTGTGACAATGCCAACAAGGTTGATGCGCACCTGTGGCGAGGGAGCTTGCTCCCGTCGGCCGGTCCGCGTTCGGGCGTAGCCGTCGTAAAGTCAGCCGACGCGGTCTAACTGAAAGATCGTTTTGGGGCGGCTTCGCCGCCCAGCGGGAGCAAGCTCCCTCGCCACAATGTATCGGCAGAACAGGTTGGCACAGCACCCGAAAAAGATGTTTGGTGGTAAGCTCGCGCACCATGAATATCTACAGCTCTCGCCCCGTTGTCCTCTGTCTCTCCGGCCACGACCCAAGTGGTGGCGCCGGCTTGCAGGCAGATATCGAAGCCCTGCTCGCTCAGGGTTGTCATGCTGCCCCGGCAGTGACTGCGCTGACTGTGCAAGACACGGTCAACGTCAGTGACTTCCGCGTTCTCGACCGTGAGTGGGTGCTGGCGCAAGCCAACGCCGTGCTCAACGACTCGACGGTCGCGGCAGTCAAGCTGGGCATGCTCGGCTCACTGGAAATGGTCGACACCGTGGTCGAACTGCTTCAGGCGCATCCGCATCTGCCGGTGGTCTGTGACCCGGTATTGCGCGCCGGTGGTGGCGGACGACTGGGCAAGGACGAGGTCGGCTACGCCATGCGCGAGCGCCTGCTGCCACTGGCGATCATCGCCACCCCTAACCTCCCGGAAGCACGCATCCTTGCCGAATTGCCCGAAGGCACGGCCGATGAATGCGCAGAAAAACTCCTGCCTTACGTCAAGCACCTGCTGATCACCGGCGGTCATGGCGACGAACACGAAGTGCATAATCGCCTGTACAGCCGCGACGGCAGCCGCCACACCTACACCTGCCAGCGCCTGCCCGGCAGCTATCATGGTTCGGGCTGCACCTTGGCCAGCGCCCTGGCCGGACGCCTGGCCCAGGGCGAACACCTGGCCAGCGCGGTACAGTCGGCACTCAATTACACGTGGCGCACCCTGCGAGACGCCGAACAGCTGGGCAAAGGCCAGTTCGTGCCACGCCGTCTGCCGCTGGATTTTTGCTCGTAACGCCATGAGGCCTGCACGATGAAATTACGTGGCCTGTACGCCATTACCGACAGCCAACTGCTGGCCGGCAAGTTCCTGCCTTACGTGGAGGCTGCGCTGGACGGCGGCGTCACGCTGCTGCAGTACCGCGACAAAAGCACCGACGAAGCCCGCCGACTGCGTGAGGCCGAGGCCCTGCATGACCTGTGCGGACGCTACAAGACCCAGCTGATCATCAATGACGACGCCGAACTGGCCGCGCGCCTGGGCGTCGGCGTACACCTGGGGCAGACCGATGGCCCGCTGACCCCGGCCCGCTCGCTGCTGGGTCGCCAGGCGATCATCGGTTCGACCTGCCACGCGCAACTCGAACTCGCCGAACAAGCGGCAAAGGAAGGCGCCAGTTACGTCGCCTTCGGCCGCTTCTTCAACTCCAACACCAAGCCCGGCGCGCCGACCTGCAGTCTCGAACTGCTCGATCAGGCCCGCAGCAAACTGCACCTGCCGATCTGCGCGATCGGCGGCATCACCCTCGACAACGCCGCCCCGCTGGTGGCCCACGGAGTTGATCTGCTGGCCGTGGTTCACGGGCTGTTTGGTGCCGAAGACACTCAAGAAGTGACGCGCCGTGCCCGCGCCTTCAACGACTTGTTCAAAGCTTAAGTATTCAATTACCGATTTTTGAGAGCCCAATCATGTCTCGTTCCGAAACCCTGTTTGCCAATGCCCAGAAACACATTCCCGGCGGCGTGAACTCGCCTGTGCGTGCCTTCAAGAGCGTCGGCGGCACGCCGCTGTTCTTCAAGCACGCCGAAGGCGCCTACGTGACGGACGAAGACAACAAGCGTTATGTCGATTACGTCGGCTCCTGGGGCCCGATGATTCTCGGCCACAGCCACCCGGACGTGCTCGACGCCGTGCGCAAGCAACTTGAACACGGTCTGTCCTACGGCGCCCCGACCGAGATGGAAACCGAGATGGCCGACCTGGTCTGCTCGATCGTGCCGTCGATGGAAATGGTGCGCATGGTCAGCTCCGGCACCGAAGCGACCATGAGCGCCATTCGCCTGGCCCGTGGTTTCACCGGCCGCGACAGCATCATCAAGTTCGAAGGTTGCTACCACGGTCACTCCGACAGCCTGTTGGTGAAAGCCGGCTCCGGCCTGCTGACCCAAGGCGTGCCAAGTTCTGCCGGGGTTCCTGCGGCCTTCGCCAAGCACACCCTGACGCTGCCATTCAACGACATCGACGCCGTTGAAAAAATGCTCGCCGAAGTTGGCCAGGAAGTGGCGTGCATCATCGTCGAGCCAGTGGCGGGCAACATGAACTGCGTGCCGCCAGCGCCAGGTTTCCTCGAAGGCCTGCGCACCCTGTGTGACAAACACGGCGTGGTGCTGATCTTCGACGAAGTGATGACCGGTTTCCGCGTGGCACTGGGTGGGGCCCAGGCGTATTACGGCGTAACCCCGGACCTGAGCACCTTCGGCAAGATTATCGGTGGCGGCATGCCGGTCGGCTGCTTCGGCGGCAAACGCGAAATCATGTCGCACATCGCGCCGCTGGGTCCGGTTTACCAGGCGGGCACGCTGTCGGGTAACCCGTTGGCCATGGCCGCCGGCCTGACCACCCTGCGCCTGATCAGCCGCCCGGGCTTTCACGCCGAACTCAGCGAGTACACCAGTCGCCTGCTCGATGGCCTGCAACAGCGCGCCGACGCCGCTGGCATCCCGTTCGTGACCACCCAGGCCGGTGGCATGTTTGGCCTGTACTTCAGCGGCGCCGACGACATCGTGACCTTCGATGACGTGATGGCCAGCGATGCCAACCTGTTCAAGCGCTTCTTCCACCTGATGCTTGAAGGTGGCGTGTACCTGGCACCGAGCGCCTTCGAAGCCGGTTTCACCTCGATCGCTCACGGCGAAGCCGAGCTGAAGCTGACGCTGGACGCTGCTGAACGTGCATTCGCTGCATTGAAGTAATGCAATAGACGCTGACGTCGACGATTGTCGGCGTCAGCTTTATCCTACCTGCCTAGCTTATTTCTTACGCGATACTGATAATTCCCCCAAAAGCGGCAGATATATTCCCCGCGCGGCAGAAAAACGAGTAAAGACTTTGTAAGGTGGGTCCTGCTTATTTCATAATGCGCGCTTATTGGATCCCTCGACGGGTCCGCGCGCCCTTCAGAGGTAAGTCGATTCCCATGAACCGCACCGGCCGCGCCCTTGCACTGGGCTGCCTGTTGCTCCTTCAGCCCCTGCTCGCGCATGCACAAGCAGGCGGCAACTCGTTGTTGATCCCAGCGATGGGTCGTTGCACCCTCAATACCCAGCCTGAAGACCTGAAGGAGGCGCTCGCCGCCTGCCAGAAAGCGTCGGACGCCGGGGATGCGGAAGCGCAATACGAGTTGGGCGAGTTCTACTACGACGGCAAACGCGTGCCGCGCGACCTCAATCAAGCCCTGAGCTACTTCGAAAAAGCTTCGCTGCAAGGCCACGCTCAGGCGCAATTCAAACTCGGCATCATGTTCTTCCATGGCGAAGGCGTGCCGGCCAATAACGTTCAGGCATATATCGTGCTGAAAATGGCCGCGGTCAACGGCGCGGAAGATGCGCTGGACACCGCCGACGAAGTCGCCGAGCACATGCAACGCAGTGAACTGGAAGTTGCGACCCAGGTGCTGGGGCAAATTTTCCGTAAATACCTGATGGAACTGCAAAGCGCCGACGGGCGTACGCCTTTCTCGCCATTACCCTGAATCCAGCGCGGGCTACTGTGGCGAGGGAGCTTGCTCCCGCTCGACTGCGCAGCGGTCGTAAAGTCAGCTAACGCGGTGTGACAGATATAATTCAGGGCCGCTTCGCGCCCCAGCGGGAGCAAGCTCCCTCGCCACAGGGGGCAGCCGCTTACTTCTCAGGCATCGGCATCGGAAACGGCATGACATTGCCGACCGCGCCACGGGCTTCGCTGATTTTCGGGGTGCCCATACGCTCGACTTCGTCGATGCGCACAATCGAATGCATCGGCACAAAACTACGCACCACGCCCTCGAACTGAGCCTTGAGCTTCTCTTCGCTCGGATCGACGACCACTTGCGTGCGCTCGCCAAAGACGAACTCTTCCACTTCCAGAAAGCCCCACAGATCACTTTGATAGATCTGCTTGGCGTACATTTCGAACACCTGGCCCTGGTTGAGGAAAATCACCTTGTAGATTGGAGCTTCACGTTTGGTCATGGTGGGCGAGCAACACATCGAGGGATAAAAATGAGGGCGCGAACTATAGCATAGCCGCTGGACGCACGACGGTAGGAACCTGGGGACTTGTTCCCTATAATGCGCGGTTCTTTGAATCACGTGATGAACCCGTCCATGGCCAAGAAGCTTTACATCGAAACCCACGGTTGCCAGATGAACGAGTACGACAGCTCGCGCATGGTCGATCTGCTGGGCGAACATCAGGCCCTGGAGGTGACAGCGCGCGCCGAAGACGCAGACGTCATCCTGCTCAACACCTGCTCGATTCGCGAGCGCGCCCAGGACCGGGTGTACTCCCAGCTTGGCCGCTGGCGCGAACTGAAGCTCGCCAACCCGGAAATGGTCATCGCCGTCGGCGGTTGCGTGGCCAGCCAGGAAGGCGCGGCAATCCGCGACCGTGCCCCCTATGTCGACGTGGTATTCGGTCCACAGACCCTGCACCGCCTGCCGGAAATGATCGACGCCGCGCGCCTGACCAAACTGCCGCAAGTCGACGTCTCGTTCCCGGAAATCGAAAAATTCGACCACCTGCCAGAACCGCGCATCGATGGCCCAAGCGCCTATGTGTCGGTGATGGAAGGTTGCAGCAAGTACTGCACTTTCTGCGTAGTGCCCTATACCCGTGGTGAAGAAGTCAGCCGACCGTTCGACGACGTGATCGCCGAGATCATTCACCTGGCCGAGAACGGCGTGCGTGAAGTCACCCTGCTGGGGCAGAACGTCAATGGCTACCGTGGCCTGACCCATGATGGGCGCCTGGCCGATCTGGCCGAGCTGATCCGCGTGGTGGCGGCTGTCGATGGCATCGACCGCATCCGCTACACCACGTCGCACCCGCTGGAGTTCTCCGACAGCCTGATCCAGGCCCACGCCGAAGTGCCGGAACTGGTCAAACACCTGCATTTGCCGGTGCAGTCGGGTTCGGACCGGATTCTTGCAGCGATGAAGCGCAACCACACCGCACTCGAGTACAAGTCGAAACTGCGCAAACTGCGCGCCGCCGTGCCGGGCATTTGCATCAGTTCGGACTTTATCGTCGGCTTCCCCGGCGAGACCGAAAAAGACTTCGAACAGACCATGAAGCTGATTGAAGACGTCGGTTTCGACTTCTCCTACTCGTTCGTCTACAGCCAACGCCCGGGCACCCCGGCTGCCGACTTGGCCGACGAAACCCCGGAAGAGCTGAAAAAAGAGCGCCTGAACGCCCTGCAACATCGCCTCAACCAGCAAGGTTTCGAGATCAGCCGACAAATGGTCGGTTCAACCCAGCGGATCCTGGTGACCGATTACTCGAAAAAAGACCCGGGCGAACTGCAAGGCCGGACCGAGAATAATCGAATCGTAAACTTCCGCTGCGACAATCCGACCTTGATCGGCCAGTTCGCCGACGTGCACATCGACGCCGCACAGCCGCACTCGCTACGTGGCTCGTTGATTCAACAAGGCTAGTTCCGGCTAGTGCGGGCTCCTGTGGCGAGGGAGCTTGCTCCCGCTCGGTTGCGAAGCAGCCGCAAACCAGTCGCTTCGGTACCTTCTGAAAAACCGTAGTGACCGGGCTGGGAGCGCTTCGCACTCCAGCGGGAGCAAGCTCCCTCGCCACAGGAATGGAATGGGTGTTTGATGTTGGTCTGTTTAAGAGCTTTCGTACCCAGGCCTCTGGCGTTATCCTTGATTTATCTCCATTGCCCCAGGGCGGCTAAAAACAACCTTGAACGCACCCATAGAACCACATCGCTTCATCCTCGAGCCCTTTGAGGCTCATCGCTTCGCCAATCTGTGCGGGCAATTCGACGAGCATTTGCGCTTGATCGAACAGCGCCTGGCGATCGTGATCCGCAATCGCGGCAATCAGTTCGAATTGATCGGCGAGCCCAAGCACACCATCTCCGCGGAAAACCTGCTGCGCCGCCTCTACCGTGAAACCAAGAGTAGCGAGCTGTCGCCAGACATGGTTCACCTGTTCCTGCAGGAATCGGCCGTGGAAGAAATGGACAACCATTCGCCCGCCGAACCCTCAGTCGCCCTGCGCACCAAAAAAGGCATGATTCGCCCTCGCGGCTTGAATCAGCTGCGCTACGTGAAGGAAATCCTGGGCAACGATATCAACTTCGGCATCGGCCCCGCCGGTACCGGCAAGACCTATCTGGCCGTTGCCTGCGCAGTCGATGCGCTGGAGCGCGAGCAGATCCGCCGCATCCTGCTGGTACGTCCAGCGGTCGAGGCCGGCGAGAAACTCGGCTTCCTGCCCGGCGACCTGGCACAAAAAATCGACCCGTACTTGCGCCCGCTGTATGACGCGCTGTACGAAATGCTCGGCTTTGAACACGTCGCCAAGCTGATCGAACGCCAGGTGATCGAAGTTGCGCCGCTGGCGTACATGCGAGGCCGCACGCTGAACAACAGCTTCATCATCCTCGACGAAAGCCAGAACACCACCGTCGAACAGATGAAGATGTTCCTGACGCGGATCGGTTTTGGCTCGACCGCGGTCATCACCGGTGACATCACCCAGATCGACCTGCCGAAAGGCACCAAGTCCGGGCTGATTCATGTGATCGACGTGCTCAAGGAAGTACCGGGCATCAGCTTTACCCACTTCAAACCCAAAGACGTCGTGCGCCACCCGCTGGTGCAGCGCATTGTCGAAGCCTACGAGCGTTTCGAAAATCGCCTGATTGACGAACCTGCAACACTTTCCGCTGAAAAGGGCAATCGCCACGATGCTTGAGCTTGATCTGCAACTGGCGACCGAAGCGCCCGCTCCAAGCGAAGCCGAGTTCCGCCAATGGTGCGAACTGGCCCTGCGTCAGCGCACCGCCGACTCGGAATTGACCATTCGCCTGGTCGACGAGGAAGAAGGCCGCGAGCTGAACTACACCTGGCGTCAAAAGGATTACGCAACCAATGTGTTGTCGTTCCCTGCCGATGTGCCCGACGAATTGCTGGACATCCCGCTGCTGGGCGATCTGGTGATCTGCGTGGCCGTGGTCGAGCGCGAGGCTGCCGAGCAAGGCAAGGAGTTGAAGGCCCACTGGGCGCATCTGGTCATTCACGGCTGCTTGCATCTGCTTGGTTACGACCATATAGATGATGACGAAGCCGAAGAAATGGAAGCACTGGAACGAACGTTGCTTGCAGAATTGGGTCATCCTGACCCCTATGCGGACGACGAAACCGAAACATCCCCTATCGTTACAACAAAGGATTCAGAGTAATCGCTATGAGCGAAGATCGATCGAGCAACGGGCAAAAGTCCTGGCTGGGTAAGCTCACCCAGGCTTTTGCCCACGAGCCGAAAAACCGTCAGGAGCTGCTGGAGCTTCTGCGTGATGCCCATCAGAACAAGTTGCTGGACAGCGAAGCGCTGGCCATCGTCGAGGGCGCCATCCAGGTTGCTGACCTGCAAGTACGCGACATCATGGTCCCGCGCTCGCAGATGGTCAGCATCAAGGCGACCCAGACACCCCGTGAATTCCTCCCGGCCGTGGTTGAGTCCGCGCACTCGCGTTACCCGGTAATCGGCGAGAGCCACGACGACGTCATGGGCGTGTTGCTGGCCAAGGATCTGCTGCCGCTGATCCTCAAGGAGAACGGCGACAGCTTCAACATCAAGGATTTGCTGCGTCCGGCCACTTTCGTGCCCGAGTCCAAGCGTCTGAACGTGTTGCTGCGCGAGTTCCGCGCCAACCATAACCACATGGCCATCGTCATCGACGAATACGGCGGCGTGGCGGGTCTGGTGACCATCGAAGACGTGCTCGAGCAAATCGTCGGCGACATCGAAGACGAGCACGACGTTGAAGAAGACAGCTACATCAAGCCACTGCCAAGCGGCGACTTCCTGATCAAGGCCCTGACACCGATCGAGAACTTCAACGAGTTCTTCGACAGCGAATTCTCCGACGACGAATTCGACACCGTTGGCGGCCTGGTGATGAGCGCGTTCGGGCACTTGCCAAAACGCAACGAAATCACTGAAATCGGCGCCTATCGCTTCCGCATCCTGAACGCCGACAGCCGTCGCATTCACTTGCTGCGCTTGACCCCTATAGCCCGCTAAGGACTGACATGCGTTGGATCACCCGCCCCGGCTGGCCCGGTAACCTGCTGGCCGTGGCGGCCGGTGCACTCACCACCCTGGCCTTGGCGCCATTCGATATCTGGCCGCTGGCATTGCTGGCGGTCGGATTTTTCTATGCGGGCTTGCGTGAACTGACACCTCGTCAGGCGCTGGGTCGCGGCTGGTGTTTCGGTTTCGGCCTGTTTGGCGCCGGCACCAGTTGGATCTACTACAGCATCCACAACTTTGGTGGCGCTTCGATGCTGCTCGCCGGATTGCTGATGCTGGCGTTCACCGCCGCGATTGCCTGGTTCTTCGCCCTGCCCGCCTGGATCTGGGCGCGCTGGTTGCGCCGTAACGAAGCGCCATTGGCCGACGCCTTGGCATTCGCGGCGTTGTGGGTGGGCCAGGAAGCGTTTCGCGGCTGGTTCCTCACCGGTTTTCCATGGCTTTATTCCGGTTACAGCCAACTCGACGGTCCGCTCGCCGGATTGGCGCCATTGGGTGGTATGTGGCTGATTTCCTTCAGCCTGGCCCTGACCGCCGCGCTTGCGTACAACCTGCCACGCCTGATCAAGGCCGGACACAAAGGCTTTATCGTCGCCGGCCTGCTGTTGCTGGCTGCGCCTTGGGTCATCGGCCTGTCGCTCAAAGGCCACGCCTGGACCAGCCCTTCGGGCAATCCGCTGAGCGTCGCGGCGATTCAGGGCAACATCGAACAAAGCATGAAGTGGGACCCGGCGCAGCTCAACGCGCAACTGGCGCTGTACCGCGACATGAGCTTCACCTCCAAACGTGTCGACCTGCTGATCTGGCCGGAAACCGCGGTCCCGGTGCTCAAGGAGTCTGCCGAGGGCTACCTGAACATGATGGGCAGCTTCGCCGCCGAACGTAACTCGGCACTGATTACCGGCGTGCCGATCCGCCAGGAAGTGCACCACGAGAAACGCTTCTACAATGGCATCACGGTGGTTGGTCAAGGCGATGGCACTTACCTCAAGCAGAAACTGGTGCCGTTTGGCGAATACGTGCCGCTGCAAGAGTTACTGCGCGGCCTGATTGCGTTCTTCGATCTGCCGATGTCGGATTTCGCCCGCGGCCCGGCTGATCAGCCGTTGTTGCAAGCCAAGGGTTATCAGATTGCACCGTTCATCTGTTACGAAGTGGTCTACCCGGAATTTGCCGCCAGCCTTTCGGCGCGCAGCGATTTGCTGCTGACCATCAGCAACGACACCTGGTTCGGCACCTCCATCGGCCCGCTGCAACACTTGCAGATGGCGCAAATGCGAGCGCTGGAAGCCGGGCGCTGGATGATTCGCGCGACCAACAACGGCGTCACCGGATTGATTGATCCCTTCGGCAAAATCACCGTGCAAATCCCGCAATTCGAACGCGGCATTCTCTACGGTGACGTGGTGCCGATGCACAACCTGACGCCTTACCTGCAATGGCGCTCGTGGCCGCTGCTTATCCTTTGTGTACTGCTGTTTGGCTGGGCATTGCTGGCCAGCCGGATCGCCAAGACGGTTTAAGCACTTGTGGCGAGGGAGCTTGCTCCCTTGCCACAGAGGTGGGAACGATCAATATCAGCGATAAAAAATCGAATAGCCGATCTGCCCCACCGCCTCATTCAACAACTGGCCGGATCGCCAGATCGATTTGAACGTCGGCATCCAGCCACCCAACGGCTCGCCATTATCGGTGCCTAAAAAGCCCACCGGAGCCGGCACCACGGTAAATCCCGCCTGCTCGAAACTCCAGACGCTGCGCGGCATATGCCAGGCTTGCGTCACCACCACGACCCGCTTCAACCCCACAGGCTCCAGCAGTTCGGCAGTGAATTGAGCGTTTTCCCAGGTGGTGCGGCTGCGCCCTTCCTGCCAACGAACCGTGACCCCAAAATCATCCTGTAACGAATCGGCCATCAACTTCGCTTCAGTCGGTGGCGTGCCGTAATGCAAACCACCGCTGGTCAACACCGGCAAACCCGACGCCTTGGCCAGCCGCGCCGCATAACGCTCACGCTCCAGCGCCACACCCGTTGGCTGATCGGAACCCCAGGCCAGGTCACCGCGTTCGCGCCCCGCCCCCAGCACCACGATCACATCCGCGCGCTCGGCCAGAGTCGCCCATTCGCTGCGGGCCAGCGGTGCTTCACGCTCAAGGGCCTTCGCGCTCCACTGCACAACGACCGGCAAGCTCATCAACCAGAACCCACCGGCGCCCAAGGCAAAACACAGCCCTGCAAGGCGTGGTCTTGAGCGGCGCAACCACCAGGCAAGCGCAAGCAACAGCAAAAAAATACCGGGTGGCAGAAGCAGTTGTTTAACGAAATAACGAAAAGGCATCGGGCATCTCCTGAGATGCCCGAAGCCTAAGTGGGTTGAAACAAAGCGACAACTAAGATGGAAGGCCTTTCCTTCAAAAAGCCATCTCGGGCGACTTCATGCGCCCGCTTGGGGCAACGAACATTTGCCTGATCGCTTACTTGACCAGCAGGGACCGGACCTTTACCGCGTCTCTGCGAGAGAGCTTGTCTTGCAACCAGATAATTTTCGCCGAACGGGGAACGTCCTTAGGCTTCACTGCTTCTGATGACAAGCATCCTTGCGCCTCATGTTCACTACGATCCAGATAAGCCATGATCAGTTCGAACTCTGCGCGGCTCAACCCGCGAAGTTCCAGCTCCACCGGACGCTCATCGCGTAACCGGCCAGCTGTCCTTGCGGCATCCAGGGCCAGCCCCAGGCGCTCTATCAGCTTTTCGTACAGCTCCGGTTTAGTTACTTTTCGTTGTGACTCAACCATCCCTCACCTCATTGAAGATAAGACTCACTCCCCATCTAGAGCTTAGCTTCGCTGAGAAAACCGTTCAGGTGCCGCGACCAACGGCCCTACGCGTGTAATCAAGGTTTCCCTCGGTAGAGCGCGGTCATGTATGCTACGGCGCTTCCTGTAACTCCACTTCCAGCTCGACTGGGCATCGAAAACGCCACTTTTGGCGTCATCAGCGTCCAGCGTTGCATTGAAGAGGATTAGGCCACCCCTATTCAGTTCAAAAGTAGCCATGCACGAACAATACCAGCCCCGTGAAATCGAAGCCGCCGCCCAGTCGTTCTGGGACGAGCAAAAGTCCTTTGAAGTCAGTGAACAGCCAGGCAAGGAGACTTTCTACTGCCTGTCGATGTTCCCTTACCCCAGCGGCAAGCTACACATGGGGCACGTGCGCAACTACACCATTGGCGACGTGATCTCCCGCTATCAGCGCATGCAAGGCAAAAACGTCCTGCAACCCATGGGTTGGGACGCTTTTGGCATGCCGGCGGAAAACGCCGCAATGAAGAACAACGTAGCGCCCGCCAAGTGGACCTACGAAAACATCGCCTACATGAAATCCCAGCTGCGCAGCCTGGGCCTGGCGGTGGACTGGTCGCGCGAAGTCACCACCTGCAAGCCGGATTACTACCGTTGGGAACAATGGCTGTTCACTCGCCTGTTCGAAAAAGGCGTGATCTACCGTAAAAACGGCACCGTGAACTGGGACCCGGTCGACCAGACCGTTCTGGCCAACGAACAGGTGATCGACGGTCGCGGCTGGCGCTCCGGCGCGCTGATCGAAAAACGCGAAATCCCGATGTACTACTTCAAGATCACCGCTTACGCGGATGAACTGCTGGAGAGTCTCGACGACCTGCCGGGCTGGCCTGAGCAAGTCAAAACCATGCAGCGCAACTGGATTGGCAAATCCCGCGGCATGGAAGTGCAGTTCCCGTACAACGTCGATTCGATCGGCGAAACGGGCGCACTGAAAGTCTTCACCACCCGTCCGGACACCCTGATGGGCGCGACCTACGTTGCCGTGGCTGCCGAACATCACCTGGCGACCCTGGCGGCGAAGAACAACCCTGAGCTGCAAGCGTTCATCGCGCAATGCAAAGGCGGCAGCGTGGCCGAAGCCGACGTTGCCACCCAGGAGAAAAAAGGCCTGCCGACCGGCCTGTTCGTCGAGCACCCGCTGACCGGCGAAAAATTGCCGGTATGGGTCGCCAACTATGTGCTGATGCACTACGGCGACGGCGCAGTAATGGCGGTTCCGGCCCACGACGAGCGCGATTTCGAATTCGCCCACAAGTACAACCTGCCGGTTAAATCAGTCGTGCGCACCAGTTCCGGTGATAGCAACCCGACACCATGGCAAGACGCCTACGGCGAACACGGCACGCTGATCAACTCCGGCGAGTTCGATGGCCTGGATTTCGCGGGCGCGTTCGACGCCATCGAAGTGGCCCTGATCAAGAAAAGCCTCGGTGCCTCGCGCACTCAGTTCCGCCTGCGCGACTGGGGCATCAGCCGCCAGCGTTACTGGGGCTGCCCGATCCCGATCATCCACTGCGATACCTGCGGTGACGTGCCGGTCCCGGAAAATCAACTGCCTGTCGTGCTGCCGGAAGACGTCGTACCCGATGGAGCCGGTTCGCCATTGGCGCGCATGCCCGAGTTCTACGAATGCACGTGCCCGAAATGCGGCGCACCTGCCAAGCGTGAAACCGACACCATGGACACCTTCGTCGAGTCCTCGTGGTACTACGCTCGTTACGCCTCTCCGCACTATGAAGGCGGCCTGGTGGAAAAATCCGCGGCCGACCATTGGTTGCCAGTGGATCAATACATCGGCGGTATCGAACACGCGATCCTGCACCTGCTCTATGCGCGCTTCTTCCACAAGCTGATGCGCGACGAAGGCCTGGTGAGCTCCAACGAGCCGTTCAAGAACCTGCTGACCCAGGGCATGGTGATCGCCGAGACTTATTATCGTCGCGAAGCCAACGGTGCTTACACCTGGTTCAACCCGGCGGACGTGGTACTCGAGCGCGACAGCAAGGCCAAGGTCATTAGCGCCAAGTTGATCGCAGACGGCCTGCCGGTGGAAATCGGCGGGACCGAGAAGATGGCCAAGTCGAAGAACAACGGCGTCGATCCACAGTCGATGATCGATCAGTTCGGCGCAGACACTTGCCGCCTGTTCATGATGTTCGCCTCGCCACCGGACATGAGCGCGGAATGGTCCGACTCCGGCGTAGAAGGTTCGCACCGCTTCCTCAAGCGCGTCTGGCGTCTCGCTCAAGCGCACGTCACCCAGGGCCTGCCGGGCAAACTGGACGTCGCCACCTTGAACGACGAGCAGAAAGCCATTCGCCGTTCAATCCACCAGGCTATCAAGCAGGCCAGCCACGACGTGGGCCAGAACCACAAATTCAACACCGCCATCGCCCAAGTGATGACGCTGATGAACGTGCTGGAAAAAGCCGCGCAAGACACCGAACAGGACCGCGCGCTGATTCACGAAGGCCTGGAAACCGTGACCCTGCTCCTGGCCCCGATCACCCCGCACATCAGCCATGAGCTGTGGCATCGACTGGGTCACGCCGATCCGGTGATCGATGCCGGTTGGCCGGTTCTGGACGACAGCGCGCTGGTTCAAGACAGCCTGCAACTGGTGATTCAGGTCAACGGCAAGCTGCGCGGCCAGATCGAAATGCCCGCCAGTGCCAGCCGCGAAGAAGTCGAAGCCGCCGCACGAGCCAATGAAAACGTGCTGCGCTTTGTCGACGGCCTGACTATTCGTAAAGTGATCGTAGTGCCCGGAAAACTGGTCAATATCGTCGCTAGCTAATTGGATCAGGCGCAAGGTCCATACCTGGCGCCGAACAGAACCTTTCGGGTCGCTCGCTCGGCCCACATGGTTTCAAGGGGAGCAACAAGATGATCAAACGCAATCTGCTGGTGATGGGGCTCGCTGTTTTGCTGAGCGCCTGCGGCTTCCAACTGCGCGGTACCGGCACCGCCGAACTGGCGATCAGGGAACTCGACCTGAGCGCACGCAACTCATATGGCGAAACCGTGACGCTGATGCGCCAGGTGCTTGAAAGCAGTGGCGTCAAAGTCTATGCCGGCGCACCTTACAAGTTGGTATTCACCGACGAACAGGAAAGCCAGCGCAGCCTCAGCTACTCCGGCGGCGGCCATTCGGCCGAGTATGAGCTGACCAACGTGCTGAACTATCAAATCGTGGGCCACAACAAGCTCTCCCTGCTCGACGACAAACTGCAAGTGCAGAAGGTCTTCATGCACGACGGCAACAACATCACTGGCTCCGACCAGGAAGCCGCCGAGGTGCGCAAGGAAATGCGTCGCGACATGGTGCAACGCATGATGCTGCGCCTGCAACAGCTTACCCCGGCTCAGCTTGATCAGTTGCAACAGACTGCCGATGACCGTGCCAAAGCGGAAGCCGACGCGCTGGAAGCAGCCCGTAAAGCTGAAGCGAACACTCCGCGTCAGTCACCTATGCAAGTACCGACCGAGTAAGTCGTACGGGGCGCTCCGGCGCCCCGTTCGCCCTGTCTTATGAAACTAGCCCCCGCCCAGCTCGGCAAACACCTGCAAGGCGCCCTTGCGCCCGTTTACATCATCAGTGGCGATGACCCACTGTTGTGTCAGGAAGCTGCCGACGCCATCCGCTCTGCTGCCCGCCAGCAAGGTTTTGACGAACGCCAGGTATTCAGCGCAGACGCCAGTTTCGACTGGGGTACGCTGCTGCAAGCCGGCGCCAGCATGTCGTTGTTCGCTGAAAAGCGCCTGCTGGAGTTGCGCTTGCCGTCCGGCAAACCGGGCGACAAAGGTGCAGCAGCGCTGATGGAGTATTGCTCGCGTCCGGCCGAAGATACCTTGCTGCTGATCAGCCTGCCAAAACTCGACGCCAGCGCGCAAAAAACCAAGTGGGGCAAGGCGCTGGTCGAAGGCCCGCAGACCCAGTTCGTGCAGATCTGGCCGGTGGATGCCAACCAGTTGCCGCAATGGATTCGTCAGCGTTTGTCCCAGGCTGGGCTTGCTGCCAGCCAGGACGCTGTCGAGCTGATCGCAGCAAGGGTCGAAGGCAACCTGCTGGCGGCCGCCCAGGAAATCGAAAAGCTCAAGCTGATGGCCGAAGGTGGCCAGATCACGCTCGAAACGGTGCAAGCGGCAGTTGCCGACAGCGCGCGCTTCGATGTTTTCGGGTTGACCGATGCCATTCTTAATGGCGAAGCGGCGCATGCGCTACGCATGCTTGAAGGTTTGCGCGGCGAAGGCGTCGAACCACCGGTGATTCTTTGGGCGCTGGCCCGAGAGCTTCGGCTATTGGCCAACCTGTCGCTGCAATACAGCCAGGGTGTGCCGCTGGACAAAGCCTTCAGCCAGGCCCGACCGCCCGTCTGGGACAAGCGCAAACCCCTGATGAGTAAAGCCCTGCAACGCCATTCGGCGCAACGCTGGGCGCAACTGCTGCTCGATGCCCAGCGGATCGACGCACAAATAAAAGGCCAGGCCGCCGGTTCGCCGTGGATGAGCCTGAGCCGCTTGGCGTTGTTGATGGCCGGCCAGCGCCTGGCATTGCCTGCCGAGTAAACCCTGCCGCGAACATACCCTGTGGTGAGGGGGCTTGCCCCCGCTGGGTCGGTCCGCGTTCGGGCGACGCGGCCCTGAAATCTGCAAACCGCATATCCACAGACACACACCGCGTGCCCAGCAATCACGGCTGCTTCGCTGCCGAACGGGGGCAAGCCCCCTCGCCACACTAACCGAGTTCACTCCAAACAGAGCTGAATGGTCCTACGCATCGCAGGGACTAGACAGAATCCCAACTTCGGCCGATGATTTGCCCCGCGAAAACCACTCAACGAGAGCACCGCCCATGAGCAAACACAAGCGGCCCAACAAGGCCAAATCCATTGTCGCCCAGCCCCTGTTCCGCAGCCGTCAGGAACAACCCGGCAAGGGCAAAGGCAGCTACCGCCGCGAAGCCTTCCAGTCTAAAAGCTGGGAGGCTTCTTACTTTCTGGCGGCATGAAGTTTCAACATCACCTCGCTCCCTCTCGGCATGATAAGGTCTGCACCTGATTCGTATTATCTGGACCTGTGCATGCCCCTTTGTCTTTCCCGTCGTTGGCACCTGCGCCAACTGATTGCTGCCTCCAGCCTTGTATTGCTTGTCGCCTGCGCGGAAAAACCCACCGCTGCCGACGCGCAACCGCTCCAAACCGCCCCCGTTGCGACTACTCCGGCCATCATTCCTCCGGTAGTGCCGACTGGCGACAATCTCGACATCCAGCCGACCCAGACCTTCGAGGAATGGGAAGCCGGTTTTCGCCAGGATGCCCTCGCCGCCGGTATCCGTCCGGATGTGTTCGACCGCGCCTTTGCCGGCATCACGCTGGACATGAGCGTGATCCGTGCCGACCGCAGCCAACCGGAGTTCACCCGCCCGGTGTGGGAATACCTCGACGGTGCGCTCTCCGCCGCGCGCGTGCGTAAAGGCCAGGCATTACTCAGCCAGTACGCCGAGACCTTGAGCACCATCGAGCAGCGTTATGGTGTTGATCGCCAGGCGCTCGTGGCCGTCTGGGGCATGGAAAGCAACTTCGGCAGTTTCCAGGGCGACAAATCGGTGATCCGCTCGCTGGCGACCCTGGCCTACGAAGGCCGGCGTCCGGGCTTTGCTCACGCCCAATTGCTGGCCGCTCTACAAATTCTGCAACAGGGTGATATCACGCCCGAGAAGATGCTCGGTTCCTGGGCTGGCGCCATGGGCCAGACCCAGTTCATCCCGACCACCTACCTCACCCACGCGGTCGATTTTGACGGTACCGGTCACCGTGATATCTGGGGCAGCCCGACCGATGCACTGGCCTCCACTGCCCATTACCTGCAAAGCTCCGGCTGGCAGAAAGGTCAGCCTTGGGGCTTCGAAGTGCAACTGGCGAGTGGTTTCGACTATTCGCTGGCTGACGGTGCGATTCGCAAAAGCGTCTCCGAGTGGATGCAAATGGGCATCAAACTGCCCAACGGCGGCGTCGTTCCACCCGGTTCCGAACACCTGTCAGCCGCCCTGCTGCTGCCCGCCGGTTATCGTGGCCCGGCGTTCCTGATCCTCGATAACTTCCGCGCAGTCCTCAAGTACAACAATTCGTCGTCCTACGCATTGGCGGTGAACCTGTTGTCTGAACGCTTTAATGGAGCGGGCCTGATCAACGGCGAATGGCCGAAGGATGACCTGCCCCTGAGTCGTTCAGAGCGCATCGAACTGCAGAATTTGCTGAGCGCCAGTAACTACGATGCGGGGAACGCCGACGGCATCATCGGCGCCAACACCCGCAAGGCCATTCGCAGCGCCCAGCAGTCGTTTGGCTGGCCGGCAGATGGTTACCCGACGCACAAGTTGCTGGAAGGTTTGCGTAACCGCTGAGGCTTGGCCTCAATCTGTGGCGAGGGAGCTTGCTCCCGCGGAGGTGCGAAGCGCCTCCAAATCGCATGCGTTCGTCGGTTAGACGACTGCTACGCAGCCGAGCGGGAGCAAGCTCCCTCGCCACGGGTCAGACTGTTACTTGATCACCACATCCTGCTCCAGCCACAACGCCTTGCTCCCCGCATCCAGCCTCACCAACGCGCCCATGGGCAGCGTCAGGTTCGGGTCGCAATGGCCGCTGCGCCAACCGGCAAGCACCGGAATCCGCAATGGCTCGAAGGTTTGCTTGAGCAACTTCGCCAATGCATCGCTGTCCACGCCGGCCACATCCCCCACCAGCACCCCGCGCAGCGTGCTCAGCTTGCCGGCCAGGCGCAGATGGGTCAGCAACCGGTCGATGCGATATATCGGCTCGTTGACGTCTTCGATGAACAGAATGATCCCGTCGGCATCGATTTCGAAAGGCGTGCCCAGGGTCGCGGCAATCATCGACAGATTACCGCCCAGCAAACGCCCATGAGCGATGCCTGGCTCGATCATAGTCAAAGGGTACGCCACCGGGTGCGCCAACAGGCTTCCAGCGTTCAACTGGCCTCTGAGCAGGCTGAGCAACGAAGACTCGGTCGGCTGGAGCTTGTTCCCCAGCAGATCGGCGTTGAGCATCGGACCGTGAAAGGTCACGAACCCCGCATAACGGCTGATGGCCAGGTGCAGCGCCGTAATGTCGCTATAGCCGACAAACGGCTTGGCATTGCGCCGCAGCAACTCGAAGTCGATCCGGTCCAGCAGGCGCGGGCTGCCGTAGCCGCCACGCAGGCAGAGAATCGCATCAATGGCCGGATCGCCAAACGCCTCATGCAGATCCTTCAGGCGAACGTCGTCACTGCCGGCGAGGTAGCCGTCTTTCTCCAGGACACCCGGAAAAATCCGCAGCGAATACCCGCGTGCACGCATCCATTGAAAAGCCGTTTCGGTATCCAGTGCCGCCGGGCCTGCCGGCGCAATGACACCGATCAGCCCCTCGGCAGGTAATGCCGGAACCGGAGCGTGCTCGGAAATAACGGGGGTCGAGCGAGTGGTCATCCGTGATTCTCCCTGTGTGAATGCTTCAGCACACAGTAGTCAGGAACGGGGATAAACAGAAGAGGTTCAGCTGTCCCGCAGGGTGCAGGAAAAAACCGGGTGTGACGTGGTACCGAGTAGCTTTTAAAAAAATGCCCGCAAGGCGTGAGCCTTGCGGGCATTTCAGATCAGGACGACATCAACTCGGCCTTGACCAGTTTCGCCTGCTCGTCGGCGTGATACGAGGAACGTACCAGCGGGCCGGAGGCGACGTTCTTGAAGCCCATCTTGTAACCTTCCTCGGCGAACCAGGCGAAGGTGTCCGGGTGCACGAAACGCTGCACCGGCAAGTGGCTACGGGACGGTTGCAGGTACTGGCCCAGAGTCAGCATGTCGATATCGTGTTCGCGCATGCGCTTCATGACTTCGATGACTTCCTCATCGGTCTCGCCCAAACCCAGCATCAGGCCGGATTTGGTCGGAATGTGCGGCATCATCTGCTTGAACTTCTGCAGCAGGGTCAGCGACCACTGATAGTCCGAACCCGGACGTGCAGCCTTGTACAGGCGCGGTACGGTTTCCAGGTTGTGGTTGAACACATCAGGCGGCTGGGCGGCGGTAATTGCCAGCGCCACGTCCATCCGGCCACGGTAGTCCGGAACGAGGGTCTCGAGCTGCACGTTCGGCGACAGCTTGCGGATTTCGCGGATGCAGTCGGCGAAGTGCTGAGCACCACCGTCACGCAGGTCATCACGGTCTACCGAGGTGATCACCACGTACTTCAGTTTCAGGTCGGCGATGGCGATGGCCAGGCTTTCCGGTTCGTTGACGTCCAGTGGCTTCGGACGACCGTGGCCAACGTCGCAGAACGGGCAGCGACGGGTGCAGATGTCGCCCATGATCATGAAGGTTGCGGTGCCACCGGAGAAGCATTCGCCGAGGTTCGGGCAGGAAGCTTCTTCGCAGACGCTGTGCAACTTGTGTTTGCGCAGCAGGGCCTTGATACGGTCGACTTCCGGGGAAACCGGGATGCGCACGCGAATCCAGTCAGGCTTTTTCGGCAATTCGGTGGTTGGAATGATCTTCACCGGGATACGCGCAACCTTTTCGGCGCCGCGCAGCTTTACGCCAGCTTCCACTTTGGCTCGCGGGGCCGGGCGCTCGGTAACATCCAGCGTCGGGATCATGGTTTGCACAGCGTCTTGCGCAGTAGTCATATCAGTCGATTCCGCCCGTTAGGGTCGTCTGCTCAGCATAGTCGAGGTGTTTGACGAGCTGCGCACGCAGCCGGGCACTTACCTCGGCAAATTCAATCGGCCCGGTGTGATCGCGCAGCTGGGTCATGGCCAGCCCGGCGTATCCACAGGGGTTAATCCGGCGAAACGGCTCCAGGTCCATATCCACGTTCAAGGCCAGGCCATGAAAGGAGCAACCGTGGCGGATCCGCAGACCCAGAGAAGCAATTTTTGCACCGTTGACGTAGACGCCCGGTGCATCGGCCTTGGCCACGGCGGTGACGCCGTAGCTGGCCAGCAGCTCGATCAGGCACTGTTCCATCCGGCTGACCAGGTCGCGCACGCCGAAACCCAGCTTGCGCACATCCAGCAGCAGATACGCCACCAACTGACCCGGGCCGTGGTAAGTCACTTGACCGCCACGATCGACCTGCACCACCGGAATATCGCCGGGAAGCAGCAGATGCTCAGCCTTGCCGGCCTGCCCCTGGGTAAAAACCGGTGGGTGCTCGACCAGCCAGATCTCGTCGGCGCGGTCGCTGCCGCGCTCGTTGGTAAACCGTTGCATGGCATGCCAGACCGGCTCGTAAGCCAGCTGGCCGAGCTCGCGAAAGCCCAGCGGTTCGGACATCACAGCACCATGTGCACGAAGCCGGTGGCCCGCAGTTCACTGTTGATGTTGTACAGCTGGTCCTGGTCGGTCGCGACGATGTGTAACTGAATCGTCGTGTACTTGCCATTGGTGCTTTGGCGTTCGTCCACACGGTCATGATTGATCGTCGCGTGCTTCTTGACGATTTCGATGATCTTGTCTTTGTTGCCCACACCGGTATCGCTGATCACCTTAACCGGGTAGTCAACGTTGGGGAATTCGATCTTAGGCGCCTTTACTTCGGTATCGGTCATGGCGTAACGGCCTCGTAAGCGTAAGCCGTGGCAACGGGCATGGCCCCGCTCCGGATTGGAACGGGGCCATGCAGGTCCACACTAATTCAGTTGAACAAGCCGTAGAAGAATAGACGGATGCTATCCCACATGCGGCGGAAGATACCACCTTGGTCGACCGCGTCCAGCGCGATCAGATCAGCGCTGTGCACGACCTTGTCGTCCAGTTTCACTTCGACTTTACCAATCACGTCGCCCTTGGCGATCGGCGCGACCAGTTGCGGGTTCATGGTCATGCTGGCAGCGAGCTTTTTCAGCTGGCCTTTTGGCAAAGTCATGGTCAGGTCTTCAGCCAGGCCGGCTTTGACCTGGTTGGTGGTGCCCTTCCAGACTGGAGCCTGAGCCAGCTCGGCGCCTTTCTGATAGAAGGTCTGGGTTTCGAAGAAGCGGAAACCGTAGGTCAGCAGCTTCTGGGTTTCAGCAGCGCGAGCGCTTTCGCTGTTGGTGCCGAACACCACGGCGATCAGGCGCATGCCATCACGTACCGCCGAGGACACCATGCAGTAGCCGGCTTCTTCGGTGTGACCGGTTTTCAGACCGTCAACGGTCTTGTCACGCCACAGCAGCAGGTTGCGGTTGGGTTGTTTGATGCCGTTCCAGAAGAACTCTTTCTGCGAGTAGATCGCATAGTGAGCCGGGTCTTCGTGGATGATCGCACGCGCCAGAATGGCCATGTCGTGAGCGGTGGAATAGTGCTCAGGGTTTGGCAGACCGGTCGGGTTCATGAAGTGACTGTTGTTCATGCCCAGGTCGGCAACGGTCTTGTTCATGAGGTCGGCGAACGCGTCTTCGCTGCCGGCGATGTGCTCGGAGAGCGCGACGCTGGCGTCGTTGCCCGACTGGATGATGATGCCGTGCAGCAGGTCGCTGACCGTGACCTGCGAGCCGACCTTGATGAACATCCGCGAACCGCCGGTGCGCCAGGCGTTCTCACTGACGGTCACCGGATCGTTTTCACCGATCTGGCCGCGACGGATTTCCAGGGTCGCAATGTACGCTGTCATCAGCTTGGTCAGGCTGGCTGGCGGCAGACGCTGGTCACCGTTGTTCTCGACCAGCACGTTGCCGCTGCTGGCGTCCATGAGCACATAGGATTTAGCCGCCAGTTGTGGTGGCGACGGCATCATCTCGACCGCAAAAGCGGCGGGTGAGAGGAGCAGCGGGACTAGCAGGCACAGGCGTTTGGCAAAGGTGGTGATGTTCATCCGTCTCTCGAAATCGCTAATGGAAACTGCCCTACGGGCAAAACTAATCAGACAACCTGCTTGGCACGGAGCCTGCGGGTTATCGCGTGTTCAGTTGTTCACTCTCTAACCCTTGCCGGGCTTTTATTGTTCAACGAGCCAACAACTCAGGTTCACCCCCCAAACCGCAAGTGAACCTTGAATCAGGAATTGCTTATTCAGCCGTCACCAGGCTCGGAGAACCGAGATTGGCCAGGCGCACGCTGTTTTGCACTTGCGCGATTTCACCCTGCGAGCCGATTGGCCCCAGGCGAACCCGATGCAGTGTCTGTTGGTTGCGCACGATCGAGCTGATGAACACCGGAGCGCTCACCATCCCGCTCAACTTCGATCTCAGGAGTTCTGCAGCGTCCGGGTTGGCGAACGCGCCCACCTGCAGATACTGGCCAGAGGCTGGTACAGAAGCGTTTTTTTTTGCATCGAGCTGCACCGGCACAACGGCCGCGGCATGTTGCTGCGGCGGTGGCGTCCATTGCTCGACGGTGCCGGCCGACGCGGTAATCACCGGTGCGCTATTTTGCGCGACTTGCGGCTCATTGAGCATCAACGGCGCAGGTCGGCCTTTTGCCGCCCACCACTCTTGCGGGTCGATGCCTTCAACCTTGACCCGCGCAGTGCCAATCTCGGCATACCCGAGCTTCTTGGCTGCGGCGTAGGACAAGTCGATGATGCGATCCGAATAGAACGGCCCACGGTCGTTGACCCGCAGGATCACGCTCTTGTTGTTGTCCAGGTTGGTGACCCGAACATAGCTGGGCAATGGCAGGGTCTTGTGCGCGGCACTCATGCCGTACAGGTCATACACTTCGCCGTTGGCGGTGTTCTGCCCGTGAAACTTGGTGCCGTACCAGGACGCCGTACCCGAGGCGACATAACGCTTGGATTCGGCCAGCGGAAAGTAGGTCTTGCCCAGCACGGTATACGGGTTGGCCTTGTACGGGCCGGTGTGCAGGGTCGGCGTAGCGTCGGGGATCCGTGAAATATCCACATCCCACCACGGCGCACCGTCTTTGTGGGCACGGTTGATATCCAGGCCTGGTGTCGCGCGTACCGCGGTCGTGTATTTCTGTTGCGGTGCACGACTGGTCGAACAGCTGACCACGAGCAACGACAACGCGGCGAAAGCCACCAGCTTCAGGGGTTTGCGGATTGGCGATGCCAGCATTACTTGACGCCCCGTGCTTGGACCAGCATTTCAGACAACTGATGTACAGCCATGGCGTACATCACGCTGCGGTTATAACGCGTAATCGCGTAAAAATTCTTCAGGCCCATCCAGTATTCAGGGCCATTGTCACCTTCAAGCCTGAAAGCCGTGACTGGCATATCATCGCGCAGCGCATCATGACTCGACCAGCCCAACGCCCGCAACTCCCCGACGGTTTTCGTCGGCTCGATGCCGGTGGTCAAGCCGTCGTCGACCTGATCGCCGCGCACATCGGCCCGGCTGACCACCGGTTCGCCTGCCTCCCAGCCGTGACGCTTGAAATAGCTGGCAACGCTGCCGATGGCATCGTCCGGATTGGTCCAGATATTAATGTGGCCATCACCGTCGAAATCCACCGCGTAGGCGCGAAAGCTGCTCGGCATGAACTGCGGCAAGCCCATGGCGCCGGCGTACGAGCCTTTGAGCGTCAGCGGATCGACCTGCTCTTCACGCGCCAGCAGCAGGAACTCACGCAATTCCTTGCGAAAGAATTCTGCACGTGGAGGGTAGTCGAAACTGAGGGTCGACAACGCGTCGATCACCCGATAATTACCGGTATTTCGGCCGAAAAAGGTTTCAACGCCGATGATCGAGACGATCACCTGTGCTGGAACGCCGTATTCCCGCTCGGCGCGAGCCAGCGCCGCTTCGTGCTGGCGCCAGAAATCCACGCCCCGGGCGATCCGAGCGTCGGTCAGGAACATCGGGCGATATTCCTTCCATTGCTTGACCCGCTCGGCCGGTCGGGAGATCGCGTCGAGAATCGATTGCTTGCGCTCGGCCTCGCGGAACACGCCCATCAGCTGTTCACCGGCAAAACCATAGTCGCGGGTCATTTCACCGACGAATTCGGCCACTTGGGGCGAGCCTTCATAATCGCCGGCCAGCACTTCCTGCGCTGCACCAAGGATGCTTACCAGGCCGACCCACGGAGCGTATCGAGTCGCCCAGCCACGCATTACTTGCATTGAAATCTTCACCTTATTCAAACCTGTGCGATCCACTTACGATGGGTATGGATCGACATCAAAACCCCAAACGCTGACAGCAGCGTCACCAGCGAAGTTCCGCCGTAGCTAATGAACGGCAACGGCACCCCCACCACCGGCAACAGGCCACTGACCATACCGATGTTGACGAAAACGTAAACAAAAAACGTCATGGTCAGGCTGCCGGCGAGCAATTTGCCGAACAATGTCTGCGCCTGGGCGGTAATCACCAGCCCACGGCCAATCAACAGCAGGTAAATCAGCAGCAAGGCGCAAATGCCCACCAGACCGAACTCTTCGCCCATCACCGCAATGATGAAGTCGGTGTGGCTTTCCGGCAGAAAGTCCAGGTGCGACTGGGTGCCCAGCAGCCAGCCTTTACCGAACACGCCGCCGGAACCGATGGCGGCCTTGGACTGAATGATGTTCCAGCCGGTGCCGAGCGGATCGCTCTCCGGGTCGAGGAAGGTCAGGATCCGCTGCTTCTGGTAGTCATGCATGATGAAGAACCACATCGCGACCGCCACCGGCACGGCTGCCGCGACCACGCTGAGGATCCAGCGCCAGCGCAGGCCACCCATGAACAGCACGAAAGCACCGCCCGCAAGGATCAGCAGCGACGTGCCGAGGTCTGGCTGACGCACAATCAGTATGAACGGCAAGCCGATCAGGAACAGACTGACCCCGACATGCTTGAGTTGCGGTGGCAACGTGCGCTTGGACAGGTACCAGGCAATCGTCGCCGGCATCAGGATCTTCATGAATTCCGAGGGCTGGAAGCGAATCACCCCGGGAATATTGATCCAGCGCGTCGCGCCCATGGCGTTGTGGCCCATCACGTCCACCACCACCAGCAAGATCACCCCGAGCACATAGCCCAGCGGCACCCAACGCGCCATGAAACGCGGTTCGAACTGGGCGATGACGATCATCGACACCAGGCCGATCCCGAACGACGTCGCTTGTTTGGCCAGCAGGTCCCAGCTCTTGCCACTCGCCGAATACAGCACGAACAGGCTGCCGGCCGCGAGGATCAGCAGCAGGATCAGCAACGGGCCATCGATGTGCAGGCGTTGCAACAGCGTCGCGCGGCGACGCATCACATCCTCACTGGAGAGGATGCGATCAAAATTACTCTTCACGGGCCGTAGCCTCCGCGCTGATAGGGCTGTCGTACTCGGGTTTGAGTCGGCCGTCCTGGCCCAGGAGCCAGGCATCCATGACTTGCCGCACCACTGGCGCCGCGACACCGGAGCCGGACTCACCGTTCTCGACCATCACCGCCACGGTGATTTTCGGGTTGTCGGCCGGCGCAAAGCCGACGAACAAGGCATGGTCGCGGTGGCGTTCCTGAACCTTGGAGCGGTCGTACTTCTCGCCCTGTTTGATCGCGACCACCTGGGCGGTACCCGACTTGCCGGCAATCCGGTATTGCGAGCCGATTGCCGCTTTACGCGCGGTGCCGCGGGCACCGTGCATCACTTGCTGCATGCCGTGGTTGACCTTGGTCCAGTCCGACGCATCACGCAGAACGATGTCAGGCATCGGGTTCGGGTCCAGCGGCTTCTGGCCTTCGATGGTTTTCGCCAGATGCGGACGGTTCCACCTACCCTTGTTGGCGACCAGTGCCGTGGCCTGGGCCAACTGCAACGGGGTGGACTGCATGTAGCCCTGGCCGATCCCCAGAATCAGAGTTTCACCCGGGAACCACGCCTGACGTCGGGTCGCGCGTTTCCATTCGCGGGATGGCATCAGCCCCGGCGACTCTTCGAACATGTCCAGCGAGACCTTCTGGCCGATACCGAACTTGCCCATATAGGCCGCCAACCGATCGATCCCCAGCTTGTGCGCCAGGTCGTAGAAGTAGGTGTCGTTGGAACGCATGATTGCCGTGTCCAGATCCACATAGCCGTCGCCGGTCCGGTTCCAGTTACGGTATTTGTGATCGTAGTTGGGCAGCATGTAGTAACCCGGGTCGAAAACCCGGGTCGAGGCCGTCACGACGCCAGAGTCCAGCCCGGCAATTGCCACGGCCGGCTTGATGGTCGAACCCGGCGGGTACAGGCCGCGCAGCACGCGGTTGAACAGTGGCCGGTCGATCGAGTCACGCAACTCGGCGTAGGCCTTGAAGCTGATGCCGGTCACGAACAGGTTCGGGTCAAAACTCGGCTGGCTGACCATTGCCAGCACTTCGCCGGTGTTCGGGTCCAGCGCCACTACCGCACCACGGCGCCCGCCCAATGCGGCTTCGGCGGCTTCCTGCAGCTTGATGTCCAGGCTCAGGACGATGTCCTTGCCGGGGATCGGATCGGTACGCTTGAGCACCCGTAGTACGCGGCCACGGGCGTTGGTCTCGACTTCTTCGTAACCGACCTGACCGTGCAATTCCGGCTCGTAGAAGCGCTCGATACCGGTTTTGCCAATTTGATGGGTGCCGCTGTAAGCCACCGGATCCAGAGTCTTCAGCTCTTTCTCGTTGATCCGCCCCATATACCCGACCGAGTGCGCAAAATGCGGACCCTGCGGATAGTGACGTACCAGTTGCGCAACCACTTCGACGCCCGGCAGGCGGAACTGATTCACCGCGATCCGGGCGATCTGCTCTTCCGTCAGCTCGAACAGGATCGGCACCGGCTCAAACGGTCGGCGCCCCTGCTTCATGCGTTTTTCGAAGACCGCCCGATCTTCAGGCGTCAGTTGCAGCACCTCAACGATGACATCGAGCACTTGCTTCCAGTCACCCGAACGCTCGCGGGTCATGCTCAGACTGAAGCTGGGCCGGTTATCGGCCACCACCACGCCATTACGGTCATAGATCAGCCCGCGAGTCGGCGGAATCGGCTGAACGTGAACGCGGTTGTTTTCCGACAGCGTCGAGTGGTACTCGTACTGAATCACTTGCAGGAAATACAGCCGCGCAATCAGCACGCCGATCAGCGTGACCACCGCAATTGCCCCGAACACGACCCGGCCGCGCACCAGACGGGCGTCTTTCTCGTGGTCCTTGATGCGGATCGGCTGAGACATGGGGGCGCTGAACTACTTGTGGTAAGGGTGCCCGGACAGCACGGTCCAGGCGCGATACAACTGTTCACCGATCAGGATCCGCACCAGTGGGTGCGGCAGGGTCAGGGGCGACAATGACCAGCGCTGATCAGCCCGCGCACAGACTTCCGGCGCCAGCCCTTCGGGACCGCCGACCATGAAGTTCACCGTACGCGAGTCCAGCCGCCAGCGGTCCAGTTCGACCGCCAATTGCTCGGTGCTCCAGGGCTTGCCGTGAACCTCGAGGGTGACGATGCGCTCATTCGGGCCGACCTTGGCCAGCATGGCTTCGCCTTCCTGGCGAATGAAGCGCGCCACGTCAGCGTTCTTGCCACGGGTGTTGAGCGGAATTTCCACCAGTTCCAGCGCCAGCTCGGAAGGAAGACGCTTGGCATATTCATGCCAGCCTTCTTCCACCCACTTGGGCATGCGTGAACCGACGGCGATCAGACGCAGTCGCACAGCGAACCCTTATTGCTGGTCTTTGTTGAGCTTGGTGAAATGCTCGTGACCGACTTCAGGGCTGTGGTGCTTGCCATCGGTGGCACGGCTCAGCTCGGCACCTTCCCACAGACGCTCCAGGTCGTAGAACTGGCGGGCCGAGGCGGTCATCATGTGTACGATGACATCGTCCATATCCAGCAGTACCCAGTCACTGTCGCCCTTGCCTTCTTCACCCAGCGGCTTGACGCCTTGGGCCTTGACCGCCTCGCGGACCTTATCCAGCATCGCGCCGATCTGACGGTTGGAAGTACCTGTAGCGATGATCATGAAGTCAGTGATGCTCTGCTTTTCACGAACGTCGATCACCAGAATGTCCTGGGCCTTGACGTCTTCCAGAGCCGCTACGGCGACCTTGACCAGCTCTTCGCCGACGAGTGCCGGGCCGGTTTCAGCCGCTACTGGCAGCGGGGCGCTCTTGAACGAACCTTTGCGCTTTACTTTAGTTACGTCTTTGTCAGTCATATAAAACTCGTTTTGCTCGTATGTTCGGGCGCTTCAATACACGTTGTTGCCACGTGCCTCAAAGCACTCCTATTCAGTTCGACGCACGGTAAAGTCCGTGCGCATCGATATAGGCCAGGACCGCGTCGGGCACCAGGAAACGTACCGACTTACCGCTGGCCAGCAGTTGACGGATCTGGGTGGCGGATACCGCGAGCGGCGTCTGCCAGACGAATGCAATCTGTCCGCTCGACCCTTTGAGGGCCAGCGGGTCGCTCACCGAGCGCGCTGCCAGCAGGTTGCGCAAGGCATCCGGCGGTTCGCTGTCGGCATCCGGGCGTTGCAGCACCAGGATGTGGCAATGCTGGAGCAACTCTTCCCAGCGGTGCCAAGTGGGCAGGCCGCAAAATGCGTCCCAGCCCAAAAGTAGAAACAACTGGTCATCAGCGGCGAGTTCCGCACGCATCAGTTCCAGGGTGTCGATAGTGTAGGACGGCTTGTCGCGTTTGAGCTCGCGGTCATCCACTACCAACGGTGCTATACCGGCCACCGCGCGCTCGACCATCGCCAGACGGTCCTGCGCCGAAACCTGCGGCGTATCCCGATGCGGCGGCCTGGCGCTGGGCGTCAGGCGCAACTCATCGAGAGCCAGTGATTCAGCCACTTCCAGTGCACTGCGCAAATGGCCGATGTGCACCGGATCGAAGGTCCCGCCCAGGACGCCAATGCGCCGAGGGCCGGTTTCACTGGCGGTCACTGCGGCGCTCTGGCCGAGATCGCCCAAGTCAGACCGGCTCCTGGCCGCGCAACTGGCCATCACCGACCACGATGTACTTCTCGCAGGTCAGACCTTCGAGGCCCACCGGGCCGCGGGCGTGCAGCTTATCAGTAGAAATGCCAATCTCGGCACCCAATCCGTATTCGAAGCCATCGGCAAAGCACGTCGGGGTGTTGATCATCACCGAGGCCGAATCGACTTCAGCCACGAAACGCCGGGTTTCACCCTGGTGCTCGCTGACGATCGAGTCGGTGTGGTGCGAGCCGTAACGGTTGATGTGCTCAATCGCCTGGTCCAGGCCGTCGACCACCAGGATCGACAGGATCGGCGCCAGGTATTCGGTGCTCCAGTCTTCTTCAGTCGCGGCGACGACGTCGATGATCGCCCGGGTGCGTTCGCAACCGCGCAGTTCGACGCCTTTTTCGCGGAACTGTTCAGCCATCGCTGGCAGGAATTCCTTGGCGACCGCTTGATCGACCAACAGAGTTTCCATCGCGCCGCAGATGCCGTAACGGTAAGTCTTGGCGTTGAACGCAATGCGCTGGGCTTTCGGCAACTCGGCGTGGGCACTGACATACACGTGGCAGATACCGTCCAGGTGCTTGATCACTGGCACGCGAGCGTCGCGGCTGACCCGTTCGATCAGGCCCTTGCCGCCACGCGGTACGATCACGTCGACGTACTCGGGCATGGTGATCAACGCACCAACGGCAGCACGGTCGGTGGTTTCAACCACTTGCACCACGGCCGCCGGCAAGCCGGCTTCAGCCAGACCGCGCTGAATGCAGGCGGCAATCGCACGGTTGGAATGAATGGCCTCGGAACCACCGCGCAGGATGGTTGCGTTACCCGACTTCAGGCACAGGCTCGCGGCATCGATGGTCACGTTTGGCCGCGACTCATAGATGATCCCGACCACGCCCAGGGGCACGCGCATCTTGCCGACCTGAATACCCGACGGCCGGTAACTCATGTCGCGGATGGCGCCAACCGGATCGGGCAGCGCCGCCACCTGACGCAAACCGACGATCATGCCGTCGATGCGTGCGGGGGTCAGGGCCAGACGTTCGAGCATGGCCGGCTCAAGCCCATTGGCCCGGCCTGCGGCCAGATCCAGCTCATTGGCGGCGGTCAACTCGGCGCGAGCGTTATCCAAAGCGTCGGCGGCAGCCAGCAGGGCGCGGTTTTTCTGCGCGGTACTGGCACGGCCGATCACGCGGGAAGCGTCGCGGGCAGCGCGACCCAAACGGGTCATGTAGTCAAGAACGGACTCAGTCATGGTCTCTGTGGTCTTGGCAAAGAGGAAAGCGGCAGATTATAGCTGTCGCGCGCTCCTACTAACAGCAGTGACGGGCGGATGGTCGAAATGGGCAGTGTTCAGCCTCGATTAAGTCCGCAGTTGTTATCATTCCGTCATATTTACCTGATCACTTCGGTCGCCATGCCTATTTTGACCACAGCGAAATTGCCAAAAGCCCTGCCCGACAGCTTTTTCAACCGCGATGCTCAGCTACTTGCCTGTGAATTGCTGGGTAAAGTGATCCGCCATCGGGTCGGTGACCTGTGGCTTTCGGCGCGGATCATCGAGACCGAAGCCTATTACTGCGAAGAAAAGGGCAGCCACGCCTCGCTTGGCTACACAGAAAAGCGTAAGGCTTTGTTTCTGGATGGCGGCCACATCTATATGTACTACGCCCGTGGCGGCGATTCACTGAACTTCAGCGCCCACGGACCGGGCAATGCGGTGCTGATCAAATCGGCTTACCCGTGGGTCGATGAAATCTCCGGCCCGGCGAGCCTTGCGCAGATGCTGCTCAACAATCCCGACGCCAAGGGCCGACCGCGCCCCTCGCAAAAGCTCTGCGCCGGTCAGACCTTGCTGTGCAAGGCGCTGGGCCTGAAAGTACCGACCTGGGATGCCAAGCGCTTCGATCATGAAATACTGTTTGTCGAAGACGTCGGTGCACCTCCTCCGCATGTCATCCAGACCACACGCCTGGGGATTCCTCATGGCCGCGACGAACACCTGATGTACCGCTTCGTCGACGGCGCTTACGCACCCTACTGCACCCGGAACCCCCTGCGACGCGGCCAGGTCGAAAACCGCGACTATTTCCTGCTTCCCTGAATGGTGCTGCGGCCTGCAGCAAAAACACCCACTGAGGGAGCGAGCTTGCTCGCTCCCTCAGTTCATTTGATGATTTGATGGAGTTGTACGTATGGGCCCATGGCTCGATAGCCTGACTGTCTGGTTGACGGTCAATCCGCAATGGCTGGCGGTGGCGGTATTCATAGTGGCCTGCGTTGAGTGCCTGGCAATTGTCGGGCTGATCGTGCCCGGCATCGTGTTGCTGTTTGCCATCACGGTACTGGCCGGCAGCGGCGCGTTGTCGCTGGGCGAAACACTGCTGCTGGGCTTCCTTGGCGGCCTGTTCGGCGATCTGCTGTCGTACTTCCTGGGCAGGCACTTCCACCAGAACATTCGGCGCTTGCCAGGGCTGCGCCACCATCCGGAATGGATCAGCGGCGCTGAAAACTATTTCCAGCGCTATGGCATCGCGAGCTTATTGGTCGGGCGCTTTATCGGCCCTTTGCGCCCGATGCTGCCAATGGTTGCCGGAATGTTCGACATGCCGTTCCCGCGCTTCTTTGCGGTCAGCTTGCTGGCGGGTGCCGGCTGGTCGGTGGCCTATCTGCTGCCGGGCTGGGCCACGGGCGCGGCGATTCGCCTGCCGCTGCCGGAAGGTTTCTGGCCTCAAGCCGGAGTGGTCGTCGGCAGTATTGCGGTATTAGTGGGCCTGAGCATCAACAGCAGCTTGCGCGGTCATCGCCAGGCCACCGCACTGATTGCCGGCCTCAGCCTGCTGATACTCGGCGGGCTGTTCATAGGCTATCCGCACCTGAGCGCCTTCGATCAAGGCTTGATGACGCTGGTTCAAGAACACCGCAGCCCGGCGCTGGATGAAATCGCGGTAATGCTCACCCAGGTCGGCGATTTCAAAAACATGTTTGTGATCAGCGCGGCGCTGACGATCCTGCTACTGATCACACGCCAATGGCGGCACATGATCTTCGCCGGCTGTACGCTGCTGATCACCGCGCTGCTGAACACCGGAACCAAGAACCTGTTCGCCCGGATGCGCCCGGAAGTACTGACCGACCCACTGACCAGCTACAGCATGCCCAGTGGTCATGCGTCAGGTTCGTTTGCGTTGTTCCTGACCCTCGCGGTGCTGGCCGGCCGAGGCCAACCTCAGCGCATGCGCCTGACCTGGTTGCTGCTCGGTTGCCTGCCGCCAGCCGCCATCGCCCTGTCGCGGGTTTATCTCGGCGCACATTGGCCAACCGATATAACCGCCGGCGCGATGCTGGCGGCGTGCGTGTGCGCTGCCAGCCTGGCCGTGACCCAGCGCCAGACACCCTTGAGCCCTATGCCAGCCAAGGTCTGGTGGTCGGTGTTGCCGGTAATGCTGGCATTGTTCGGGTTCTTCGCGCTGTGGCACTTGCCTCATACATTGCAGCGGTATGCCTACTAGGATCTGTACGAAAACTCGCCGAGCGGCGATCAGGCAAGGCAAAAACAGGCGAGGAAGCGGAGTTTAGGCCCCTAAATGAGCATTCCGAGCCTGTTTTTAACGCAGTCTGGTCGACGCGCAGGTAGTTTTCGTACAGAGACTGACAAGCGTTAGGCAAACAATTCCCCCTGCAACTCGTCCAGCAACGCCTGAATCGCATCCAGGCGCTGCTGCGGGTTGTCGAGTTGCAGCAGTTCGATCTTGTCCACTTCAGAAAACGGCAGCAGGTACGCCAATTGATTGGCCAGTGACTGCTGCCCGGCCGCGTCGGTGCCCATGTTCAGCGCTTCGACCATCGGGTGTTCAGCCAAGGCCTTGAGCAGTGCGACCAGGTCGGCGTCTTCGTCCTGTAGCGGTTGCTCCGGTTCGTCCTCCAGCCACTCGACCTCGGCGACGGTCAACTGATCGCGCTGAGTCTCGGTACGCAGTACATGGAAGCGCCGCCCGCCCTGCACCCGAATACCCAGCAGACCATTATCCTGCTGCTTGAAATCGGTAATCAGCGCTTCGCATCCCACCAGCGCATAGCCTTGCGGGGCAATGCCGACTTCTTCGCCGTCGAGAATGCACACCACGCCGAAGCCGGTCCCCTGCTTCATGCAGCGGCTGATCATGTCCAGGTAGCGCGCCTCAAAAATCTGCAAGTCGAGGATGCAGCCAGGAAACAGCACCGTATTCAGTGGAAAAAGCGGCAAGCTCATAGACATTTCCTTACACCACCATCGACACCGCCAACGGCAGGAACACCGCCGTGGCCACGCCCATCAGACTCATCGCCAGCGCCGCGAAGGCGCCGCACTCTTCACTTTCCTGCATCGCCACCGCAGTCCCGACCGCGTGAGCGGTCATACCCAGGGCCATGCCGCGCGCTTCAGGGCTGTGCACACCAAGCCGGTTCAACAGGCTCGGACCGAAAATGGCGCCAATCACCCCGGTGATCAACACGAACACCGCCGCCAGCGCCGCCACTCCGCCAATCTGCTCAGCCACCAGCATGGCAATCGGCGAGGTAACCGATTTAGGTGCCATGGTCATCAGGATCATGTGCTCGGCGCCAAACCACCAACCCAGCAGCACGCCCATGCCGGTGGCAACCACACCACCTATCACCAGCGTAGTAAATATCGGCCAGAACAGCTGCCGAATCCGCCGCAGGTTCAGGTAGAGCGGCACCGCCAGCGCAACGGTCGCCGGCCCCAGCAGAATGCTGAGGATCTCGGTGCTTTTGCGGTATTCGGCGTACGTCAGCCCACACGCGAGCAACACGCCGATCACCAGCAGCATCGATACCAGCACGGGCTGCAGGAAGATCCAGCGGGTTTTCTCGAACGCTGCCAACACCAGTTGATAGGCGCCCAAGGTAACGCCAATACCGAACAACGGGTGATGAATCACTGCCGCCAGCGCACCCTGCCAGTCGAATATCATCACGACTCCTCCGAGCGCACGACGTGGCGCTTGATCAGCCGTTGCATCAAGACTCCGGCGAACGCCATGGACAGCAGCAGCGACAACACCAGTGCGCCAACGATGGCCCAGAAATCCGCCGCGATATCGGCGGCGTATACCATCACGCCCACCGCTGGCGGCACCAGCAGCAAGGGCAAATAACGCAGCAGGCTGCCAGCCGCCAGGCTCAGGGGCTCAGCCACTTCGCCACGGATGACCAGGAACCCCAGCAGCAGCAACAGGCCGATAATCGGCCCTGGCAGCACCGGCAATAACAAATGGTTGAGGGCCGTGCCGAGCAATTGAAACAGCACCAGCCAGGTCAGGCCACGTAGCAACATCCGTCATCTCCAGCAAAACTCGTCCCCACAAGCGGGCCGGACATTATAAGCATGGCACTCGCTATGCATGGGTATTCGCCAAAGGTATGGAAGCTTGACCGGACCTAATCGCCATGATGATCTAAAGTGGTTGTTCCGGGGCCAACCCCCCACTTGAAAAAACTATAAAACCGATGAACCCAAGGAGAGTCTCAATGCCCTATGTTCCCGTTGCAGAGCTCAAAGATTATGTCGGCAAGGAACTCGGACGTTCCGAATGGCTCACGATCGATCAGGACCGCATCAACCTGTTCGCTGAAGCTACAGGCGATTATCAGTTCATCCACGTTGACCCGGTAAAAGCCGCACAAACCCCGTTTGGCAGCACGATCGCCCACGGTTTCCTGTCACTGTCGCTGATCCCGAAGCTGATGGAAGACATCCTGGTCCTGCCGCAAGGCTTGAAGATGGTCGTCAATTACGGCCTGGACAGCGTGCGTTTCATTCAACCGGTGAAGGTCGACTCCAGAGTCCGGCTCAAGGTCGAACTGAGCGACGTCACCGAAAAGAAACCCGGCCAATGGCTGCTCAAGGCCACCGCCACGCTGGAAATCGAAGGCCAGGAAAAACCGGCATACATCGCTGAACCGTTGTCGCTGGCGTTCGTGTAACCCCTGCCGGATGCGAAGCGAACAGACCGCGTAAAAACGTAGCGAGCGAAGGAAAGACAAGGCGAAAAAAGGTGAGGACGCGGAGTTTACGTGCTGTAAATGAGCAGTCCGAACCTTTTTTCAACGCAGTATTTCCGAGCGCAGTAGTTTTTACGCGGTCGGAGTTCCTGCTGTTTCGCACCGCGTCTCTATATATCAGACACATAGCTGCGGCATACTCCCTCGCCTAATTGCCCGGATCCCGCTATGCGCTCACTTGCACCCCTTGCCCTGACCCTGTTGCTCACCGCGTGTGGTGATGGCGAATCGCTGTTGCCGCCCGACGCACGCCTGCCCGATGGCGGCCGCTATCGGGGTGATCTGGTCAATGGGTTGCTGCAAGGCCAGGGCCGGATCGACTACCCGAACGGCAGCTGGTACGCCGGCCAGTTCGACAAGGGTCAGTGGCACGGTCAGGGCGAATGGCACGGCAGCAACGGCGAGGTTTATCGCGGGGAGTTCCAGCAAGGGCTGTTCCATGGTCAGGGCACGCTGACTACCAACGGCAGCAGCTACACCGGCGGCTTCAAACTCGGGCGGCGCGACGGTGAAGGCACCCTCAAAGAAGATGGCATGACTTACCGTGGCGAGTTCAAGGCCGATCAGTATTCCGGCCTCGGTCGTCTCGAACTTGAAGACGGCAGCCAGTATCAGGGCCAGTTCGCCAACGGCAAACCCAACGGTGAGGGCCAGCGTGGCGATGCCAGCGGCAACCAGTTCACCGGTACTTTTGTCGACGGCCAGCTGGAAGGCAACGGCACCTTCAGCAGTGCCGAGGGCGACAGCTACGTCGGTGGTTTCAAACAGAATCAGCTGAACGGCAAAGGTCGCTACGAGAACGCCGATGGCGACGTGTGGGTCGGCCAGTTCAAGGAAGGCGCGCTGAACGGCAAAGGCGAATTGATCGGCGCCGACAACAGCCACTACATCGGCCAATTCAGTGATTGGCGTTTCACCGGCCAAGGCCGTTTGAACCTGGCGGACGGCAGCTTCTACATCGGTGAGTTCGATAACGACAGCTATCAAGGGCACGGCACGCTGGTGCTGACGGATGGCACCGTGCAAAGCGGCGACTGGATCAATGGCCAGCGTGTACGCGATGCCAATGGCAAGTTGCTGCCGGACACCCTCGAGTTGGGGTTACTGGCGCAAGGGCGCCTGCTCGAAGACGCGCTGGCCAATGTGCCGGCCTCGACCCCGGCGATCGAGTTGTACACCCTGACCGTGGGCGGCGACGGCAAGCAGAGCGTTTTTCTGCGCGAGTCCGATTACGTCAGCAACATGCTCGCCAGCCGCTTCGGCGCCTATGGCCAGATCCGCCTGGTCAACCATCGCGACCACCTCGGCGACCGGCCGATGGCCACGCGCGAGAACCTGCGCCGCGCCGCCCTGACCCTGGCCGAACGCAGCGGGCCGGAAGACCTGGTGTTCATCTACCTGACCAGCCACGGCACCCACGAACACGAACTGGTGCTCGACCAACCGCGCATGGAGCTGGCCGATTTGCCGGCTGACGAATTGGCCACCGTCCTCGCGCCGCTGAAAAACCGCGACAAGATCATCGTGATTTCTGCCTGCTACTCCGGCGGTTTCATCCCGGCACTCAAAGACGAACGCACACTGATCATGACCGCCTCGCGTGCCGACCGAGTGTCGTTCGGCTGCTCGGAGGAAGCTGACTTCACGTACTTCGGCGACGCGTTGTTCGTCCAGGCGCTGAACCAGACCGACGATCTGGAGCAGGCATTCAAACTGGCCAAGGCCACGGTCGCCGAGCGTGAACTGGCAGACAGTTTCGAGGCCTCCGAACCACAGATCTGGGCGCCAAAAGGGGTGTTGGCGCATTGGCAATTACTGCGCAAGCAACAAGCACGCAAGGCACTGCAAAGTGCTGCATTAACCAGCAAGGAAGCAAAGAGCAACTAAGCTGAAACAGTATCAAGGGGGAAACATTATGTACTTGACGCCTCAGCATGTATTGCTCGCTGGAGCCACCGGCCTGGTCGGTGAACACTTACTTGATCGGCTGCTCAACGAACCGACCATCAGCCGCGTACTGGCACCGTCACGCCGACCACTGGCGGAACATCCTCATCTGGAAAACCCGGTTGGCGATCCGGCGGTGCTTCTCCCCCAACTCAGTGGCCGCGTCGACATTGCCTACTGCTGCCTGGGCACGACGATCAAACAGGCCGGCTCCGAACAAGCCTTTCGCGCAGTCGATCTGGACCTGGTGGTGGCGTTCGCCAAACGTGCACGGGAAATGGGCGCACGGCACTTGATCGTGATCAGCGCCCTGGGGGCTGACCGCAGATCCTCGGTTTTCTACAACCGGGTCAAGGGCGAGATGGAATACGCATTGCGCGCACAGAACTGGCCGCAACTGACTATCTGCCGACCTTCCCTGCTACTGGGAGATCGCCTTGAACCGCGACTCGCCGAACAACTGGCAGGCCCGCTGTCCAAACTGATTCCCGGCAAATACCACGGCATCGAAGCCTGCCAACTGGCCCGCGCCATGTGGCGCCTGGCGCTGGAAGAACAGGATGGCTTGCGGATTGTCGAGTCCGACGAATTGCGCAAGCTCGGCAAATAATTTCTCAGGTCAACACCAAACCTGTGGCGAGGGGGCTTGCCCCCGTTCGGTGGCGAAGCCGCCGCAATCCGGTCAATTTGATTTATCTGAAGAATCGCGTGGCAAGTATTGGGGGCCGCTTCGCGACCCAACGGGGGCAAGCTCCCTCACCACAGGGATCGCGCGCCCCCTTACAACCCGCCTGTTGCCTGAAACCCTACCCCTAACACCGTCAACACCGACAGCGGCAACAGCAGCGTGTCGAGCAGCGCGCTGGCCGGCAGGTCGAGGCCGGGGTAGCTCGGTGCTTCGGCGCCAAAACGATCCTTGGCGCAGCAACCGCCGTCCAGCGCGTACAGGTCAAGGCGCATCCCCGAGTACACCACTGGCGCGCCAGGCTTGGCCGCGTCCAATGTGCGTGCGGTGGCACAACCGCCCAATTGCAGGGCGAGCAGAAGACTCAATAGCTTATTCATCACTGCTCAAATGGTGTTCACCCCAACGCGGCAGCATGTCTTGCGGGATGTTCAACAGATTGAGAATCCGCGCCACGACAAAGTCCACCAGATCATCGATGGTCTGCGGCTGGTGATAGAAACCCGGCGAGGCCGGCAGAATGGTCACGCCCATGTTCGACAGCTTGAGCATGTTTTCCAGGTGAATACTGGAATACGGCGCCTCGCGTGGCACCAGAATCAACTGCCGACGCTCTTTCAAGGTCACGTCGGCGGCGCGCTCGATCAGGTTGTTGCAGGCACCTGTGGCAATCGCCGACAAGGTCCCGGTCGAGCACGGCACCACCACCATCGCGGCCGGCGAGCCGGAGCCCGAGGCCACCGGCGACATCCAGTCTTCCTTGCCGTACACCCGAATCTGCCCGGCAGCCGCGCCAGTGTATTCAGTGAGGAAGGCCTGCATCATCTGCGGTTTCGGCGGCAGCGTGACGTCGGTCTCGGTGGCCATCACCAGTTGCGCCGCCTTGGAGATCAGGAAGTGCACCTCGCGGTCTTCGCGCACCAGGCAATCGAGCAGGCGCAAACCGTATTGGGCGCCGGAAGCGCCGGTCATGGCCAGCGTGATGCGATCCGGACCGTTACTCATTTAAGCGCCTCGGCCAATTTGCCATGCAGGCCACCGAAGCCGCCGTTGCTCATGATCACCACGTGGGTGCCGGGTTTAGCCTGGCTCTTCACCTGCTCGATAATGCCATCCAGCGAGTCACAGACCATCGACGGCACGGTGCACAGCGCAGCAACGGCGGGCAAGTCCCAGCCGAGGTTGGCCGGTGCGTACCAGATCACCTGATCGGCATCGACCACGCTTTCCGGCAAACCGTCACGGTGCGCGCCGAGCTTCATCGAGTTGGAACGCGGCTCGATGATCGCGATCAGCGGCGCGTCGCCGATGCGTTTGCGCAGACCGTCGAGGGTGGTTGCGATGGCGGTCGGGTGGTGAGCGAAGTCGTCGTAGATAGTGACGCCATGAACTTCAGCGACTTTTTCCATGCGCCGCTTGACGCTCTTGAACGCGCTCAACGCGGCGATGCCCATACTCGGAACCACGCCTACATGCCGCGCGGCCGCCAGAGTGGCCAAGGCGTTGGCAACGTTGTGCTGGCCGGTCATGTCCCACTCGACCACGCCTTGGGCGACGCCTTCGAACATCACTTCAAACTTCGAGCCGTCTTCGCTGAGCAACTTGACCTGCCACTGCCCGCCCGCGCCGGTGGTTTGCACCGGGGTCCAGCAACCCATTTCGATCACGCGTTGCAATGCGGGTTCGGTGGTCGGGTGGATCACCAGGCCTTCGCTCGGGATGGTCCGCACCAGGTGGTGGAACTGTCGTTCGATGGCCGGCAGATCGGGGAAGATGTCGGCGTGATCGAACTCAAGGTTATTGAGAATCGCGGTACGCGGACGGTAGTGAACGAACTTCGAACGCTTGTCGAAGAAGGCGCTGTCGTATTCATCGGCTTCGATCACGAAGAATGGCGTGTCCCCCAGACGTGCCGATACCGAGAAGTTCTGCGGCACGCCGCCGATCAAAAAGCCCGGGCTCATGCCGGCGTGTTCCAGCACCCAGGCGAGCATGCTGCTGGTGGTGGTCTTGCCGTGAGTGCCGGCAACCGCCAGCACCCAGCGGCCTTGCAGCACATGGTCGGCCAGCCATTGCGGACCGGAGACGTACGGCAAGCCTTTGTTCAATACGTATTCGACCGCCGGGTTGCCGCGCGACATCGCATTGCCGATCACCACCAGATCCGGGGCCGGATCGAGTTGGGCTGGATCATAGCCTTGCGTCAGCTCGATGCCCTGCGCCTGCAACTGAGTGCTCATCGGCGGGTAGACGTTGGCATCGGAGCCCGTCACATGATGGCCCAGCTCTTTGGCCAGGACCGCCATCGAACCCATGAAAGTGCCGCAAATACCCAGAATATGAATGTGCATAGTCAACCTCGTAAAACATCGAGGCAGGTTAGCGTAGGGAGGGGAAAATCGCACTCTTTAGTGAGATGACCACGACCACTGTGGCGAGGGAGCTTGCTCCCGCTGGGCTGCGTAGCAGTCCCATTTTTAGGGCCGCTTCGCGCCCCAGCGGGAGCAAGCTCCCTCGCCACAGGGAAGCGTCCATCCTTAACTGACTGGCATTAGGGCTTGCCCCCCTCGCCACAAAAGTGTGCCCCATGCGGTTTAACGGGCTATTCCGTGCTTGCGCAGTTTTCTATAGAGGGTGTTGCGGCTGACTCCCAGTTGTTCCGCGGTATGGGTCATGTGCCAACGCTGCTGCTCCAGGGCATTGAGCAACGCCAGGCGTTCGGCATCGTCCAGCGGATTTTCGGACACCTCTTCCACCTGCGCCAACACTGGAGCCGGTCGAGCCTGGCGAATAATCGCCGGCAAATCCTCAACTCCGATCCGTCCGTCATCGCATAACGCAGCCAGGGTCCGCAGCACATTGCGCAATTGCCGCACGTTACCCGGCCAGGCGTAGTCGAGCAGCGCCTGTCGCGCCGCAGCGTCAATCAGCACCGCCTCCCCGCCCGACTCTTCAGCCAGCAAAAAGTCCAGCAACTGCGACTTGTCGCTGCGTTCGCGCAACGCTGGCAAGGCGATTTCCAGACCATTGAGGCGGTAATACAAATCTTCACGGAAACTGCCGTCCTGCACCCGTTCGAGCAAATTCCGGTGAGTGGCACTGATGATCCGCACGTTGACCGGCAGCGGCTCGCCACCGATCGGCACCACCTGCCGATCTTCCAGCACCCTTAATAGTCGGGTTTGCAACGCCAGCGGCATGTCGCCGATTTCGTCGAGAAACAACGTGCCGCCATCGGCCTGCTGCAACTTGCCGCGCATGCCCTCTTTGCGTGCGCCAGTGAAACTGCCGCCGCGATAGCCGAACAGTTCGCTCTCGATCAGGCTTTCCGGGATCGCTGCACAGTTCAGCGCAACGAAGGCGTTGTCGGCGCGCTGACTGGCCTGGTGCACGGCCTTGGCGAAGGCTTCTTTACCTGAGCCGGTTTCACCGTTGATCAACAGCGGCACATCACGTTCGAAGACCCGCAAGGCTTTGCGAAAATCCGCCTGCAGCCCTTCATCCCCCAGACAAATACCCGTAAGAACCGGGCGTTCGGCAATGAGCGGCGGTTGCAGCACCGGGGTCGGTACGCTACGCGGCCGGCCGCGCAATAGCGCAAACAACACCCGCCCATCGCGAGTGCGCAGTGGCCAACTGGCCGCGGCGTTGACGCTCGCACGCCCCAGCAGTTCGTCCAGCGAGCAATCGAAAAATACCTCGACCGGTTGACCCAGCAACCCGCCACGAATATGTCCCAGCAGGTTCAACGCGCTCTGATTGACCGCACTGATCCGCCCTTCTCCGTCGAACGCCAGCAGCCCTTCGCTGAACAGCCCGACCGACTCGGCCTGCAAGTGAAAGCGCAGCAGCCATTGATTGTCGAAGTAACGCAGGAAGTAGCAGCTCTCGATCATCTTCGCCGAGAGATTGACCAGCGCCATGGTGTGAAACTGGCTCTGACGCGAGACATCGTGGCGCGCCGACGAAACGTCGAGCACCGCCAGCAGTTCGCCATGCGGGTCGAACACCGGGCTCGCCGAACAGGTCAGCCCTGTATGACGCCCCCGAAAATGCTCATCCTGGTGAATGGTCAGCGACTGCCGCTCCACCAGGCAGGTGCCGATGCCATTGGTGCCTTCGCAGGCTTCACTCCAGTCGGCACCGAGCCAGAGACCGGCGCGCTCGAAAATCTTCCGTTCGGCAGGCGCCGTGACACAGTTGAGGATCACCCCGCGGGCGTCGGTCAACAGCACGGCGTGGCCGGCACCGGAAAGTTGTTGATGCAGGCTGGTCATTTCGCCACCGGCAATCTGCAGGACTTGCTGCAAGCGCTCGCGGCTCTCCAGCACACGACCGTGTTCAAGCACCGTCGGCGCCATGGTCAGGGCTGGGTCGAGGTGATAGTCCTCAAGACAACGCAGCCAGGAACGGGCGATGGACGGATCGCTACCGGGACCGTGCAAATGGGATTTGCCCTGGGTCACGGTCAAGACTTGCTGGGCATGGCGACTCAAATGGTTGCTGTGCATTTTTTATTATTCTCTCCGAACACTGTGCTGGGCCCAATGAAGGACTGTCACCACCTTGTGGCGAGGGAGCTTGCTCCCGCTCGAGTGCGTAGCGCTCGCAAAAAATCATCAACGGCAGACATTTTGGGGCCGCTTCGCGACCCAGCGGGAGCAAGCTCCCTCGCCACAGAGCGCCCAGCATCCTCCTGCCTCGATTGCTTTGCAATGCTGGCAAGACCGCCCGGTCACAGGCTGTGCCACAAGCGGTACAAACTGTCACAAGGCCTGTACCACATCTGTCACAGGCCCTGTATCACCACCCCCTCGAAAAAACCGTAAGCCCTTGATTTACCTGACCCGCAAAGCACTGGCCCGACCTTTGCTCTACGCTTCTCAAGCGCTTACTGCGCGTACTCCCTTATAAGCACAAAAGCCAAGGAGATACTCACCATGCGTTACGCTCACCCAGGTACTGAAGGCGCTATCGTTTCGTTCAAGAGTAAATACGGCAACTACATCGGCGGCGAATTCGTCGCGCCTGTCAAAGGTCAGTACTTCACCAATACTTCCCCGGTCAACGGCCAACCGATTGCCGAATTCCCCCGCTCCACGGCCGAAGACATCGAAAAAGCCCTGGACGCTGCCCACGCAGCCGCCGACGCCTGGGGCAGCACCTCTGCTCAGGCGCGCTCGCTGGTGCTGCTGAAAATCGCCGACCGCATCGAGCAAAACCTCGAAGTCCTGGCAATCACCGAAAGCTGGGACAACGGCAAAGCCGTGCGTGAAACCCTCAACGCCGACATCCCACTGGCCGCTGACCACTTCCGCTACTTCGCCGGTTGCCTGCGCGCCCAGGAAGGCAGTGCCGCGGAAATCGACGGCAACACCGTGGCTTATCACATTCACGAACCGCTGGGCGTGGTCGGGCAGATCATCCCGTGGAACTTCCCGATCCTGATGGCCGCCTGGAAACTTGCCCCGGCACTGGCCGCCGGCAACTGCGTGGTGCTCAAGCCCGCCGAGCAAACCCCGCTGGGCATTACCGTGCTGCTGGAACTGATCGGCGACCTGCTGCCGCCTGGCGTGCTGAACGTCGTGCAAGGTTTCGGCAAAGAAGCCGGTGAAGCCCTGGCCACCAGCAAACGCATTGCCAAAATTGCCTTTACCGGCTCGACCCCGGTCGGCTCGCACATCATGAAATGCGCCGCCGAAAACATCATTCCGTCCACCGTGGAACTGGGCGGCAAATCGCCGAACATCTTCTTCGCCGACATCATGCAAGCCGAACCGACCTTCATCGAAAAAGCTGCCGAAGGCCTGGTACTGGCGTTCTTCAACCAGGGCGAAGTCTGCACCTGCCCGTCCCGCGCACTGGTGCAAGAGTCGATCTACGACGACTTCATGAAAGTGGTGATGAAGAAGGTCCTGCAAATCAAACGTGGCGACCCGCTGGACACCGACACCATGGTCGGCGCTCAGGCGTCCGAGCAACAATTCGACAAGATCCTCTCGTACCTGGAAATCGCCAAAGGCGAAGGTGCCGAGTTGCTGACCGGCGGCAAGGTAGAAAAACTCGAGGGCAACCTAGCGACCGGGTATTACATCCAGCCGACCCTGCTCAAGGGCACCAACAAAATGCGCGTGTTCCAGGAGGAAATCTTTGGCCCGGTGGTGAGCATCACCACCTTCAAGGACGAAGCCGAAGCCCTGGCGATTGCCAACGACACCGAGTTCGGCCTTGGTGCCGGTCTCTGGACCCGCGACATCAACCGCGCCTACCGCATGGGCCGGGCGATCAAGGCCGGACGCGTCTGGACCAACTGCTACCACCTGTACCCGGCCCACGCCGCGTTCGGTGGTTACAAGAAGTCCGGTGTCGGCCGTGAAACCCACAAAATGATGCTCGACCACTACCAGCAAACCAAAAACCTGCTGGTGAGCTACGACATCAATCCACTGGGTTTCTTCTAACCCCGCGCGAAATCGCGTAACAGCTATCGCGGGTAAGCCTTGCTCCTACAAATCACACCCCCCTGTAGGAGCATGGCTTGCCAGCGATGGCGCCTTCATTGACACAACCTACATTGCCCTGCCGCTCTGGCACGGGCCTTGCGTGCCCGTTCGACAGATTACCCGCTGCGTGAACAGCGTCGATCCACCCAAACCGCCACACCCGAAAGTCCAACAGATCGAACAATAAAAAACAGAGAGGACTTATGACTTCTTCAACAACGCTCAAACCCACACTCGGCACCTTGCATCTATGGGGCATTGCCGTCGGCCTGGTGATTTCCGGCGAATACTTCGGCTGGAGTTACGGCTGGGGCACCGCAGGCACTTTGGGGTTCCTCGTCACCGCGTTGATGGTGGCGACGATGTACACCTGCTTCATCTTCAGTTTCACCGAACTCACCACCGCGATTCCCCACGCTGGCGGGCCCTTTGCCTACAGCCGACGGGCCTTTGGTGAAAAAGGCGGCTTGATCGCCGGGATCGCCACGCTGATCGAGTTCGTCTTTGCGCCACCGGCCATTGCGATGGCTATCGGCGCCTACCTGAACGTGCAATACCCGGATCTGGACCCGAAACTCGCCGCGGTCGGCGCCTACTTCGTGTTCATGGGCCTGAACATTCTCGGCGTCAGCATTGCCGCGACCTTCGAACTGGTGGTGACCGTTCTGGCGGTAGCCGAACTGCTGGTGTTCATGGGCGTGGTTGCACCGGGCTTCAGCTTCAGCAATTTCGTGCTCAACGGCTGGTCCGGCTCCAATGAGTTCACGGTCGCCTCGATCCCCGGCATCTTTGCGGCGATCCCCTTTGCCATCTGGTTTTTCCTCGCCATCGAAGGCGCGGCCATGGCTGCCGAAGAAGCCAAGGACCCGAAACGTACCATTCCACGGGCCTACGTCAGCGGCATCCTGACCCTGGTGTTCCTGGCCATCGGCGTGATGGTGATGGCCGGCGGTGTGGGCGACTGGCGCCAACTGGCGAACATCAACGATCCACTGCCTCAGGCCATGAAAGCCGTGGTCGGCAACAACTCCAGCTGGATGCACATGCTGGTGTGGATCGGTTTGTTCGGTCTGGTGGCGAGCTTCCACGGGATCATCCTCGGCTACTCGCGCCAGTTCTTCGCCCTCGCTCGCGCCGGCTACCTGCCTCGCGGCCTGGCCAAGCTCTCGCGCTTCCAGACCCCGCATCGGGCAATTCTGGCCGGCGGCGTGATCGGCATCGCGGCGATCTACAGTGACGGGCTGGTCAACCTGCAAGGCATGACCCTGACCGCCGCGATGATCACCATGTCGGTGTTCGGCGCTATCGTGATGTACATCATCAGCATGCTCAGCCTGTTCAAACTGCGCAAAACCGAGCCGCTGCTGGAGCGCACCTTCCGCGCCCCGGGTTATCCGATCGTGCCGGGCATCGCGCTGTTCCTGGCGGTGGTCTGCCTGGTGGCGATGGCCTGGTTCAATACCTTGATCGGGATGATTTTCCTCGGTTTCATGGTCGCCGGCTTCATCTACTTCCAATTGACCGCCAAACAGCGCTTCGACGCCCCGGCGGATGCGATGCTTACGGGTATCTGAGTCGCACCGGCGCCGGGCAATTTCCCCGGCGCCTGCCCTGAAACAATGCAACACCCGTAGGAGCAAGGCTTGCCCGCGATAGCTTCACCGCGGTCTGACAGAGATATCGCGGCGATCCGATCGCGGGCGAGCCCTGCTCCTACGGGTCATCACTTACAGATTCAAGAGGACACCGCTCATGGCTGCATTTGCCCATACCGTCGGCGCCCGGACTTACCGTTTCGATGGCCTCAAGGAAGTCATGGCCAAGGCCAGCCCGGCACGCTCCGGGGACTTTCTGGCCGGCGTCGCCGCCCTGAACGACGGCGAACGGGTCGCCGCGCAAATGACCTTGGCTGATATCCCGCTCAAGCATTTCCTGCAAGAAGTGCTGATCCCCTACGAATCCGATGAAGTCACCCGGCTGATCATCGACACCCACGACGCCCGCGCCTTTGAGACCGTCAGCCACCTGACCGTTGGCGGTTTTCGCGACTGGCTGCTCAGCGATGCGGCCGACGAGCAGAGCCTGCGGGCGCTGGCCCCTGGCCTGACCCCGGAAATGGCCGCTGCCGTGTCGAAGATCATGCGCGTGCAGGACCTGGTGCTGGTGGCACAAAAGATCCGCGTGGTGACTCGGTTTCGCGGCACCATGGGTCTGCGCGGGCGCCTATCGACCCGCCTGCAACCCAACCACCCTACCGACGAACCCGCCGGCATTGCCGCGAGCATTCTCGACGGCCTGCTCTACGGCAACGGCGACGCGATGATCGGCATCAACCCGGCCACCGACAGCATCGCCTCGATCTGCGCGATGCTGGAAATGCTCGACGCGGTCATCCAGCGCTACGAAATCCCGACCCAAGCCTGCGTGCTGACCCACGTCACCACCTCTATCGAGGCGATCAACCGTGGCGTGCCGCTGGACCTGGTGTTCCAGTCAATCGCCGGCACCGAAGCGGCCAACGCCAGTTTCGGCATCAGCCTGAGTGTGCTGCAGGAGGGGTATGAAGCAGGCTTGAGCCTCAATCGCGGCACCCTGGGGCAAAACCTGATGTACTTCGAAACCGGCCAGGGCAGCGCGCTCTCGGCCAATGCCCATCACGGCATCGACCAACAAACCTGCGAAACCCGCGCCTACGCCGTGGCCCGGCACTTCAAGCCGTTTCTGGTAAACACCGTGGTCGGTTTCATTGGCCCGGAATACCTCTACAACGGCAAACAGATCATCCGCGCCGGCCTCGAAGATCACTTCTGCGGCAAGTTGCTCGGGGTGCCGATGGGGTGCGACATCTGCTATACCAACCACGCCGAAGCCGATCAGGACGACATGGACACCTTGCTGACGCTGCTCGGCGTGGCCGGGATCAACTTCATCATGGGCATCCCCGGTTCCGACGACATCATGCTCAACTACCAGACCACCTCGTTCCACGACGCGCTCTACGCGCGCCAGACCCTGGGCCTGAAACCGGCCCCCGAGTTTGAGCGGTGGCTGGCACATATGGGCATCTTCACCCAAGGTGACGGCAAGGTGCACTTCGGCAACAACCTGCCGCCGGCCTTCCGCCAGGCCATGGCGCAACTGGGATGAGTAATCTGCTGATGGATAAACCAACCGTCGATCCGCAAAACCCCTGGCTGGGACTGCGCCGCCTGACCCCGGCACGCATCGCTCTGGGTCGTACCGGCACCAGTATGCCGACCAGCGCGCAACTGGATTTCCAGTACGCCCACGCCGAGGCGCGCGATGCCGTGCACCTGCCCTTCGATCATGTCGGACTCAGCCAGCAACTGGCCGAGCGCGGACGCGACAGTCTGCTGCTGCACAGCGCCGCCAGCGATCGCCACAGTTATCTGCAACGGCCAGACCTGGGGCGCAAGTTGAGTGACGAGTCCGCGCAAATACTGCGCGAACACGCGTTGGCCAACCCGGGCGGCGTTGATCTGGCGATCGTCGTGGCCGACGGCCTGTCGGCGCTGGCGGTGCACCGGCACACCTTGCCGTTTCTGACGCGCATGGAAGAACAGACTCACGCCGAAGGCTGGTCATTGTCGCCGGTGATTCTGGTGGAACAGGGTCGCGTCGCCGTGGCTGACGAAATCGGCGAATTGCTCGGCGCAAAAATGGTCGTGATCCTGATAGGCGAACGCCCTGGACTCAGCTCGCCAGACAGTCTCGGTTTGTATTTCACCTATAATCCAAAGGTCGGCCTGACAGACGCCTATCGCAACTGTATTTCCAATGTCCGCCTTGAAGGTTTGAGCTATGGCATGGCGGCACACCGTTTGCTGTACTTGATGCGCGAGGCCTGTCGACGGCAGTTGTCGGGGGTTAACCTGAAAGATGAAGCCCAGGTCCAGACTATTGGGTCGAAAGATGACGCTGATATGAAAGGAAATTTCCTACTGAGTCTGCCGGATGCCTGACCCGTATTGGAATTGCGTTTTTGATCCGCTTTCAGGCAGAGTCGACGAACGGCTGCCCGAGCAGTGAACCGATTGCCGTCGTATCCACTGGAAACTGCCGCCCTATCTACTTGAAAGTTGAGGCCTAGCATGCGGATTACTCAAGCAACCCTCGAGCACCTGGACCTTCTGACGCCGTTGTTCGTCAAGTACCGCGAATTTTATGGCTCGTTGCCTTACCCGGATTCGTCCCGGGCCTTTCTGGAAAAGCGCCTGCGCCGCAAGGAGTCGGTGATTTATCTGGCCCTGCCCGATGATGACGACAACAAATTGCTGGGCTTTTGTCAGCTGTACCCAAGCTTTTCGTCGCTGTCGCTCAAGCGCGTGTGGATCCTCAACGACATCTACGTCGCCGAAGATGCCCGCCGCCAGCTGGTTGCCGACAACCTGATGCGCACCGCAAAGAAAATGGCCAAGGAAACCCAGGCTGTGCGCATGCGCGTCTCGACCAGCAGCGACAACAAAATTGCGCAGAAAACCTACGAATCCATCGGTTTTCGCGAAGACACCGAGTTCAAGAACTACGTTTTGCCGATCAGCGAAGAGCTCTGAGCTATTTGTGGTGAGGCGGGCTCTTGTGGCGAGGGAGAGTTCAGCGCGGAACCACCGATCCGACTTGGAAATCCCTCGCTACAAACTCGACACGCTTTTCACCTTTCAGTCCGTATAATCACGAACCTCACGGGTTGTAAGAAAAACTCCACAGCCCTGTAGCCCAATTTTCCAAAATATTCGCACAGGCCTGCTGAGTCGGGTCGTTACCACAGGTGCCCACCATGGATTTCAACCCGATCGACTTAATCCTGCATCTCGATGTCTACCTCGATTTGCTGGTGACCAACTACGGGCCATGGATCTACGCCATCCTGTTCATGGTGATTTTCTGCGAAACCGGCCTGGTGGTGATGCCTTTCCTGCCGGGCGACTCGTTGTTGTTCATCGCCGGCGCGGTAGCGGCCGGTGGCGGCATGGACCCGGTGCTGCTGGGCGGCTTGTTGATGCTGGCGGCGATTCTCGGTGACAGCACCAACTACCTTGTCGGGCGAACAGCCGGCGAAAAGTTGTTCAGCAATCCGAATTCAAAGATCTTCCGTCGCGACTACCTGCAACAAACCCATGACTTCTATGACAAGCATGGCGGCAAGACCGTGACCCTGGCGCGCTTCCTGCCAATCATCCGGACCTTCGCACCGTTCGTCGCCGGCGTAGGCAAAATGCCTTACCCGCGTTTCTTCGCCTTCAGCGTGTTCGGCACCATCCTCTGGGTCGGCGGCCTGGTGACCCTGGGTTATTTCTTCGGTAACGTGCCGTTCATCAAGAAGAACCTGTCGTTGCTGGTAGTGGGCATCATCCTGCTGTCGCTGGTACCGATGATCATTGGGGTGATCCGCAATCGCCTGGCCAACGCGAGCTCCAAAGCCGCGTCGCGCTGAGCGTCCATGTGGTTCCTCAACGCCTGGCGCCGCCGGCGTACGCTGGCCAAGCACCCCGTTGCCGATGAAACCTGGCAGCGGGTGCGCCAACACCTGAGTTTCCTCGACGGCCTCAGCGAGGCCGAAGACCACTGGCTGCGCGAAGCCGCTGTGCTCTTTCTGCAAGAAAAACACCTGACCTGCCTGCCCGGCGTCGAACTGCACCAGGAACAACGCCTGTTGCTCGCCGCTCAGGCGCAATTGCCGTTGCTACACCTGGGCGACTTGAACTGGTATCAGGGTTTCCACGAAATCGTGCTCTACCCCGACGACTTCCTCAGCCCGCAGCGCCATCGCGATGCCAGCGGCGTCGAGCATGAATGGAACGGCGAGCACAGCGGCGAAGCCTGGCAACAGGGGCCGATCATTCTGGCCTGGCCGGGCGTGATGGCCAGCGGGGGCTGGGAAGGCTACAACCTGGTGATCCACGAACTGGCGCACAAACTCGACATGCTCAACGGCAATGCCAACGGCTTGCCGCCGCTGCACAGCGACATGCGCGTCAGCGACTGGGCGAAAGTCATGCAACACGCCTACGACGACCTTAATCGCCAACTGGATCGCCATCCGCACGCCAACACCGCCATCGACCCTTACGCGGCGGAAAACCCGGCCGAGTTCTTCGCCGTCACCAGCGAATACTTCTTCAGCGCCCCGGATTTGCTGCACGCAACTTATCCACAGGTCTATCAGCAACTGCAGCTGTTTTACCGCCAGGACCCTCTGGCCAGGCTCGAGCAACTGCAAGCCACCCATCCGGGCTATCAGGCACACGACTAGCTTCCTGCCTGGGTCTATACGACCTCTGGTACGTGGCGCAGGCGACGGAATATGCCTATAATCGCCGCCACTTTTTGGTCAATCCGGCCAAGTCATTTGGCCACTTACGGGGGCACCGCCCAATGAGCTACAGCAAGATTCCGGCTGGCAAAGACCTGCCGAACGACATCTACGTCGCGATCGAGATTCCGGCCAACCACGCGCCGATCAAATACGAAATCGACAAAGACAGCGATTGCCTGTTCGTTGACCGTTTCATGGCCACCCCAATGTTCTACCCGGCCAACTACGGTTACATCCCGAACACCCTGGCGGACGACGGTGATCCCCTCGACGTGCTGGTCGTAACCCCTTACCCGGTTGCTCCAGGCTCGGTGATCCGCGCGCGTCCAGTCGGCATCCTGAACATGACCGACGACGGCGGCGGCGACGCTAAAGTCATCGCTGTTCCACACGACAAGCTGTCCCAGCTGTACGTCGACGTGAAGGAATACACTGACCTGCCAGCGCTGCTGATTCAGCAGATCGAGCACTTCTTCGCGAACTACAAAGATCTCGAAAAAGGCAAATGGGTGAAGATCGAAGGCTGGGACGGCGCAGATGCCGCTCGCGCCGCGATCATGAAGTCGGTTGCTGCCTATAAAGGCTGAGACGGCATTGGCTGAATGCCACTGACCTCTTGAAGAAACCCCGGTTATCCGGGGTTTTTTTATGAGCGTTAAAACATCAACTTAAACAGTGCGTTTAATGAAACAAAGTCTAACGTTTAGACATGTTTAATATTAACTAACAATATCCTTCACCACAGCAGAATATTCCCGCGAAGATTGATCCGGTTGTTTATTTAATCCAGCCACCCCGGCCCGTAAACTCCGTATTCATGAAAAAGCACAAATGCGGCCCACGCTTCAAAGCGCTCCTGAAAGAGGTGAACATCACCCCGACGGCATTCGCGGCTTTCTGCAACGTCGAGCCCCAGCACGTGAACAACTGGTACATCCGCGGCGTCCCCTATCCGCGCATGGACGAAATCGCCCGCCTGTTAAGCGTCAACAGCCTGTGGCTGCTCAACGGCGAAGGCCCCAGGCGCCCAGGCCCGGGCCAACTGGCCGATCAGACCGGCAACGTTTTCGACGCACAAGAAACACGCGGCGTGTACACCGTGAATATCGATTCGCTCGATGTAGAAATCCCGCTGTATAAAGAAGTCCCTATTACCGCTGGCGCCAGCGAAACCGAGGTCGTCGAAATCCCCGGCGAGTTCATCCGCCTGCCGCGAAGCCACCTCGAGAGCCTGGAGGTCGAACCGGCCCAAGCCATCTGCGTGCCCATGGTCGGCGACAGCATGTCGGAGAAAATCGAAGACGGCTCGACCCTGGCCATCGACCGCAGCCTGACCCAGGTCGTCGACGGCCAGATCTACGCCCTCGAACACGCCGGCATGCTGCGCATCAAATACCTGCACCGCCTCCCCTCCGGCGCCCTGCGACTGCGCAGCCACAACAGCAACGGCTACCCCGACGAAATCTTCAGCGCCAAACAGATCGAAGAACAAAACATCGAAATCCTCGGCTGGGTCTTCTGGTGGTCCACGCTGAACAAACAGAGGCCACCGGTGCCGTTCAGTTGATACCAAGTCGCCCTTATCGCGGGCAAGCCTTGCTCCTACAGTGTTGAGCCGACCGCGAATTCGTGAACGACATAAAACCGTAGGAGCAAGGCTTGCCCGCGATAGCGCCCTTCCGGGCAACACAACCTTCAAACTCATAGGCCTTTTAAGCAGTACAACGCTCTGGATAGTACTTCACGCTGGGAATTCCCCACAAAAATCAGTATGCTGCGCCCCACATTTGCATCGCCCCGCCCTGTGCTGGTCCGATTGCACCGACAAGGCAGATGACTTTCTCGCCAAGTCCCACAGCCGGACGCAAGATCCGGGTGTACGTTTTGAAGGCTGGTACGGTTTACCAAAAATAAACCAAGCCCGTCCCCGAGAAGCCGGCCACAAGCCGGCTTTTTAATGTCTGTTGGAAAGCTTCAGGACTCGCCACCATTAAGGGCATAGAACTCGTGCAGCTTGGCCTGTAACAACTTCTTGTCCGGCAATTGCGTCTGGTACTCCGAGATCAATGCCGGTGAAAGTGAACGGTTGAGAGCGTACTCGACCACCTCATTGTCCTTGCTGGCACACAGCAGTACACCAAGCGCCGGGTTTTCATGGGGTTTGCGGACATTGCGGTCCAGAGCCTCAAGGTAGAAGTCCAGTTTCCCCAGATACTCTGGCTCGAAGCGCCCGACCTTGAGTTCGATCGCCACCAGACAGTTCAGCCCACGATGGAAGAACAGCAGATCCAGGGCAAAGTCACGGTCACCGACCTGCAATGGATACTGCGAACCAACGAAGCAAAAATCCCTTCCCAACTCGATCAGAAAGTCCCTGAGCCTGCGTAACAACCCTCCATGTAAGTCAGCCTCGACATGTCCTTGCGCAAGGTCGAGAAATTCGACCATGTACGTATCCTTAAACACACTCATCGCTTCAGGATGCATTTGCCTCAGCAGTGGTGAGACTTTCGCCGGGCTGATGACGGAGCGCTCAAACAGAGCGGTTTTGAATTGACGCTCCAGTTCTCGGCTTGACCATTTCTCCTGAATCGCCATACGCAGGTAAAACTCGCGCTCTTCAATGCGCTTGCTTTGATTGAGGATAATCAGGTTTTGGGTCCAGGGTAATTGTCGCAGCAGTGCTGCGACTTTTGCGTCGTGCCTGTACGCCTCGTAAAACTTGCGCATGCGAAAGAGATTAGCCCTGGTAAAACCGCGCAATCCAGGCTGAGTTCGCGCAAGGTGAGTAGCCAATTGAGCAACCACTCCGTCACCCCACTCTGCGGATTCGATCTTCCTGCTGATATAAGTCCCTACCTGCCAGTGCAGCTCAATCAACTCGGTATTGACCGCCTGCACCGCCCTCTGGCGAGCGGTAACAATTAGTTGTGTGATTTCATTAAAGCTTGCATCAGGGGACAACGAGGTGGAGGTGAGATCATTCACGTAAGGGCATTCCTGTTCTATAGGCGACGCCCTTGAGTACTCCCAACCTTGAGAAAATAAAAATCACAAAGTATGTCGACGTAAGACGGTCTCACGGATAACCAGAATCTTGCGGTTCGGTGGACGTGGACCATTCCCACTCCACCCCACTAGCCGTCCATTGACGGCCCTCCCCCAAAGCGCTCAACCTATCCGGCGCCTGAACGGGCTCGGCGGATGCCCCACGCCTCGCCCAATCCCAACGAGTCTGTAAGGACACAACCATGAGAAAGTGGCTTTCCCTGCTGTTCGCCGCAGCGGTTTTTCATCCCCCTGTTGCCTTCGCCGACTGCGCCAGCTCCCCCAAGCCCGTGGCCGAAGCTTTCTATAACGGGTACCTGCAAAGCTTCAGCGCTGGAAAAGATCCGTTGACCGAAGATGTTGCGCAGATGAAGCAGTACGTTTCGGACGAGCTGATCGACAAGATCAAAAAGCAGATGGCCAGCCCGGATGGGCTCGAAGAGGACTATTTCATCAAGGCTCAAGACTACATGGAAGAATGGCTCACCCACATCCAGGTCAGTGAGCCACTCGTGCAGGGAGCCTCAGCCAGGGAGCAGGTGACATTGGGCAATACGCCCGATACAACCCAGATCGTTGATGTGTTGCTGGTCAAGAACAATGGCTGCTGGAAGATCAATGACGTGCTGTCCACAGCGGATCAGAGTGATTGAGTGATGGCCGACCGCTTCTTCTGAATCGCCAGGCGCACTGACGATCTACTGGACGGTGAGCCGAATAGCTCACACAATCGGCTCATCAAATGAGCCGAATAACCTCCTTATTCGGCTCACACTCAAGAGCCCTTCCCCATGGACCATCCTCGCTGGATCTGGCAACAGCCCGATTGGCCGCACTTTCACTGGCAGTCCGAGCGCTTGTCGCCGCTGTTGCGCGAGTGCGTGCTGGCGCAAGGTCGCTTGCTGGGGATGTCCAGTTATGTGGGGGCGGAACTGACCGCACAAAGTGAGCTGGATTCGTTACTTCAGAACATCGTGACCTCATCCGCCATTGAAGGCGAACAGCTTAATGTGGGTTCGGTCCGTTCTTCGCTGGCCCGACGTCTGGGCCTGGAAGACGAAGGCGACAGTCGCGTGAGCAAGCGCAGTGAAGGGTTGGCGGAGTTGATGCTGGATGCCACCCAGCATTTCGCCGAGCCGCTGAACCTTGAACGCCTGCTGCGCTGGCATGAGTGGTTGTTCCCTGCTCAGGAAGAAGACTTCAATGCACGCAATATCCGTGTCGGCGCCTTGCGTGGAGATGAGCCGATGCAGGTGGTTTCCGGTCGCCTGGATAAGCCGACCGTTCATTTCGAGGCCCCTGCGCGGGACGGCTTGGAGCAGCAGTTGGATGCCTTCCTCGCCTGGTTCGAAACCAGCCGCGCCAAGACACAACTCGATCCATTGCTCCGTGCCGGCATCGCGCACTTCTGGTTTGTGACCCTCCATCCGTTCGACGATGGCAACGGGCGTTTGACCCGTGCCCTCACTGACTTGGCGCTCGCTCAAGGCGAAAACCAGGCCATCCGTTTCTACGCCATGTCCGCCAGTATCCTGGATGATCGCGCCGGTTATTACCGGGTGCTGGAGACCTCTCAGAAAGCCACGCTTGATATCACCGAGTGGCTGGAGTGGTTTCTGCAAACACTATTGCGCAGCCTTCAACAGGCTATGGTTCGTATCGACCGCGTGCTCGGCAAAGCGCGTTTCTGGCAACAGCATCGAGAACATCCGCTGTCTTCAGAACAAGTCAAAGTACTCAATCGCTTGCTCGATGGCGGCGAGAACGGCTTTGAGAACGGCATCAGCGCTGCCCAGTATCAAGCCGTGGCAAAAGTATCCAAAGCCACCGCAACCCGACACTTGACGGAGTTGCTGGAGAAAGGCTGCCTGATGCGTTTGCCAGGGGGCGGTCGTAGTACTCGGTATCAGATCAGCTACCCTCCCCCTCACGGATAACTAAACGCCCGAACCAGCGTCAACTCCCCCACCGCCCGCATCGGCACGACAAACGTCTGCATCTTCTCGTCAGGCGTTCCCTCTTCTGTAATCACCGTCACCTGCGCTGTCGTCAGCGGCTGAACAGCATTCTCCTGCCCCTCTTCGCCACTGCGATAGCCGCCTCCAAAGTAATTCAGATACACCAGGTATTGCCCCTTGATCGGTGCCGGCATGGAAAAAATCTCCGGCCCGTATCCGGTGGTGACGTCGACATCCAGCGCCGCGCCATTGGGCGCCACACGGTCGCCGTACCAGATGTGTGCGCCATCAGGGGTGATGAGGTGCAAATCCAGATCGGTGTTATCGCTGTCCCAGGACAGCAGGACCCGCAGTTTGGCCGGGGTCGCACCGCCGCTGAGGTGGAGGAATTGAGTGCGGTGGCGTTGCTGACCGTCGGGGCTGCGGACTTCGACGCTATTGCTGCCATTGGGGAATGAAAACGGGCGGTCGAAATGTCCGGCGGGGTCGAGTTTCAGCGGCATGCTGACGCCGTTGACGATGAGTTTTCCGGGCTCGTTGCGCTTGGGCGTGGCTTTGATTTGACCGCTAATGCGAGCGGTGTTGGCCTGGCCCACCGGGGTGTTGACCGAGGAAGCCGGGTAGTTGACGGTCTGACGGAAGTTTTCGCCTTCACCTTCGGCGGCACCGATGCGCCAGCCGCCGACAGGAGTGTCGAGTTTGACGGCATCGGCTGCCATCGCCATAGGCAATGCAGTCAAAGCGCAAAGGAACAGGATGACCTGTGGATAACGATGTTTCATGGCCTATTCCAGTAAAAGGTGGCGGGCAAGCCCTTCGATGTAGGTTTCGTCCTGGCCGTTGGGGTGCGCATCGAAGGCCAGGTGCAAGTATTCGTGAGTCAGGTCCAGGCGATCCTGTAGCGACAGCACGCCGCGCACGTAAATGCGCTGACGTTCGCGGTCGACATAAGGGTGACCGAAGGCGAGGCGGCAGACGGCGAAGGTGCTGACTTCGTTGTAGCCGACTTCGCTTTCAAGGCGTTGGCGCCAGCCGCGGCGCTGCTTCTGCAGCCAGTCTTGTGCGGCGGGCAGGGCCTCGCAGGAGGCGACGGGATTGTCCCAACGGCTGAGGCTCGCGCGCGGGTAGGCGTGAAGCAGGATCGCGTCGTAGCGCTGGCCGGCACTGGCTTGTTCGACGGCTTGCTGCCAGGAGAGTTTGTCTGTGCCGGTCTGATCGGAGTGGTAAGTGACGGTGCTGCCGGCAAGAACCAGGTCGCTGGTCCAGGCGGCAATGTTGCGCGAGTCCGCCGCGGCCGGGCGCGGGGCGACGCGCTGACGACTGCTGCTGTCGTCGATGCTCAGGCAGTCACCGCTGCGGGTGGCATTTTGCAGCAGGTAGGTGCGGATCGCGACGGCCAGGGCTTTGGCCGCTTCGGCGGGCTCGGGCCTGGCTTCGCGCTGGAGGACGCGAGCGACGTATTCTTCGCGGTCCAGGCGCGCGACCAGCTTTTGTGAAGGGCCGTCCTTCAATAGAAACAGCTCGCCATCGCTGTGGATGTCGAGTTGGTTACCGTTGACGAACTCGACGCGGTAGTCGCCCTGCAAGGGGCCGGGGGGCGCCACGCGATCACCTGAGAGCACGCGTTGCAGTGGATAGCGGGAGAACAGGCTGACTTCAACGCATCGCCCCGCTTGCGCAGGCCAAGTGGACGGCAACACGCTGGACAGCGCCTCTGTGTAGTTACGCAAGACCCTCTGGCTGGTGCCCCGCCCGCCGGCCCAGATCGGCGTTCCGTCCGCCAGCCATCCGGCGAACCCGCCCTGACGCGACGATGGGTCCTGATCCCCCAGCCAACTCCAGGTTTTCACTCGCAGGCGGCCACCGAGTTCACCCACTGCATTGCCATCAGCAGCGTTCAACACCACATCCAGCAACACTCGACGGGCCTGATCCTGCGCCGGCATCAGCGCCAGGGCCTTTAACAACTCAGCCACCGAAACCCGGGTTTGCGGCTGCAACGACGGCAAATCCAGCAACCACTCCGGCGCCTGACGCGCCTGCCAATATTCCCGCCAACCGGCGTCAGTAATACCCAACCGCTGCGGCTCGAAATACAGCCCGCAGGATTTCGCCAACGCCTGATCCCGCCCAATGCTCCCACCAGCGGTGCAGCAATACACTTCTTCTTTCGACTGCCCGCGACACTCATAAACCGGCTCACGAGCGCCGGTATCGACCAGCCACCCGTAAACGAACAGCTTCCATACACTCCCCAGCGGCGTTTGCAGCGTCTGCGGCAACGGCTCGCGCGCCATCACCTGAGTCCGGCTCAACTGCAGCAACTCACCCTTCAAAGCCAGGCGCAGCGGCTCGTCCTGCGCCGTGGCCAGCGCAGGGATCAGACACAGCAGCCACCAGACCAGAGGCCGGATCATGTCATTTAACCGTGATCTGGCCGAGGGCCGGCTTCTGTTCCAGGGCCTGGTGCTGTGGCGCATAGACCTGGGTAAAGCGTACCGGCGGCAGGTTGAACTGGCCTTTTTGCGAGAAGCGCACCAGATGACGCAAGCGCAATTCACCGCTCAGGGCATCGACCGGAATCGCGTAGGCCAATTGTCCCGGTTCGAAACGGGCCTTTTCCAGCGAGCTCGGCTCGCTGCCGGCCTTGCCCATGAGCTTGATGCCCCAGGTCGTACGCTCTACATCCGCACCGGGTGGCAGCGGCACTTCGAGCATGCCGTAGCGCAGTGGCTTCGCGGCGTTGCTGGCGATGATCACTTCGTCCAGGTACAGGCTGTCACTGGACAATGGCTGGGCGCCGACCGCTTCCAGCTTGAAGTTGAAGGCTTCGTCACCCGGCACCAGCCGCGACAGGCGACGAGTGATGGTAACGGCCATCGGATCGAATGCCGGTTGCTTGCTCTGGAAGCTCAACGCGGCCCGCAGCGGACGCTCCTGGGCGCCGGTCAGGGACAACACGCCAGGCACTTGCGCACCTTGCCACTGCCAGTAGATTTCGCCGGTAGCGCCCTGCCCTTGCTTCCAGCCTTCACCCGGTGTCAATGCAACGGCGGGTGAAGCCTGTTCGATGCTGCGTTGCAACCAGGTCAGCGCCAAAGCACGCTCCAGGGTCGATTGCTGCGGCAACAGACGTTGCAACAACGCTGTCGCGCGTGCCTGATCGAAGGGTTGCAGCGACAGGTTCAAGGCTTCGACAAATGGCTGGGAGCTGACGGCCAAACGTTGCCGGGCATCCGCCAGTTGCCGATTGAAAGCGTCCGGCAGATTGACCTTCGCCTGTACGGCCATCGATGCGGTCAGCACGCGAGCACTGGCCAGACCCAGCGCCGAGTCCGGATCGCTCATGACGATGCTGTCTTGCCCCTCGTCCATCAGGTTTGCAGCATTGCCCTCGCCCGCTTTCGCCAGATCGTCCATCAAACCGCTGAGCAACGTGTTCACCGGCAATTGCATCTGCCTGGCGAACGACACAATCAGCGCTCGCTGCAACAGCGGCGTGTCCTTCGCCTGTTTTGCGTAGATCTCCAGCACCTGCTGCCAGTGCTCCGGCGGCAGACTCAGATCCAGCGCCTTGCTGGCGTACCAGTCGGCGTAATAGGCGTAAGCGGTGAGGAACGCATCCGGCTCGCCATCCTGGCCCCACCAGGTGAAGCACGCCGAAGGCCCGGCCATTTGCACCAGCCGCAGACGGCTGTTCTGCATGATCAGCCGCAAGCGGTCGCGAATCCGCGGGTTCGATGACAAGGTCGGGTAAGCGATGCTCAGCGGCAGCAAACGACTGGCGGTCTGCTCGACGCCACCGTACGGGTAGCTCAACAGGTCGCCTGCGGCCGAACGGAACAGTGCTTGCGGGCTGTCATCCAGCCGCAGGCGGATATCGCTGGCATCCGCCGGCAGGGTCAGCGGTGTATCGCCGCCGAGCACATCCAGACTTTGGCTTTGAGTCACTTGCCAACCTTCACCGGTCGCGGTCAAGCGCACGGCCAGGGCGTCTGCAGTTTTGCCATTCTGCACCAGCTCGGCGGTCCACTCGCCACTGGCCAATGCAAAGGCGGGTAGCGCGATGTAGTTGATGCCGTTGTTCAGGGTCACCGGCACACGCTGATCGATGCCGCCGTAATGGCTCACCAGCTCGGCCTTGACCGGTTTCTCGGACTGGCTGAAAGCGAACACCCCGAGATCCGGTTTGTCGCCGCTGCGGAATTTGCTGGGCCCGCTCCACTTCAGGTACAGCGGTTTGTCCGAGCGCACGAATTGCTTCTTCTGACCGACCTGACCGTCATCGGCAATGGCCCGGGCGGTGATGCGCCAGCGAGTCAGGGAGTCGGGCATCTTGAAGGTGAAACGGGTCTTGCCGTTGGCGTCGGTCATCAACTCCGGCTGCCACGCCGCCGTGTCGACGTCTTCGCGGCGTGGTCGCTCCAGCACTTTCACTCCGCGCTCGCTACGGTTGGCCTTGCCTGGCGCGCCAGGGCTGCCCGGCAAGGCCACGTCGTAGCTGATGAACGACAGGCTGGCGCTGGTGCGCACGTTGTTGCGCCGTGGGTGGTAGAAGAACTGGTCGATGGTCGGCGCGACTTCCGGTTGCAACGCGTAAATCATTTCATCCACCACGCTGACCGTCAGGTGCGCCGGAACCGGCTTGCCGGCGAACCGGGTGGTCAGGTCCACCGACACGGTGTCGCCCGGCTGGTAGCTGTCCTTGTCGGTGGCAATGGTCACGTCGATCTGCGGCGCGACGACTTTGATGCCGATGTTCTGGAAGCTGTACTGGCCGCCCTTGGTGTAGAGCACGGAGAAGGTCAGGTTCGGGGCGAACGTGTCCTTCACCGCAATCCGCGCGCGGTACTGCGTGGGGCTGAGTTTTTCCATTTTCAGCCAGTCGCCGCCCTTGGACAGCAATGCCGTGGCCTCGACTTTGTCGCGCTCCAGAGACAACAGGGCATCACTGACCGGCTCGGGGAAAGTGATCAGTGCCAGCGCTTCATCGCCCGCCTTGTACTCGGGTTTGTCGAGAACGATTTCCACAGTGCCTGGTACGGCTTTGACCCCGTCACCGGTGACCGAATGGCCGGTACCACCCAGCGCACGACCGTGGTCATCCTTCAACGTCAGGTTGTAGGTACCAGGGCGATCGAACGTCAGTGCAAAACCTTTATCCGCGGCCGCGAGCTTGCCCTCGCCCTGGGTCTGGTCTTCCAGGCGCACCCAACTGTAGGTGCTAGGGCTCAGCGCTTTGCCCTGCTCGCTGCCACCCTCGTTGGCGTAGCTGAATGCAACCTTGTCGCCTACCGCACTGAAGCGCTGCGGCGCGCTCAAGCGGAAACTTGCGGCGCCGCGGTCGATGAGGATTTCCTTGGTGGTCTTGACCCGATACGCCGCGCCGTCGCTGGCGAACACCGTGAGCATGTAGCGACTCGGTTTCTCGGCGGCCGGCAGGTCGAGTGTGGCGTTGCCCTTGGCATCGGTGGTCAGTTCGGTGCTGGTCAGCTCCACCGGGAATTGCCCGAGGTATTGCAGCTCGTTATCGACCATCGACAGTTGCTGGGCGCGCAGGCTCAGGCTCAACTTGGCGTTGGCCACGGGCTTGCCGTCCGGGTACAGCAGCACGAGGCTACCCTTGACCGGTTCGCCGGTGCGGTAATCCTGTTTGGCCAGACTCAGGGAAATCTCGAAGTGCGGCTTGATGTATTCAGCAACGCGAAAGGCACTGCTGTAGGCCTGATCCTTGTAGCTGAAGCGCAGCTCATAACCACCGGCCACAGCGTTTTCCGGCAACTGGAAGCGGCCCTGGGTACCGGCCTTGGAATCCAGCTTCAACGCCAACGATTGCAGCACGGTGCCGGTGGCATCCAGCACGCTGACGTTGACGTCGGCAGCCGCTGGCAGCACCGAATCCCGGGCGTTCTTGAACTCGCGACCCACGATTTTCAGCGACACCCAATCCCCCGGCCGATAGAGCGGACGGTCGGTGAATGCATAGAGTTTGGTGTCGTAGATTTCACTGTCGTAATAGAAGTTCTCGGAGACAAACACCCCGCCCTCTTCGTCTTCGCCGATCACGAAGGAACGCTCCGGGCTGACGTGTTTCAGACGCAGCAAACCATCGGCATCCGTGGCGCCACTGCTCATGACACCCAGGCCATCGGTCCACAACACATTGACCTTGGGCACCGAACTGCCTTCATGTTTGCGTGCAGCCCAGACCAGTAGTTCATCGCCAGCAATCTTGCTCACGGCCACGGTGTTGGAGACGAACACCATAGTGGTCGCACGGTACTTGCCGATCAGCGCCTCCACCAGATACAGCCCCGGCTTCAGGTTACCCAGCGGGATGTAGACATTACCCGGCGCGACACTGATGAACTCGCTGGAAGAACCCGCCAGGTTCACACCCGCAGGCGGCTGGATCGGCTTGGCCTCCCACAGCGGATAACGAAATTGGCTGACCACCGGCAAACCCGGAATCAAGGCAAATTGCGGCTGCGCGTCGTAAGGCGTGCGCGCGACGATGGCGGTGCCCATCTTCAGTTCCGGCACTTGCTCGGTGACCTGTTTGCGAGACTCGTAAGAAAACGCTCGCTGCATCACCCGACGGGATTTGCGGTACCAGCTGTCCCACAGGTAGGCGAGGGTGTTCGACAGGCCTTCGCCCTTGAACTGGCCGTCGCTGACCACGCGGTGCAGGTTTTTCTGACGCTTGAGGAAATCCAGCGGCTTGTCGATCCGATAGACCCGAATGTCCGCGCCGCCGTAGGGCTCCATGCGATACCGACGATAGTCGCGGCCCGGCGCTTCGAGGCGAACCATCGCCTGCTCGTCACTGGCAAAACTGCTGTCGGCCAACAGAAAAAAACTTTCACCGGCCACCGCCGTGTAGCCGCTGGGCTCGACGGAATCATCGGCATTGACCGTGGCCAAGGGGGCCAGCAAGGCCAACAACAGGGGCAGTCTTGAACAAATGCGCAACATGCGGGCACCGATCATTGGGAGAGAAAGTTCAGTCGATAGACGCCGATGAAGTTGGGGTTGGCTGCGTCGGGAATCCATCGGGTGTCCTTCCATGTCATGAGTTGCTGCAGGCTTGCGGAGCGCATGCCGTTGTCGGTTGGGGTGGTGGTGCCGGTGTGATAGGCGATGTAGCGGCCCATCCAGATCATCAGGTGCTGGTCGTCGCCCTGATCGAAAAACATCAGATCGCCAGGCCGGGCCTGGGCCAGGTCGCGGCCCACCAGACGGCTGTTGAACTGAATCAGCTTGATCGCATTGACGTAAGGTCCGACCTTGCCACCGCCCTGCTGCCATTGCTGCGCGAGGCCGCGCTGGGCGTCGCTCAATTGCAGTTCCGGCGGCAGGTAGCGGTTGGACAGGCCATTGCTACGTAGCCATTTGTCATCGTGGACTTTCAGCGCTTCGTTGGCGGCGAAACGTACCAGCCCGGCGCAGTCCTGCTGAAACCAGCGCGGGCTCGGGCCCTGGGTCAATTGTTCCTGGGCGATGCGCACGAACCAGGCGCGAAAGACCTGGGATTGCTGCGGGTCAAGCGGCGCGGCTTCGCTGGCAAATGCCCGCGTGCCGAGCAGCAGCGCCAGCAGGCCAAGGCCTCGGATGAGTGCCGTCACAGGGCTTTCCATTCCAGCGGCAGCCATTGCCAGTGGCCATCGGGCTCGCTGCCTTTGGGCAATGTCAGGGCGTATTTGCCGTAGCCGCCGAGCGTGCGCAGTTTCGGAATCAGGTAGGTTTGCGCGGCGTTGTAGAAAACCGGCTCCATGTCTTGCGGCAGGCTATCCAGGGTTTCCCGCTGCATCAGCTGTGCCATGGAATCCGGGCCAAAGTAGAGCGGCGTCAGCTGATCTTTCGGCAACACGTCGGCCAGTGGCGGGAAACGTTTGTCGAGGGTGCCGAGGGCCTTGTCCACCAGTGTGTCGTCGAGGGAGAACAGCAGCGTCGAGCCGTGGCGCGCCAGGCTCACCCGCAGGAATGCCTTGGCGGCGATTGCGGCAGGCTGCTCGGCTGCCTTGGCCGGGTATTGGCCAAAGTTGGAGCTGACCTGGCGCTGCCACCGATGGGTTTCGCCTTGCTGTTTCTCGACCACCGCAAAGGCGCGTTCGGCGACGTTGCGTTCATAAGCGCCCACCATCGAGCCAAACAGCTTGCCCAGATCGCCGTCGAGCTTGGCACTGTCCTTGTCATTCAGGCTGGCGACCAGCAACGGCGTGTACAACCGTGAGTCGGCATACCAGCAGAGGCCAGCGGCACCGGCCACATGGTCGGTCAGGGCCTGGGCTACCGCTTCGTCGGCGCCGAGTTTCACCAGCAGCGGTTTTTGTTGTTCGGCGGCCAGCGGCAGGGCCACGCAGGCGCTGGCGCCTATCGGCATGGCTTGCCAGATCGGTTTGAAATCGAAGTCCGGCTGGTTTTCCAGCTCATCCATGGCCAGGAAACTGTGCCAGCCCTTGTCGTCCATGTCGAAACGCAGCCCGGCGAAGTTCGGGATGAAGCGCTGGTACCCCATGGCTAATACGCTGGAGTTGACCGAGAGGCGTTGTTTGACCTCCGGGGCTTTAGGTTGCAGCCCAAAGGCTTCGGGGAAGAGTTTTTCACCACCCAGCAGTGCTTCCAGCGCCTGGGTCGAGACCATGCCGTGCTCGTCGGTCGGACCATGGCCCATGTCATACAGCTTGCGCGGGTTGGACAGCACCACCAGTTTGTCGCCGTGAGAAGCAAACACCAGGGCTTTGCCGGCGTTGTAGGTGAGTTGATAAACCGGCACCACATCGCCGGCGACTTTCATCTCGCCGAGCTGGCTCAACTGCGAATCATCCAGCGCCACTTTAGCCAGCGGCTCCAGCACCTTGGCCAGGCCACCGCGATCCATCACCAACAGGAAGTCCTTCAGGCGACCATCCGCCCCACGCCACAGCGCCACGTCTGCTGGCTGATCGAATAGCTGTTCGATCAGGCTGTCCTGCAACTTGAGGTCATGCTCGTAAATGATCCGGCGCAGACTGCCGATCAACCCGAGGCGATCGGCATGGGCTTCGTAATAGAAGACGAAATCTTCGGTCAGGGTTTCCTTGAGAAATGGCACTGTCAGCAAGTCCTTGGGCAACTGGCTCAAGGAACGGGTTTCCAGCAGACCGTCCGGCCGGCTCATGCCCAGTTTGTCACTGGCCAACTGCGCAGGCGGCGCCTTGGGTTTGTGCATGAACCATCCCAACCCGCCCGCCACGCCGGCCACCAGGCACAGCCCGATCAGCAGCGCCGGCCAACGACGAGAGGTGTTGGCCGCAGGTGCGCCGGCGGCCGGGGAATCGGCCGGTGAAATCGTCTTATCGCTCATGTTCACGCTCATGTTCCCAAAGCTCGGCAATTCATCCGTGGTGCGGGATGTTCAATAGTTGAAAGTCTTGACCAGCAACAGATCACCGATAGCCCGCAAGGGCACGATGAACGTCTCGCGTTTTTCGTCGACGGTGTTTTCGTTGAGCACCAAATTGATCTGCGAGGTGATCACCTCGTTCTGGTTGCTGGACTCATCGAAGTTATAGCCGCCGCTGCCGAAGTTGCCCCAATAGTTCACGTAAACCAGATAGGTGCCATGCATCGGTGCAGTCATGGTGAACATTTCCGGGCCAGGGCCATCGACACCATCCGGGTCGAGGCCACCGCCATTGGTCAACGTCGTATGGGCGAAGAACGCATGCTGGCCATCGGGAGTAATGATGTGCAGATCGAGTTCGGCCTTCGGATCGTCCCAACCCAGCACCACGCGAATCCGCGCCGGGGTGCGCAGGTTATTCGCTTCATAGAACTGCACGCGCTTGAGCGACTTGCCTTCGGAACTACGAACTTCAACGCTGTTGGAACCGGCACCGAACGCATACGGTCGGGTGAAACGCCCGTTGTCATCGGTGTACAGATTCAGGGGATTGCCGTTGACCGCGAGGGTGTGAGGCCCGCGTAGTGTGCCAATGGCCTTGAGCTGCCCCTCGATCATCGTGCGATTGCGCTGCACGCCCCGATCGATGGGCGGTGTGGGATAGGCGACTTGAGGGTTTTCACTGCGGTCCAGCAGGCCGTTATAGCGCCAGCCACCCACCGGTTCCGAGACTTCGGCCGTGGGCCCTGCCCAGGCAGCCGAGGCGCAGACCAGTGTGATCAGCAGTGAAAGAAAACAACGCATGTGACGCCTCCTGCCATGCATAACGAAACCTTGCGCCCGGTCCTCGGCGCGTTACAGATCAAAAAACTGTGTTTCGTCAAAAAGACCCGTGGTTATTGGGTCGTAGAAAGCGCGAAGGTTAGCGATATGGACGGTTTTTAACAATCAGATACAACTAAATTTGCGGCGAGGATCACGCCCGCGGCTGGACGACGGACCGAAAAGTGGATCGATCGTCAACAGGTTCTGACATCAACGTGGCTTTTACCCCGCAACGGCTGCGCCAAATACCCCGCCCATTTGCCCCTCTCCCCCCTATCTGCTAGTGTCGCGCCGGTTTAACGTCTACCGGAAATCGCCGCCATGGCCCGCAAAAAAGCTGCACTGGATTTCGAACAATCCCTCGCCGACCTGCAAACGCTGGTCGAGCGCCTGGAGAACGGCGAGCTGTCGCTGGAAGACTCGTTGACCGCTTTTGAGCAAGGCATCGGTCTGACCCGTGATTGCCAGGCTGCGCTGGCGCAGGCCGAGCAGAAGGTTCAGGTGCTGCTTGAGCGTGATGGCGAGCTGTCCGAGGCTCCCTTTGACGCGGAACAGCCAGAATGATCGCGGCGTATTCGGCCAGCAGTCAGGCCCGGGTCAACGCGGCACTCGAAACCCTGTTCACCGCGCCGAGCCCTGAACTCGCACGTTTATATGAAGCCATGCGCTACAGCGTGATGAATGGTGGCAAACGCGTTCGTCCGTTGCTGGCCTATGCAGCCTGCGAAGCGCTGGGCGGTGAGGCTGAGCACGCCAACGGCGCGGCTTGTGCGGTGGAGCTGATCCACGCGTACTCGCTGGTGCACGACGATTTGCCGGCGATGGACGACGACGATCTGCGTCGCGGCCAACCGACCACGCACAAGAAATTCGACGAAGCCTGCGCGATTCTCGCCGGTGACGGCCTGCAAAGCCTGGCATTCAGCGCTTTGCTCGACCCGCGCCTGAATTCAGCCGACGCTGAAACCCGCCTGCAAATGGTCAGCGCCCTGGCGTTGGCGGCGGGCCCGGCCGGGATGGTCGGCGGTCAGGCCATCGACCTGGGGTCGGTCGGCTTGAAGCTCGATCAAAAAGCCCTCGAATACATGCACCGGCACAAGACCGGCGCGCTGATCGAAGCCAGCGTCAAGCTTGGCGCCCTGGCCAGTGGCCGCGCCGAGAAAGACCAACTGAAATCCTTGCAGACCTATGCACAGGCCATCGGCCTGGCGTTTCAGGTGCAGGACGACATTCTCGATGTCGAAAGCGATACCGAAACCCTCGGCAAGCGCCAGGGCGCCGATATCGCCCGGGACAAACCGACTTACCCGGCGCTGCTCGGCCTCGATGCGGCCAAGGCCTATGCCCTGGAACTGCGCGATCAGGCCCTGCACGCACTGCGACCGTTTGACGCGTCGGCCGAGCCGCTGCGTGATCTGGCGCGCTATATCGTCGAACGCCGCAACTGATCCGGCGCCCGTTGCCCACCGTAAATCGGCCAAGTTCCGAGCTCTGCGTGGGCAGCGTGCGATGCATCAGGTAAACTGCCGCCTCTTTTATACCTATAACGATTCGCCTGATGCCCACGACGTTTCATGAGATTCCCCGCAAGCGCCCGACCACGCCCCTGCTCGACCGTGCCAACACGCCGGACGGCCTGCGCCGGTTAGGCGAAGCCGAGCTGGAAACCCTGGCGAATGAGTTGCGCCTGGAATTGCTCTACACGGTCGGTCAGACCGGCGGGCATTTCGGTGCTGGCCTGGGTGTTATCGAGCTGACTATCGCGTTGCATTACGTTTTCGACACCCCGGACGACCGGCTGGTGTGGGACGTAGGTCATCAGGCCTATCCGCACAAGATCCTCACCGGTCGCCGCGAACGCATGGCCACCCTGCGCCAGAAGGACGGTCTTGCGGCCTTTCCGCGTCGTTCCGAGAGCGAGTACGACACCTTTGGCGTCGGCCACTCCAGCACCTCGATCAGCGCAGCGCTGGGCATGGCGATTGCCGCCCGCCTGCAAAACAGTGATCGCAAGGCTATCGCAGTGATCGGCGACGGCGCACTGACCGCTGGCATGGCGTTCGAAGCGCTGAACCACGCGCCGGAAGTCAACGCCAACATGCTGGTGATCCTCAACGACAACGACATGTCGATCTCGCGCAACGTTGGCGGGCTGTCGAATTACCTGGCGAAAATCCTTTCCAGCCGCACTTACGCCAGCATGCGTGAAGGCAGCAAAAAGGTCCTGTCGCGCCTGCCCGGCGCCTGGGAAATCGCCCGTCGTACCGAAGAATACGCAAAAGGCATGCTGGTTCCCGGCACCCTGTTCGAAGAACTCGGCTGGAACTACATCGGCCCGATCGACGGCCATGACCTGCCGACCCTGATCGCCACCCTGCGCAACATGCGTGACCTCAAGGGCCCGCAGTTCCTGCACGTGGTGACCAAGAAAGGCAAAGGCTTCGCCCCGGCGGAAGTCGACCCGATCGGTTACCACGCGATCACCAAGCTCGAACCACTGGACGCTCCTGCCGCCGCGCCGAAAAAAGCCGGCGGGCCAAAGTACTCCGGCGTGTTTGGCGAGTGGCTGTGCGACATGGCTGCGGCTGACCCGCGCCTGGTCGGTATCACCCCGGCAATGAAAGAAGGCTCCGACCTGGTGGCCTTCAGCGAGCGCTTCCCGCTGCGCTACTTCGACGTGGCGATTGCCGAGCAACACGCGGTCACTTTCGCGGCCGGCATGGCCTGCGAAGGCGCCAAACCGGTGGTGGCGATCTATTCGACGTTCCTGCAACGCGGTTACGACCAACTGATCCATGACGTCGCGGTGCAAAACCTCGACGTGCTGTTCGCCATCGACCGTGCAGGCCTGGTGGGCGAAGACGGCCCGACTCACGCCGGCAGTTTCGACCTGTCGTTCCTGCGCTGCATCCCCGGCATGGTGGTGATGACCCCGAGCGACGAAAACGAATTGCGCAAAATGCTCAGCACCGGCCATCTGTACAACGGCCCGGCGGCAGTGCGTTACCCGCGCGGCACCGGCCCGAATGCTCCAATCGAGAAGAACCTCGAACCGATCGAAATCGGCAAAGGCGTGATTCGTCGCCAGGGCAGCACCGTCGCCCTGCTGGTGTTCGGCGTGCAATTGGCCGAAGCCCTGAAAGTCGCTGAAAAACTCGATGCGACCGTGGTCGACATGCGCTTCGTCAAACCGCTCGATGAAGCGTTGGTACGCGAGATCGCCGGCAGCCACGAGTTGCTGGTGACCATCGAAGAAAACGCCATCATGGGCGGTGCCGGTGGCGCGGTCAGCGAGTTCCTCGCCCGCGAGAACATCCTCAAGTCGATGCTGCATCTAGGCCTGCCGGACGTCTACGTCGAGCACGCCAAGCCGGCGCAAATGCTCGCCGAGTGTGGTCTGGATGAAGCGGGTATCGAAGAAGCCGTACGTCAGCGCTTGCAGCTGCTAGGCCTCTAAACCGCCAGGAAGTACGCACCCCCTGTGGCGAGGGGGCTTGCCCCCGTTCGGCTGCGAAGCAGTCGTAAAAAAGCCAACGCGTTCCTGCTGAAGAATCGCGTTGGCTGGTTTTGGGGCTACTTCGTAGCCCAGCGGGGGCAAGCCCCCTCGCCACAAAAGCCCCCACAAAAAGCCCTCGACACTGTGCCCATGAAGTTCCCCCGCCTCGCCCTGACGTTGAGCCTTTTGCCTGCCGGTCAGCTTTTGGCCGACACCTTTGAGCGCGAGCAAGCGCTGAAACTGCCGGACGTACTGATCAGCGCCAACCGCCAGGTCGAAGCGCGCAACGACAGCAGCGCCGCCAACACTGTGTTTACCCGCGACGACATCGACCGCCTGCAACCGAGCAGCGTGACCGACCTGCTGAGCCGGGTGCCGGGCGTACAAGTCGCGCAAAGCGGTGGCCGTGGCAGCCTGCCGGGGATCTATATTCGCGGCACCAACTCAGCGCAAACGCTGGTATTGGTCGATGGTCAGCGCATCGGCAACTCGACGTCCGGCGACAGTAATCTGCAGCACCTGAATATCCAGCAGATCGAGCGCGTGGAAGTACTGCGTGGTTCACGCTCGGTGATTTATGGTAGCGACGCGATTGGCGGAGTGATTCAGATCTTTACCCGTCGCGGCGCCGAGTCAGGCCTGCAACCGCGCTTGCACATGGGTTTTGGCAGTCACCAGACCTGGGAGCGCAGCCTGGGCGTGTCCGGGGGCGACGCGCAAACCCGTTTCAACCTCGGTGCCAGCCTCGATGACACGACTGGGATCAATCGCACTCATACGTCCTACCCCAGCGATGACGACCATGATGCCTATCGCAACCAGTCCGTCAGCCTGAGCCTTAGCCATGCCGTCAATGACGATATCGAGGCCGGCCTGAACATCCTCGATAACCGTGGCAAAAACGAATTCGACAACCCGTTCGGTCGCTACGACATCAGCTCCGGCAACAGCGTCCAGCAAAAGCCCTACAACGATTTCACCGTGAGCAGCGTCAGCAGTTATGTCGACGCACGCATCAACGATGCGTGGAAGTCCCGCGTGGAACTGGGCCACAGCGAAAACCGCGAAGAAACCTTCGACAAACTCAGCAACGATCACAGCGTGTTCAACACTTACCGCAACTCGCTGAACTGGCAGAACGACCTGACGCTGAACCGGCAGAACAGCCTGATTCTTGGCGGCGATTGGTATGAAGACCGGGTCAACAGCAGCACAGCGTTTGCCGAAGACAGTCGCTGGAACCGCGCGGTGTTTATCCAGCATCGCTTCCAGGCTGAAAGTTTCTCCACCGAACTGGGTCTGCGTCGCGATCAGAACCAACAGTTTGGCGGCCAGAACAGCTGGAGCGGCACCTTCACCCTGCCATTGAACCCGGACAACGACGTGCTGCTGAGCTACAGCGAAGGCTTCCGCGCGCCGACCTTCAACGACCTCTACTACCCGGACTTCAGCAACCCGCACCTGAAACCCGAAACCTCGAAAAGCTACGAGGTACAGTGGCGTAGTCAGCTGAGCGAAACCAGTCGGCTGGAAGCCTCGCTGTACCGCACCGACCTTGAAGACGCGATCATCTTCGGTAGCCATTCGCGCCCGGAAAACATCGCATCGGCGCGGATCAATGGTTTCGAAGCCGCCCTCAGGCAGGAGTGGTTCGGCTGGCAGAGCAACCTCGGCGTTGCGGTCATCGACCCACGGGATCAAGACAGCGGCCACACCCTGGCCCGCCGTGCACGACGGACCTTGAGCCTGGATCTGGACCGTCAGTTTGATCGGCTCGGCCTCGGCGCCAGCTGGCAAGCAGTGAGCGGCAGCTATGACGACAAGGACAACCGCCAGCCGCTGGGCGGTTACGCCCTGCTCGGGTTACGCAGTCGTTGGGCGGCGAGTCACGAGGTCACGCTGGAAATGAAAGTCGATAACCTGCTGAACAAGAACTACAGCCGCGCGCTCTACGAGCATGACGGTAGCCAGTACGGGTATCGGGAAGAAGGTCGGGCGTTGATGTTTGGGGTGACGTGGATGCCGCAGCTCTAAAGACCGCCTCGGTCATTTGTGGCGAGGGGGCTTGCCCCCGTTGGGCTGCGAAGCAGCCCCAAATTCAGCAACCGGTTCTAATCAGGCACACCGCATCAACTGGATTACGGCTGCTACGCACCCGAACGGGGGCAAGCCCCCTCGCCACAGGTTAACGCTGTGGCGCGATCAACCGGCACAACTTGGTGGTCGCAGCGATCATCTGCCCGCTCGGCCGCTCCAGGCCTTTATCCGCCACCAACAGCAATTGCCCCTGAGCCACCGCGGTCATCTGCGGCCAGGCCTTCCAGGCGTCGAGCTGTGCCTGGCTACTGGCAAGGATCACCTGGGGATTACGCGAAAGCACTGACTCCACACTGACCTGCGGTGCCGGCAAGGTCATGTCGGCGAACACATTGCGCGCACCGCACACCTCAAGCGCATCGCTGATGATCTGCCCGCCGCCCACGGTGTAGAGCGGCTGATCCCAGACCTGATAAAACACCCGAAGCGGTTCTTTGCGTTGATAGCGCTGGCGTAAATCGTCGAGCTGCTTGCGCAAATCAACCGCAAGCATGCGCCCACGTTCAGGTCGGCCGAGCTGCTCGGCGATCGCTTCGATTTGGTGGGTCAGTTGTTTGAGGTTATGCGGTTCGGCGACGTAGGTCGGGATCCCCAATCGGCTCAGTTGCTCACGCTGCGCCGGGCCGACACTGCCAGGCCAGAGCAACAGTAAATCCGGCTTGAGACTGAGCAGGCGCTCCATATCCAGCTGACCGTAACGGCCAACAGAAGGAATGGAGTTGAGTTCTGCAGGACGCTCGCCAGCATCGAGCACGCCCACCAGCAGGTCGGCCGAGCCCAGTTCAACGACGATTTCCGAGAGTGACGGCGCGAGGCTGACCACCCGCTCTACCGCGACCGCCGAGCCACTGACGGCCAGCAGCAGAACCGCCAGCCAACCGCGCATCAGCCGAGTTGACGCGGAATACGGTAAAGGTAGAACAGTACCGTGGTCGACAGCGCCAGCAGGACCAAAGGTACTGCTTCGAGGCCGACGAATACCGCCAGAGCACCGACCCAGGCTGGCAAGGCCGCGACAAGGAATGCCTGACGGCGTTTAGCCGCCAGGGCAATCCAAGCAGCGGGTTCTTCCGGGGTATCGAGGGCTTTCTGGGTGGCGATCAAGGCATGTTTGTAGCCGCCGAAAAACCGCAGGCTGACAAACATCGAGGCCACCCCGGCAATGAAAAACGGCATCGCCAGCACCGGCAAAAACGCCTCGCTCTGGCCGAACACAGCGTTGATCACCAGCAGCGGCAGCAAAGCCAGCGCCAGGTATTGCCACCAGTTGACGGACAGTCGCCGCCGGACCTGACCGCGAGTCACGCCCGGTCTGCCTCGCCCTGATGCTCGTTGCCCATCATGTGGTCGAGCTTGCTGGCCTTGGTCGCCAGGTAGAGCTTGTTGTGCGGATTGTGGCCGGTGTGCAGCGGCACGCGCTCGGCAACCACGATGCCCATGTCGGTCAAGGCTTTGACCTTGCGCGGGTTGTTGGTCATCAGGCGCAGGGATTTCACGCCCAGGTGCTCGAGCATCGGCAGGCACATGGCGTAGTCGCGCTGGTCGGCAGCAAAGCCCAGACGCTCGTTGGCTTCAACGGTGTCGGCGCCGCCATCTTGCAATTCATACGCGCGGATCTTGTTCAGCAGGCCAATGCCACGACCTTCCTGACGCAGGTAAAGCAACACGCCGCGACCTTCGCGGGCGATCGCCTGCAACGCCGCCTCGAGTTGCGAACCGCAGTCGCAACGCTGGCTGAACAAGGCGTCGCCGGTCAGGCATTCGGAGTGCAACCGGCCGAGTACCGGGGCACCGTCGGCGACATCACCCAGGCTCAGTACGACGTGCTCGCGGCCAGTAGCCTCATCGAGAAAGCCATGCATGGTGAATTGCGCAAAAGGCGTTGGCAGCTTGGAAGCGGCGACAAAAACGACAGGCACCTGTGTGCTCCTGATCTGTATGTACTGGAGATTCGCAGAGGCGGCATTGTAACAGCAGGTTCCTACAGACGCTTAGGCTGAATTATCGGCCATAACGATCAAAAAGTTTGATCACTGCGCTACGAGACCAAGCAAACGCGCGGTTCCGTAGCAGCTGGCGCAGCCTGCGTTCGTGTGCGCAGCGCACGTAAATCCTGACGACTCAATCAGCATGATGCACCGCAGAGCATGGTTTTGCGACAGCTCCGTCCGAACGCGGCCCACACACGAACGCAGGCTGCGCCAGCTGCTACGGAGTAGCGCCAGCAGCTACTGTGTCGAATGGATAAGGTTGTTTCCAATGCTCGAAGATCGGTTTCAACTGGCCGCTTTTGACCAACAACGCCATGCGCTGGTCGTACAGCGCCATCAAGGTACGGGCCCGTGGTGTATCGGCGAAACCAAGGTACAACGGCAGTTCGGTCAAGTGTGTGCGCCGGTACAGGGACGGATCCTCAGCTTCTGCGAGCACTTCATTGATTTCCGTCAGCGCGTCGATATAGAAGTCCGCCCGAGCCTGTTTGAGCATCGGCAAGATTCCGCTGCGGCGTTCGATCTGGTTATAGCGGTGGATGTTCGGCAGGTAACTTTCATAGCGATAGCCACGGACCCAGGCCAGTCGGTACGCCCCAAGAGTCTCCAGAGTCGGTACCGGGTTGCTCGCAAGGCCCAGGGCATAAATATGATCGGAGTCGAAACTCCAGCGGGGATACAGGACCTGATCGGCCTCATTGGAATAGGAGCCAACCAGCGCGTCCACTTCACGACGCTGCACCAGCCCCACCGAACGGGTGTAAGGCACGGTGCGAATATCCAGTCTCACTCCGGCCGGCTCGAACACGGCGCGCAAAATATCCCAGGCCAGCCCATGGCCATCGGCGGCGGTATAGTCATCCCAGTCCTCGCTGGCCAGATGAATCACGGCCGGTGTCGTCGGCACATCCGCCGCACGGGCGAGCGAACAGAACACCGCAAAAACCAGAACCCACAGCCAGCGCCCGACCATCCCCCAGCCCCTCAATCCATTCGCCCCTCAATCAGCCAATCAGGCGAAATACCGGACCAGCCCCTGCAGCGCCAACCAGGCAAACACGCCTGCCAGCACGTCGTCGAGCATGATCCCGACACCGCCGTGCACATGTCGGTCGATCCAGCGAATCGGCCATGGCTTGAGAATGTCGAAGAAGCGGAACAGCAGGAACCCCGCCAATAGCCAGTACCAACCTGCCGGCACCAGCCACAGGGTGATCCACATCCCGACCATTTCGTCCCAGACGATGCCTTCGTGGTCGTGCACCCGCAAATCGTCGGCAACCTTGCCGCACAGCCAGAAGCCGAACAGCATCGTGATGCCGAGCATCAGCCAGTAACCCCAGCCGGGCAACATCTGCCATAACGGGATAAAAGGTAGCGCAACCAGCGAGCCCCAGGTGCCTGGCGCCTTGGGCAAGGTGCCCGAGCCGAAACCGAACGCCAGGAAATGCCAGGGATTACGCCAGACCGATGGCGGCACGCGTCCTGCCGGGCTCTGCTTGGGATGATCTGTCACGGTGTCTCCCGAAAATGTTGATAACCCCGGGCTTGCGGGGTGATGTCCTGCCCGATCGCGTCCAGCAGCGTCACGCCCTGCCCGGCCACGACCCGCCCGACAACGTGAATCGGCCAGCCGTCGGCGAGCAGTCCCGGTAGTTGCGCGGGTGGCAGAGTGAACGCCAGCACATAGTCGTCACCACCACTCAAGGCCGCCACGCGAGCCGCATTCTCACCGAGAAAGCTCACCAGTGCCGTTGACAGCGGCAGCTTTTCGCTTTCGATCAGCAAGCCGACAGCCGAGGCCTTGGCGATATGCCCGCAATCGGCGAGCAAACCGTCAGAGATATCCAGTGCCGAGGTGGCTTTGCCGCGCAACGCCATGCCCAATTCAAGCTGTGGCTGTGGCGACCAATAATGCGCCAACAACGGCCCGGCAACTTCGGCGGGCGCGACGCGCTCACCCAACACCAGCGACAATGCACCGGCGGCGTTGCCCAGTTCACCGCCCACGCACACCAGATCACCGGGTTGCGCACCGCTGCGGGTCAGTGCCTTGCCTGCCGGGACCCGACCGAACACGGTCATGGTCAGGCTCAGCGGTCCGCGTGTGGTGTCGCCGCCCACCAGCTGTACACCGCAGTGTTGCGCCATGGCGTTCAAACCACGGGCAAAGGCGTCCAGCCAATCGGCGGTTACCGTCGGCAAAGTCAGGGCAAGGGTAAAGGCAATGGGGGTGGCGCCCATGGCAGCCAGATCGCTGACCGCCACAGCCAGCGAACGCTGACCGAGCAGAAACGGGTCGCAAGGGTCTGCGAAATGCACACCGGCCACGAGCGTGTCGGTGGAAATTGCCAGCTGCTCCCCTGCGGGAACAGCGAGCAAGGCGCAGTCGTCGCCGATTCCCAGGTCAACGCCCTCACCGCCTTGCGCACAAGGCGCGGCGGCAAAGTAATTGCGGATCAGCTCAAACTCGCCCATGGCAATGGCAGTTCAAGCGCCGATCAGCGCTTGAACGCCTTCACTTCAGCTTCACGCAGGCGCGGGGCCAGCTTGTCGAGTACACCGTTGACGAACTTGTGGCCATCGGTGGAACCGAAGACTTTAGCCAGCTCGATGCCTTCGTTGATCACCACGCGGTAAGGCACGTCGACACGCTTGAGCAGTTCCCAGGTGGACAGGCGCAGAACCGCCAGTTCAACCGGGTCCAGCTCTTCGATTTCGATGTCCAGGCATGGCTTCAGCGCGGTGTCGATCTCGGTGCGATGCGCCGGAACCCCGTGGAGGATTTCGCGGAAGTACGCGGCATCGACATCGGTGAAATCGTTATCGACCCGGAACTGCGCTTCGATCTCGTTCAGCGATTGCTTGGCCATGTGCCATTGATACAGCGCCTGGGTCGCGAGCTGACGAGCTTCGCGACGCTTGACGCTTTTCGATGGTTTGCCAGCATCCGCAGGCTTTGGATCGCGCGGGTTGAAACGATCGCTTTCGTCGCTAATCACTTGGCCTCCAACTGCGCCAGCAGGCTGACCATTTCCAGAGCGGACAAGGCTGCTTCAGCACCTTTGTTGCCGGCCTTGGTGCCGGAACGTTCGATGGCTTGCTCGATCGAGTCGACGGTCAGTACGCCGAAAGCGACCGGTACGCCGAATTCCATGGACACCTGGGCCAGGCCCTTGGTGCACTCGCCAGCCACGTATTCGAAGTGCGGAGTGCCGCCACGAATGACCGCGCCCAGCGCGATGATTGCCGCGAACTCGCCCTTCTGAGCGACTTTCTGCGCAACCAGCGGGATTTCGAAGGCGCCAGGGGCACGGATGATGGTGATGTCGCTTTCGCTCACGCCATGGCGAACCAGGGCATCAACAGCACCGCTTACCAGGCTCTCGACAACGAAGCTGTTGAAGCGGCCAACAACCAAAGCGTAGCGGCCTTTGGGGGCGATGAAGGTACCTTCGATGGTCTTCAGGGTCATTCGACAAATCTCTTAAAGAGCCGGGACGCGTTCAGTACGCGTCCCTCAGTGATATTTGAACCGCGAACAAGGGGGTGAAAAACACCGGTCTTTATTCGGAGGGCACGTATTCTACAACTTCCAGATCGAAACCGGATATCGCATTAAATTTCATTGGCGCACTCATCAGGCGCATTTTGCGTACACCCAGGTCACGCAGGATCTGCGAGCCGGCACCGACGATGCTGTAGGTGGTCGGTTTTTTCGGCTGTGCGTGGTCGGCGGTTTCGCGAATATGCGCCAGCAACACGTCGCCATCGAGCGGGTGACCGAGCAACAGCACCACACCGCTGCCAGCCTCGGCAACCGCGGCCATGGCGGCGCGCAGGCTCCAGCGGCCTGGCTGCTTGACCATCAACAGGTCGCGCAGCGGGTCCATGTTGTGCACGCGAACCAGGGTCGGTTCTTCGGCGCAAATGGTGCCCAGGGTCAGTGCCATGTGCACGTCGCCTTCCACTGAATCACGGTAGGTCACCAGGTTGAACTGGCCCAGTTCGCTGTCCAGCGGCTGCTCGGCAATCCGCTGAACGGTACGTTCATGGATCATCCGGTAGTGAATCAGGTCGGCGATGGTGCCGATCTTGATGTTGTGTTCGGCGGCGAAGGTTTCCAGCTCGGCGCGACGGGACATGGTGCCGTCGTCGTTCATCACTTCGCAGATCACCCCGCTCGGCTCGAAACCGGCCATGCGCGCCAGGTCGCAAGCGGCTTCGGTGTGGCCGGCACGGGCCAGGGTGCCGCCGGCCTGGGCCATCAGCGGGAAGATGTGGCCGGGGCTGACGATGTCTTCGGCCTTGGCGTCTTTGGCGGCGGCCGCTTGCACGGTGCGCGCACGATCAGCCGCAGAGATACCGGTGGTGACGCCGACAGCGGCTTCGATGGACACGGTGAACTTGGTGCCGAAACCGGAGCCGTTGCGCGGTGCCATCAATGGCAGCTTGAGCAGCTCGCAGCGCTCGCGGCTCATCGGCATGCAGATCAGGCCACGAGCGTGCTTGGCCATGAAGTTGATGTGTTCAGGCTGGCAGCACTCGGCGGCCATGATCAGGTCGCCTTCGTTCTCGCGGTCTTCGTCATCCATGAGGATGACCATCTTGCCTTGGCGGATGTCTTCAACCAGTTCTTCGATGCTATTGAGCGCCACGCGGCACCCCCTTGAGTCAGGATTTGAGGTAGCCGTTGGCGGCCAGAAAGCTTTCGGTAATGTTGCCCTTCGAGGATTCTGCGGCCTTGTCACCCAGCAATAGACGCTCCAGGTAACGGGCCAGCAGATCGACCTCAAGGTTGACCCGGCGACCTGGCTGGTAAGACGCCATGATGGTTTCGCTCAGGGTATGCGGAATGATCGTCAGCAAGAACTCGGCGCCATCGACCGCGTTCACCGTCAGGCTGGTGCCATCAACCGTGATCGAGCCTTTATGGGCGATGTATTTGGCCAGGTCTTTCGGCGCACGAATGCGGAACTCCACGGCACGGGCATTCTCGGTACGCGCAACCACTTCGCCGACGCCGTCGACGTGACCGCTGACCAGATGCCCACCGAGGCGGGTGGTCGGGGTCAAGGCTTTTTCCAGGTTGACCGGGCTGCCGCTTTTCAGGTCATTCATGGCGGTGCAGTCGAGGGTTTCGCGACTGACGTCCGCTGCAAAGCCATTGCCCGGCAGTTCAACCGCTGTCAGGCAGACGCCGTTGACCGCGATGCTGTCGCCGAGCTTGACGTCGCTCAGGTCGAGCTTGCCGGTTTCTACGTGAACCCGTACATCACCACCTTTTGGGGTCAATGCACGGATGCTGCCGATGGATTCGATGATGCCGGTAAACATGGAGTCCTCCTCGAGAACAAAACCTTCGCTTGTGGCGCAGGTCGGGAATTATACGCTCGCTGGCGGAACGGGGACCGCGATGACTCGCCAGTCATCGCCCACCGCGCGAATTTCTGTGATTTTCAGCTCCGGCGCATCCTTCATTTGTGCGAGTGGCCAGTCCAGCAATGGTCGCGCCGTGGAGCCGAGGAACTTGCCCGCGATGAAGATCTGGAATTCGTCCACCAACCCTTGCTGGGCAAACGCTCCAGCCAGACGCGGGCCGGCTTCCACCAGCACTTCGTTGACGCCCCGGGCGGCGAGTTCGAGCAGCAGCTTGCGCAGGTCGACCTGGCCATCATCGCCGGGCACGATCAGGCATTCGGGGCCGTTGGCGTACTGCTCTTCCACCGCGACACAGGTAGCGACCAGCGCCGGGCCAGCCTTGAAAAACGGCGCATCGAGCGGCACGCGCAGGCGGCCGTCGATCAGCACGCGAAGCGGCGGGCGGCTCATGGCGAGCGCAGTTTGCTCGGCATCCAGACCCAACTCGTCGGCACGCACGGTCAAGCGCGCATCATCGGCCAGCACCGTGTCGGCACCAGTCAACACGACGCTGGCCTGAGCCCGCAGACGCTGCACAGCCGAGCGGGCGGCGGGACCGGTGATCCATTGGCTTTCGCCACTGGCCATGGCGGTGCGACCGTCTAGGCTCATTGCCAACTTGACCCGCACGAACGGCAAGCCGTGTTCCATGCGCTTGAGAAAACCTTCATTGAGCTTGCGCGCCTCGCCTTCGAGCACGCCGCTGCGGGTCTCGATGCCCGCCTGCTCCAGACGCTGCAGACCGCGGCCAGCGACTTCCGGGTTCGGGTCCTGCATCGCCGCAACCACTCGCGCCAGGCCAGCGTTCACCAGCGCATCGGCACACGGCGGCGTGCGGCCATGATGGCTGCAAGGCTCCAGCGTGACGTAGGCGGTGGCACCGCGGGCGTTTTCGCCGGCGGCGCGCAAGGCGTGGACTTCGGCATGCGGTTCGCCGGCGCGCACATGCCAGCCTTCGCCGACAATCTGCCCGTCACGCACGATCACGCAGCCCACCCGAGGGTTGGGATGGGTGGTGTAGTGACCTTTGCGCGCCAGTTCCAGCGCGCGCGCCATGTAATGGGCGTCGAGGACCTGTTGTTCCGGGGATATGCTCATTCTTTTACCGGCTCACGGGCCAGGCGATCGATCTCTTCGCGGAACTCGTTGAGGTCCTGGAAGCGGCGATACACCGAAGCGAAACGAATGTAGGCGACTTCATCGAGCTTTTGCAGCTCGGCCATCACCAGTTCACCGACCACGAGGGATTTGACCTCGCGCTCGCCGGTCGCTCGCAGTTTGTGTTTGATATGGGCCAGCGCCGCTTCCAGGCGCTCGACGCTTACCGGGCGCTTCTCCAGCGCACGCTGCATGCCGGCGCGAAGTTTTTCTTCGTCGAACGGCTGACGGCTGCCGTCGGTTTTGATCAGGCGCGGCAACACCAGTTCGGCAGTTTCGAACGTCGTGAAACGTTCGCCGCAGGCCAGACATTCGCGCCGGCGGCGCACCTGTTCGCCCTCGGCGACCAGACGCGAGTCGATGACCTTGGTGTCGTTGGCACCGCAGAAGGGACAGTGCATGGTGGCAGGCAACAAAAAAAGGGAGGGCCATGGTAGCGCATCCCACTGGCAAGACAAGCCATAGGGTTTGCGGTATACAGACGGGCTACACTGTCTGATCGATGGATTTCATTTTGCTGGAGCCGCAAATGCCGCTAAGACCGCTTGTTTTACTCAGTCTCATCGGCCTGTTGGTCGCGTGTAGCAGCGCACCCAAACCGGCGGCACCGACTCCGGGCCCTGCACCGCAGATGGCCCAGAAAAAAGCCCAGGCCTCGGCCGACCTCGGACCGCTGCCCGCGTATCAACGGGAATTGAGCGGCACCTTGCAGGGCGTGCCGGCCGGCGCCGAGGTTGAACTGGCGCTGCTGGTGATCGACGAACGCTCCCGGCCGCAGCAATTGCTCGCCAGCGCCAACCTGATCGGCAACAACAAGGCTCTGCCATTCCATCTGCGATTCAATCCCGACTCGTTCCCGGTCGGTGCACGCGTCGAACTGCGGGGTCGCGCCAGCCAGTCCGGGCAGTTGATCCTGCACCTGCCGGCGCAACGCATCTTTGAGCCGAAGACCCAGGCCCTGGGCCAATTGCAGTTCCTCAAAGCGCCATGAATGCACCGCTCGACCTGCAACAGGCGTTAAGTGAACTGCTCGGCGATGCACAGCTGGTCCGGTGTCCATTGCCTGAAACCACGCTGAAACTCTGGCTGATCGACGGCGACAACATGAACCGCGCCTTCAGCCCGGAAGAAACCCGGCGCATTCTGCACGAGCCACCGTACTGGAGCTTTTGCTGGGCCAGCGGCCTGGCGATGGCCCGTTACCTGGCGGAGCATCCGCAGTGGGTTGCCGGCAAGCGCGTGCTGGATTTCGGCGCCGGCTCCGGGGTGGCGGGGATTGCAGCGGTCAAGGCAGGGGCGCTGGAAGTGGTGGCCTGTGATCTTGATCCATTGGCAATTGCAGCCTGCCGGGCGAATGCCGAACTCAATGACGTCGAGCTCAGCTACTCGACAGACTTTTTTGCCGAGGCCGATCGTTTTGATCTGATTCTGGTGGCCGACGTGTTGTACGACCGGGCCAACCTGCCGTTGCTCGATGAGTTTCTCAGCCGTGGCCGCGAGGCGTTGGTGGCGGATTCACGAGTTCGGGATTTCCGTCATCCGTTGTATCAGCGGCTGGAAATGCTTGAGGCGATGACCTTACCGGATCTGGCAGAACCAGAAGAGTTTCGGCATGTGAGCCTGTACCACGCCAAACGTACATGATCGTTCCAGCCCGTAGCAGCTGTCGAGCCTGCGAGGCTGCGTTCGGCTGCGAAGCAGTCGTGGAATCAGGCAGCACGTTTTTTCAGGCAGTCCGTGTACCCGGGATTTACGAGGACTGCGTCCTCGAACGCAGCCTCGCGGGCTCGACAGCTGCTACGGGCGTTGGAGCAGAAAGTTGTGTAGATACTTATGCCCGTCGCCGCCAGCCCTTATAGTTCTCCCATTCACGTTTCTTCGAGATTCCCCATGAGTCAAGACACGCCATATATCTTCGACGCCACTACCGCCGATTTCGACCAGTCGGTGATCGAGAACTCGTTCCACAAGCCGGTGCTGGTGGATTTCTGGGCTGAATGGTGTGCGCCGTGCAAGGCGCTGATGCCGATGCTGCAATCCATCGCCGAGAGCTATCAGGGCGAGTTGCTGCTGGCCAAGGTCAACTGCGACGTCGAGCCGGACATCGTTTCGCGCTTCGGTATTCGCAGCCTGCCGACAGTGGTGCTGTTCAAGGACGGTCAGCCGGTGGACGGCTTTGCCGGCGCACAGCCCGAGTCCGCTGTTCGCGCACTGCTTGAGCCACACGTAAAAATGCCTCCGCCGGCCGCTTCCGACCCGATCGAACAGGCGCAGGCGCTGTTCGACGAAGGTCGTTTCGCGGATGCCGAAGCCACACTGAAAGTGCTGCTGGGTGAGGACAATACCAACGCCCGCGCGTTGATCCTCTATGCGCGCTGCCTGACCGAACGTGGCGAGCTGAGTGAAGCCCAGGCCGTGCTCGATGCGGTGAAAAGCGATGAACACAAAGCCGCACTTGCCGGCGCCAAGGCGCAAATCAAGTTTCTCGGCCAGGCCGCTGACTTGCCGGATGTCGCCGACCTGAAATCGCGTCTGGCGCAAAACCCGCAGGACGATGAAGCCGTCTATCAGTTGGCGATCCAGCAACTGGCCCGTCAACAATATGAGCCGGCACTGGACTCCCTGCTCAAGCTGTTTATCCGCAATCGCAGCTACAGCGAAGGGTTGCCGCACAAGACCCTGCTGCAAGTGTTCGAACTGCTGGGCAACGATCACCCGCTGGTGACCGTTTACCGCCGCAAGCTGTTTGCAGCGCTCTACTAGGCCTGCTCGATCCAACTATAGAGCGGCGTATCCCCGCCGCTCACGACCTTGACCTCCGGGCTATGGCGCAAGCGCACCAGCAGACGTTTGCCGGCGACGGTGTTGCCGGTCAAACCCTGCAGTTGCTCCAGCAGGTCCGGCCCCGTCAATTGCCCGGACTTGCGCAGCAGATCCTTGGCGAGTTGCCACAGCAGCTCATCCTGATTGACCGGTTTGACCACCGGATCGGCCACTGCTGCACTGTTTTCTGATTTGCTTACCTGCAACTGCGCGCCAAGCCTCGCCCAATCCCCATCATCCAGCTCCAGGGTCAAATCCACCGGCCAATCGCCGATGCTTCCACGAATGCGCAACATTGGGCTTTCCTCAGGTTTATGACGAACATGCTCCCATGCGTCTTGCGCAACGCCAAGCGGACAGTCAAACTCTCGCCATTCTTGTTATAAGATTACATAACAAAATTTTCATCTTCCTTCCCGGAGAGAGTCCATGCGCCGTCTGTTACTCGCTTTGCCGTTTGCTCTGTTGCCGCTGGCTATCGCTCAGGCCGCTGAAGTTCATGATCACGAACATGAACACGGCAGCCTGGGCGCCCACGAACACGGCGTCGGGCGTTTGAACGCGGCGCTGGACGGTCAGACGCTGGAACTGGAGCTGGAAAGCCCGGCGATGAACCTGGTGGGCTTCGAACACGTTGCCAGCACTGATGCAGACAAGGCCAAAGTCGCCGCCGCCCGTGCGCAGCTGGAGAAACCGCTGGTGCTGTTCAGCCTGCCAAAAGCGGCCAACTGCGTGGTCAGTCAGCAAGAACTGAACAGCCCGCTGTTCGGTGACAAACCGGATACCGATGATCATGACGACGATGACGACCACGCGACTGACGGTAAAGGCGCAGCCGCCGAAGAGCATCACCACGATCACAGCGAAATCCACGCGCACTACCAATTCACCTGCGCCGCCCCTGGCGCGCTGAAGACCCTAGACTTGTCGCAAGTGTTCACGACCTTCCCCGCGACGCAGAAAATTCAGGTACAACTCATCAGCCCAAGCGGCCAGCAAGGGGTAGAAGTGACCTCGAAGGCTGCGGCACTGAAATTCTGATCCACCGCAATCCCGTAGGAGCAAGGCTTGCCCGCGATGAACGATAACGCGGTTTTAAAGGTAGACCGCCGCGTACTCATCGCGGGCGAGCCTTGCTCCTACAGGACCTCAATCCCCATGAAATCGGCGCTATGACCCAAGCACTCATCGAACTGTCAGACCTGGGCTTCAGCTGGCCCGGTCATCCGCCTTTACTGGATATCCCGGCGTTTCGCCTGGAGCCCGGCGAAACGCTGTTTCTCAAAGGTCCCAGCGGCAGTGGCAAGACCACCCTGCTCGGCCTGCTCGGTGGCGTGCAGAAACCCAATCGCGGGAGCATTCGCCTGCTCGGCCAGGAGCTGACCGAACTGTCGGCCGGCGCCCGCGATCACTTTCGGGTCGACCACACGGGCTACATCTTCCAGCAGTTCAACCTGCTGCCGTTTCTCTCGGTGCGCGAGAACGTCGAGCTGCCGTGCCACTTCTCCAAACTACGCGCCAGCCGTGCGATTCAGCGCCACGGCAGCATCGATCAGGCGGCAGCGACCTTACTCGCACACCTGGGGCTCAAGGATGAAAACATGCTCGGCCGCCGTGCCGATTCACTGTCCATCGGCCAACAGCAGCGGGTCGCCGCTGCCCGCGCGCTGATCGGCCAGCCGGAACTGGTGATCGCCGACGAACCGACCTCGGCGCTGGATTACGACGCCCGCGAGGCATTTATCCGTTTGCTGTTCGCCGAGTGCCGCGAAGCCGGTTCCAGCCTGCTGTTCGTCAGTCACGACCAGAGCCTGGCGCCGCTGTTCGATCGTCACCTGTCGCTGGCCGAACTCAATCGCGCCGCCACGCCGCTCGAGGTCTGAAATGTATTTGTTTCGTCTAGCCATGGCCAGCCTGGCTAACCGCCGCTTCACCGCGATCCTCACCGCGTTCGCCATCGCCCTGTCGGTCTGCCTGCTGTTGGCGGTGGAACGGGTGCGCACCGAAGCCAAGGCCAGCTTTGCCAGCACCATCAGCGGCACCGACCTGATTGTCGGCGCGCGCTCAGGCTCGGTGAACCTGTTGCTGTACTCGGTGTTTCGCATTGGCAACGCCACCAACAATATCCGTTGGGACAGCTTCGAGCACTTTGCCAACAACCCGAAAGTGAAATGGGCAATCCCGATTTCCCTCGGTGACTCGCATCGCGGTTATCGAGTGATGGGTACTACCGACGCCTACTTCCAGCATTACCAGTACGGCCGTCAGCAAAACCTGCAACTGGCCAGCGGTCGGGCGTTTGCCACGGATCCGTTCGAAGTGGTGCTGGGTGCCGAAGTGGCCGATGCGCTGCATTACAAACTCGGCGACAAACTGGTGCTGGCTCACGGCGTGGCAGTGATCAGCCTGGTCAAGCACGATGACAAACCGTTCACCGTGGTCGGCATCCTGAAACGCACCGGCACCCCGGTCGACCGCACGTTGCACATCAGCCTCGGCGGTATGGAGGCGATTCACATCGATTGGCACAACGGAGTGCCGGCTCAGGGCAACGGTCGTATCAGCGCCGATCAGGCGCGCAACATGGACCTCACGCCGCAAGCCATCACCGCGTTCATGCTCGGCCTCAACAACAAGATTTCGACCTTCGCCGTGCAACGCGAGATCAATGAATTTCGTGGCGAGCCGATGCTGGCGATCTTGCCGGGCGTCGCCTTGCAGGAGCTCTGGAGCCTGATGGGCACCGCCGAAAAAGCGCTGTTCGTGGTGTCGCTGTTCGTAGTGCTGACTGGGTTGATCGGCATGCTCACAGCGATTCTCACCAGCCTCAACGAACGTCGCCGCGAGATGGCAATCCTGCGTTCGGTCGGCGCCCGGCCATGGCACATTGCAACGCTGCTGGTGCTGGAAGCCTTTGCATTGGCGCTGTCCGGGGTGGTTGCGGGCCTGGCGCTGCTGTATGTATGCATCGCCGCCGCCCAAGGCTACGTGCAATCGACCTACGGCTTGTACCTGCCGCTGGCCTGGCCAAGCGAGTATGAATGGACGCTGCTCGGTGGCATCCTGATCGCCGCGCTGCTGATGGGCAGCGTGCCGGCCTGGCGCGCCTATCGCCAATCGTTGGCCGATGGTCTGTCGATCCGTTTATGAGGACATTGAAGATGCTCCGCGCTCTGCCTGCGCTGTTGATGCTGGTCGCCCTGCCCCTGTGGGCGGCTGCACCGAAAGACCTGACCTGGGCGGAAATGATCCCGCCGGACGCGCCGGCAGAAGTGCCGAACATGAAACCGCTGCACGACCTGTCGCAGATGAGCAGCGCGTTGTCCGCCGAGTCCGCGCCAGCGGCCAAGCAAGACATGCCCAATGCGCCGGTGGTGAAGAGCCTCGACGGCAAGAATATTCGCCTGCCGGGTTACATCGTGCCGCTGGAAGTCAGCGAGGAAGGTCGCACCACCGATTTTCTGCTGGTGCCGTATTTCGGCGCGTGCATCCACGTACCGCCTCCGCCGTCGAACCAGATCGTCCATGTCAAAAGCGCGGTTGGAGTGAAGCTCGACGAGCTGTATCAGCCGTACTGGATTGAAGGGGCAATGCAGGTCAAAGCGTCGACCAGCGAATTGGCGGATGCCGGGTATCAGATGGATGCGGACAAGATCTACGTGTACGAATTGCCGGAGTGAATCCGGCAGTCATTCGTTGCCCGTGATGACGCCATCGCGGGCAAGCCTTGCTCCTACGGATAGCGGAAACCTGTAGGAGCAAGGCTTGCCCGCGATCGACCGCGAAGCGGTCGCAGAAGGCTCCCCCGATTCAAACCCCATCACTGTTTCATTGAGCTGAGTCAAAAGCGCCGTTCCTGACGCTTCGTACCATTGGAGATACAGAATTTGAATCTTCCTTTGGAGCCCCCATGCACAAGTCATTGCTCAGCGCGTCCCTCATTGCATTCGCGCTTGCAACCCCCTTCGCCCAGGCCCATGAAGCCGGTGACATCATTGTTCGGGCCGGTGCAATCACCGTAAACCCGACAGCCGGCAGTTCCAGCGTCAAGGTTGATCGCGGTCCATTGGCGGGTGCCGATCTGGGTGGCAAGGCGACCATGGACAGCAGCACGCAGCTGGGCCTGAACTTCGCGTACATGCTCACCCCCGATATCGGCATCGAGCTGCTCGCCGCCTCGCCGTTCCAGCATGACGTAAACCTCAAAGGCACCTCCCTGGGCGCGGCCAACGGTAAGCTCGGCACCCTCAAACACCTGCCGCCAACCCTGAGCGTGGTTTACTACCCGCTCAACAACAAGTCTGCATTCCAGCCGTATGTGGGCGCCGGTATCAACTACACCTGGATCTACGACGAAAAGCTCAGTAACGAAGCGCAAGCCAACGGCTTCAGCAACTTCAAGACGAAAAACTCCTGGGGCCTCGCATGGCAGGTCGGTGCCGATTACATGCTGACCGACCACATCATGCTCAACGGCCAGGTGCGCTACATCGACATCGACACCACCGGCTACGTGGACAACAACGCAGTCGCCCCCGGCACCCGCGCCAAGGTCAACATCGACGTGGACCCGTGGATCTACATGGTGGGTCTGGGTTACAAGTTCTAAACCCGCCGCATGAAAAAGGCGCCTCGAAAGGCGCCTTTTTCATGACTGCGAAAAACTCAGCGCCCCAACAACCGCGCCAGCCCGACGCTCATTGGCGTCTGCTCGGGAAAGGTGAAGCGCTGCAACAGACGCTGGTTGTTCGCCCGCGAATGGCGGATGTCGCCGGAGCGTGCCGGGCCGTAGGCAATCGGTGGCAACTGCCCCACCACTTCCTCCAACGCCTGGAGCATTTGCTTGAGGGTCGTCGCCTGGTTCCAGCCGACATTCACCGCGCCCACTTCAAGCGTCGGCATTTCAATCGCCTGCACCAGCAGGTCGACCAGGTCTTCGACATAGACAAAATCGCGGGTCTGTTCGCCGTCACCGAACACGGTGATCGGCAGGCCTTTCTGCGCCCGCTCGCTGAAAATGCTGATCACCCCGGAGTACGGCGATGACGGATCCTGCCGCGGACCGAAGATGTTGAAGAAACGGAAAATCGCCGGTTCCAGACCGTGCTGCCGACGGTAGAAGTCGAGGTAGTACTCGCCCGCCAGCTTGTCTGCGGCGTACGGTGTGAGCGGTGCCTTGGCGGTCTCTTCGTCGATCGACTCGCCTTCACCGTTATTGCCGTAGACCGCTGCGCTTGAAGCGAACAGCACGCGCTTGACGCCGGCCTGACGCATCGCTTCGCAGACGTTCAAGGTGCCGATGAAATTGCTCTGGTGAGTGCGCACCGGATCATCCACCGACGCCTGGACCGACGCCACGGCGGCCAAATGCGCCACCGCGCTGCAACCGACCATCACCTTTGCCACCAGCGCAGCATCGGCAACGTCACCTTCGATCAGTTCGACCCGTGGATTGTCCAGTGGCAGGTTGCTGCGTTTACCGGTGGACAGGTCGTCGAGGATGCGCACCGAATGCCCCTTGGCGAGCAAGGCGTCAGCAAGGTGCGAACCAATGAAACCGGCACCGCCGGTGATCAAAACAGGGCCATCAGCCATGACGATAAAACCTATCCAGTAAGCTCGGGAGCGCTGCGCGCCAGGCGCGTGGCTTGATCCCGAAGGTGTGCAGAATTTTCTTGCAGGCGAGTACCGCATGCTGTGGTTCTTCGGCGGCATCCGGCCGTGCGGCGTGAGCCTGCGCGGTCGGTGCTTCAATCGCCAGCGGGTGCAGATTGCGCGCTTCGGCGAGGATCGCCTGCCCCAGCGCCAGCGGCGTGGTCGCCTCATGCCCGGCGTAATGGTAAGTGCCCCACAGTGGCGCTGCGCAATCGAGTTGCTTGAGCACCGAAATGATCACCCGCGCAGCATCGTCCACCGGTGTCGGGTTGCCACGCCGGTCATCGGCCATCAGCAGCTCTTCAGGCAGTTCGGCACGCGCGAGGAAACGCCCAAGGGTGCCGTCGACACTATCATCGAGCAGCCAGCCAAACCGCAGCATCACATGTTGCGGGCAGGTCGCGCGCACGCTTTGCTCGATACGCCACAAGGCCTGGCCACGCAGCCCCAGCGGCACCGGTTCGTCTTTTTCGCTGTAGGCCGTCGCCCGCGAGCCATCGAATACCCGATAGCTGGAAGGCTGCACCAGGACAATATTGTGATGCTGGCACAGTTCGGCCAGCCGCTCGACCGCCCGCTCCTGGGCAGCCAAGCGCGCCTCGGCCACGCTCTCCGCCTGAAACCAGTCGAAGTAGTAGGCGAGATTGATCAGCGCGTCGGGACGAGTGTCGTCGAGCAGCTGCGTCAGGCTTGCGGCGTCCCAGCCGTCTTGCGGTGGACGGGGGGCGAGGAAACCGATGTCTTCCTCTGCACCGAGGCGAATCAGCGCCTGCCCAAGGGCATTTCCGCCACCCAGTAACATAAGGCGCATTCGCATAGAGTCAGCAGGCCCAGTCTGTTTGGAACGATGATTTTATCGGCACAGCCCGCAGGCGTTGCCGTTGAGAATTGCCAGAATCGTTGCATTTTGCGGGTTTAAAGCGCAACCGTCACTCGTAAAGTGTAGATCCTCAGGTTTGACGCCCGCTCATTTGGGTAAACGGGCTTGTTGTGGCGAGAGGGCTTGCCCCCGTTCGACTGCGAAGCAGTCGCAATGGGCCGATGCGGTGTGCCTGACAAATCGCGATTGCAGGTTTTGGGGCCGCTTCGCAGCCCAGCGGGAGCAAGCTCCCTCGCCACGGGGGTCACCGATCAGCCACAGAAACTTGCATCTTCAGCCACCCAGCCGCATAAATTACCCCATGAACCTCCCCGTATCAGCCGAGAGCGCCTTGGCAGGCTTTCACCCTGCCGTCCGCGCCTGGTTCAACAGCACCTTCCCAGCGGTCACCGCCGCGCAAGCCGGCGCGTGGCCGTTGATCCGCCAGCGCCGTTCGACGCTGGTTGCCGCGCCGACCGGCTCCGGCAAAACCCTTACGGCGTTTCTTGCGGTCATTGACGATCTGGTCCATCAAGGCCTGGCCCACGGTGGCGAATTACCCGACGAAACCCTGGTGGTTTACGTCTCGCCCCTCAAGGCGCTGTCCAACGACATTCAGATCAACCTGCAAACCCCGCTGGCCGGTATCACCGAGCAACTGCGACAACTGGGCTTCCCCGAACTACAGATCAACACCGCCGTGCGCACTGGCGACACTCCGCAAAAGGACCGCTCGGCGATGCGCAAAAGCGCGCCGCACATTCTGGTTACCACTCCGGAGTCGCTGTATGTGCTGCTCGGCTCCGACTCTGGCCGGCGCATGCTCGCCAGCACCCGCACAGTGATCGTCGACGAAATCCACGCCATCGCCGGCAGCAAGCGCGGCAGCCACCTGGCCCTGAGCCTGGAGCGTTTACAGGCTTTGTGTCTGGAACCGCTGATGCGCATCGGCCTGTCTGCCACGCAAAAACCCATCGAAGCGGTTTCGCGTTTTCTGGTGGGCACCGGCCGCCCCTGCGAGATCATCGATATCGGCCACGCCCGCCGGCGGGACCTGGGCATCGAAGTGCCGCCGGTGCCGCTGTCGGCGGTGATGGCCAACGATGTCTGGGAGCTGGTCTACGACCGTATCGCCACACTGGCACGCGAGCATCGGACCACGCTGATTTTCGTCAACACCCGACGCTTGGCCGAGCGCCTGAGCCGTCACCTTAGCGAGCGCTTGGGCAAAGACGCCGTCGCCGCCCACCACGGCAGCCTGGCCAAGGAGTTTCGCCTCGATGCCGAACAGCGGCTCAAGCGTGGCGACCTGCAAGTATTGATCGCCACCGCGTCGCTGGAACTGGGCATCGACATCGGCGACGTCGACCTGGTCTGCCAGATCGCCTCGCCGCGTTCGATCGCCGGGTTTCTGCAACGGGTCGGACGCTCCGGGCACCAGGTCGGCGGCACACCCAAGGGCCGCCTGTTCGCCACCACCCGCGACGACCTGATCGAATGCGCCGCCCTGCTCGACTGTGTGCGCAGGGGCGAACTCGACACCTTGCTGATCCCCCACGCGCCGCTGGACGTACTGGCGCAGCAGATCGTCGCCGAGGTCAGTTGCCAGGAATGGCAGGAGCGGGCCCTGCTCGAAATGGTACGCCGCGCATCGCCCTATACCGAACTCGACGAAACGCACTATCAAGCGCTGCTGCAGATGCTCGCCGATGGCTATAACGGCCGCCAGGGAATCCGCAGCGCCTACCTGCACCGCGACGCGGTGACTCGCACATTGCGTGGCCGGCGCGGCGCCAAACTGACGGCGGTGACCAGTGGCGGGACGATTCCCGACAACGCCGATTACAGCGTGCTGCTGGAGCCACAAGGGCTGAACATCGGCAGCGTCAACGAAGACTTCGCGGTGGAAAGCATCGCTGGCGACGTCTTTCAGTTGGGCAACACTTCGTACCGGATCTTGCGGGTCGAAACCGGCAAGATCCGCGTCGAGGACGCCCAGGGCCAGCCGCCGACCATCCCCTTCTGGCTCGGTGAAGCGCCAGGGCGCAGTGCCGAATTGTCGCTCGCCGTGGCGCGCCTGCACGCGCATCTTGATGAGCTGCTGAGCGCGACGCCCGGCGATGTGCAACCGAGCATCGACTGGCTGACCGAGACCCTCGGCCTGAACCTCGCCAGCGCCGAACAACTGGTGGACTACCTCGCCCGCGCCCGGCTGACGCTCGGCGCCCTGCCGTCTCAGAACACGCTGCTGATGGAGCGGTTTTTCGACGAGTCCGGCGGTACTCAGTTGATCATTCACTCGCTGTTCGGCAGCCGCATCAACCGTGCCTGGGGCCTGGCTTTGCGCAAGCGTTTTTGCCGCACCTTCAACTTCGAATTGCAGGCTGCCGCCAGCGAAGACGCCATCGTCTTGTCGCTGTCCACCAGCCACAGCTTCGAGCTGGACGAGGTCTGGCGTTATCTGCACAGCAACACTGCCGAACAGATCCTGATTCAAGCGGTACTCGACGCGCCGCTATTCGGCGTGCGCTGGCGCTGGAACGCCGGCGTCGCCCTCGCGTTGCCGCGGTACAGCGGCGGACGCAAAGTGCCGCCGCAGATCCAGCGGATGAAAAGCGAAGACCTGATCGCCAGCGTGTTTCCCGACCAGATCGCCTGCCTGGAAAACCTCGTCGGCGAGCGCGAAATTCCCGATCACCCGCTGGTCGAGCAAACCCTCGACGATTGCCTGCACGAAGCCATGGACTGCGATGGCTGGCTGGCGCTGTTGCGACGCATGGAGCGCGGCGAAGTGCGCTTGATCAGCCGCGACTTGCCTGCGCCCTCGCCGCTGGCGGCAGAAATTCTCAGCGCCCGGCCCTACACCTTTCTCGACGATGCGCCGCTGGAAGAACGCCGTACTCAAGCGGTGCTCAACCGCCGCTGGAGCGACCCGCAATCGACCGATGACCTCGGCGCGCTGGATGCCGAGGCCATTCAATCAGTGCGCGATGAGGCCTGGCCGCAACCTACCAGCGCCGATGAAATGCATGAAGCGCTGATGAGCCTGGCCGCGATCAGCAACGCCGAAGCGCTGGCCAATCCGCAGTGGTCGCACTGGCTGCAGACCCTGGCCGACAGTGGTCGCGCCAGTCGTTTGCAAATCAATGCGGAGCACTCTTTATGGCTGGCACTGGAACGCCTGACCTGCCTGCAAGCGATCTACCCACACGCCACGTTGTTACCGCCGTTGCAAGCCTTGCCGGGTTTCGATGAACCCTGGGACGTCGATGAAGCACTGGTCGAACTGATCCGCGCGCGCCTGAGCGCATTTGGTCCGTTGCCGATTCATGCGATTGCTCAACCGCTGAGGCTTTCGACGGCTCAAGTCACCCAAGCGCTGGCACAACTGGAGCGCGAAGGCTACGTGTTGCGCGGGCGCTTCAGCCCGGCGGCCCCGCAGGAAGAATGGTGCGAGCGGCATTTGCTGGCGCGCATTCATCGTTACACGGTCAAACGCCTGCGGCGGGAAATCGAGCCCGTGGCATTGCAGGACTTCATGCGCTTTCTGTTTGACTGGCAGCATCTGTCGCCAGCCACCCAAGGCCAGGGCAGCGCGGTGTTGCCGGCGATTGTCAGTCAGTTCGAAGGCTACCCGGCAGCCGCGTCTGCCTGGGACAGCGATCTTCTGCCGGCGCGGCTCAAGAACTATTCATCGACGTGGCTGGATGAGCTGTGCCGCAGCGGGAAACTGGTCTGGACCCGGCTGACGGTGCGCAACAAAGCCACTAGCGCAGCGCTGCGCAGCACGCCGATTGTGTTGTTGCCACGGGCACAGGTCCCGCTCTGGAGCAGCCTGACCGAGCCACCGGAGGTCAGCGAACTGTCGCCCAAAACCCAGAAAGTCCATCAAGCGCTGAGCCAACATGGCGCGTTGTTTTTCGATGAACTGCTGCACGAAGCCCATCTGCTGCGCAGTGAACTGGAGATCGCCTTGCAGGAGCTGGTCGGCGCCGGGCTGGTCAACGCCGACAGCTTCGCCGGCCTGCGTGCGTTGATTACACCGGCCAGCAAACGCCAGGCGCGCAGCAGCCGACGGGGACGCGGGGCGTTTGTCGGCGGAATGGACGATGCCGGGCGCTGGGCCTTGTTGCGCCGTCAATCGATGCCGCCGGTTGTGGATAACCGTGGCACCCCGAGCGAAACCCTCGAACACATCGCCCTGACCTTGCTCAGGCGTTACGGCGTGGTGTTCTGGCGGCTGCTGGAACGCGAGGCCGAGTGGCTGCCGAGCTGGCGCGAATTGCTGCGCACCTTTCACCGACTGGAGGCGCGTGGAGAGATTCGCGGCGGACGTTTTGTCAGTGGTCTGGCGGGCGAACAATTCGCCCTGCCCGAAGCGATCCCGCTGCTGCGCGAAGTGCGTCGCCGCCCGCATGACGGCAGTCTGATCAGTGTTTGCGGCGTCGACCCGCTAAACCTCGCCGGCACTCTGCTGCCGGGGCACAAAGTCCCCGCCCTCGCCAGCAACCGGTTGGTGTACCGCGATGGTTTGCCGGCCGCCGCCGAAATCGCCGGTACGCAGCATTACTGGCTCGAACTGGATCAGCCCAATACCGCTGAGCTGCACAAAAAACTGACCCAATACAGAACCCTGTAAGCGGTTTTCGGTTACGCGACTTTGATCTTTGCTTAAAGGTCAAATATCAAATGCCCGTCTCGCTATTTTTCCGCAAGAACCCAACCCCGACACTGCGCTCCTGAATCAAACCACCGGAGTTGCAGCCATGCCCATTGCCTTGCTCGCGCTGACCCTTAGCGCTTTTGCCATCGGGACGACCGAGTTCGTCATCGTTGGCCTGTTACCCACCATCGGTGCCGACCTTGGCGTCAGCCTGCCGTCGGCCGGCCTGCTGGTCAGCCTTTACGCGCTGGGTGTCGCCATTGGCGCGCCCGTGCTCACCGCCCTGACTGGCAAGGTCCCACGCAAATTGTTGCTGCTGTCGCTGATGGTGCTGTTCACCCTCGGCAACCTGTTGGCCTGGAAAGCCCCGAGTTACGAATCGCTGGTCATTGCGCGAATCGTCACCGGCCTGGCCCACGGGGTGTTCTTCTCGATTGGCTCGACCATCGCCACCAGCCTGGTGCCGAAAGAAAAAGCCGCCAGCGCGATTGCCATCATGTTCACCGGCCTGACCGTGGCCCTGGTGACCGGCGTGCCGTTGGGGACCTTTATCGGTCAACATTTCGGCTGGCGCGAGACCTTCCTCGCCGTGTCGGCGCTGGGTGTGATTGCATTCATCGGCAGCCTGATCTACGTGCCAAAAAACATCGCCCACAGCAAACCCGCGTCGTTGTTGCAGCAATTGCAGGTACTGAAACAACCGCGTTTGCTGCTGGTGTACGCCATGACGGCAGTCGGTTACGGCGGTTCGTTTATCGCCTTCACGTTCCTGGCACCGATTCTTCAGGATATTTCCGGCTTCAGCGCCAGCACCGTCAGCCTGGTGCTGCTGGTCTACGGAGTCTCGGTGGCCATCGGCAACATCTGGGGCGGCAAACTGGCCGATAAACGCGGCCCGATCAGCGCGCTGAAACTGATATTCGCCCTGCTCGCCGCGGTGCTGTTCGTACTGACCTTCACCGCCGGTAATCCTTGGCTGGCACTGGCCACCGTACTGGTCTGGGGCGCCGTGGCGTTCGGCAACGTGCCTGGCCTGCAAGTGTATGTGGTGCGTCAGGCTGAGCATCACACACCGAACGCGGTGGACGTCGCTTCGGGTCTGAACATCGCCGCCTTCAACCTCGGCATCGCTGGCGGTGCCTGGGGTGGCGGGTTGATCGTCGCCCACATGGGCTTGATCCATACTGCGTGGATTGGTGGTCTGGTGGTGCTGGTCGCGTTGGCGCTGACCGCCTGGAGCGGTCGTCTCGATCGCCTCGGCCCGGTGTATGCCGAGCCGGTGCAGGGTTCGGCACAGATTGTCGCCGGGCACTGATCCTTCAAACCAACGCAGCCTTCGGGCTGCGTTTTTGTGCGCTTCACGCAGGGGCTGTGTTGCTTATTGCCGTGCGGGGGGCGTCACCCCGAATCGTGCGCGATAGTCACTCGGTGCCAGGCCGGTGATTTTCTTGAACGTGGCGCGAAACGCACTCGGGTCCGAGTAGCCGACGTTCCAGGCGATGTGATCGATGGTGCCGTTGGTGAACTCAAGCATTTCCCGGGCCTTGCCGACTCGCAGGTGCTGGCAGTATTCGGTCGGTTTCAAACCGGTCGCAGCTCGAAAGCGCCGCAGGAATGTCCGCTCTTCCAGCCCTGCCTGCTGCGACATCGCGCTCAGCGACACCTCCACCGCACCGTTGGCTTGCAACCAGTGCTGAACCTTGAGAATCGCTGCATCGCCGTGACTCAGAATCGGTGCGAAGTTGCTCCCGCATTCGCTCGCACTGTCGCTGTGTTCGATCACCAGAAAACGCGCAGTGCTGGTGGCGATGCTCGGCCCCATCAGACGATTGACCAGCCGCAAGCCCAGCTCCGACCAGGCCATTAATCCGCCAGTGGTGATCAGGTCGCCGTCGTCGACGATGGGTTTGTCGGCGTTGAGCGTGACCTTCGGGTAACGCTCGGCGAATTTTTTCGCCGAGGTCCAGTGAGTGGTGGCCCGGCGACCGTCGAGCAGACCGCTTTCGGCCAACAGAATAGACCCCACGCACACCCCGCCAAGGGTCGCGCCGGCCGCGTGTTGCTGGCGAATCCACTGAATAAGCGCAGGCGATGCCTGACCTTCGGAAAAGCCGCCAATCGAGGGCGGGATCAACAGCGCTATCAGTGCGCCGTCAGCAGCGGGATGACTGTCGTAAATGCGTTGGGGCGCATGCTCCGCATCCGCCTGCCAGTGGCTGACTCGCAACAATGGCAGTTGCACGCTCTGATGCTCGGCGGCAATGCGATTCGCGACACCGAACAAATCCGTCAAACCATGCACCGCCGCCATCTGCGCGTCGGGATAGATCAGCACGCCCAACTCGGCGACTGCGCGTTCTACGCCCATTGTCAGTTTTCCCCCTTCTATTGTCGGTGCGGCCAATCCTCGAACGGCCGGCGAAACCCAATACTTCGTTCCACACCAACCCTTCCGAGGAAACCCCCATGGCCAAGCAAGCGCTCATCGTAGTCGATATCCAGAATGACTACTTCCCTCAAGGCAAATGGCCGCTGGTCGGCGCCGACGCGGCTGCCGACAATGCCGCGCGGGTGATCCAGGTCTTCCGTGATGCCGGTGATCAGGTGGTGCATATCCGCCACGAATTCACCTCTGACACCGCGCCGTTTTTCACACCGGGCTCGGAGGGTGCGCAGCTGCACCAAAAAGTCCGCAACCGCAGCCATGAACCGGTGGTGCTCAAACACTTCGTCAACGCGTTCCGCGAAACCGAACTGGAGGTGATCCTTGACCAACACGGCATCGACAACCTGGTGATCGTCGGCAGCATGAGCCACATGTGCATCGATGGCGCCGCACGTGCCGCGGCCGATCTTGGCTACGGCGTCACAGTGATCTACGACGCCTGCGCCACCCGTGACCTGGAGTTCAACGGGGTTATCGTTCCGGCGGCCCAGGTACACGCGGCCTTCATGTCGGCCCTGGGATTTGCCTATGCAACGGTGGTGTCCACCGATGACTTCCTGACGACCAGTCACTGAATCTGTCTCCATCAAAACCCGAAGGCCCGTAGCGCTGACACGCTACGGGCCTTTTTTCGTGATGAAAATCAGTCGATTAAAAATCTCACGCGTGAGTTGTTGAGAGTGCCTGAGTTTATCTGTAGTGTTCTCACGCGTGATACAAAATAAAGCGGAGCCACTGCAATGAAACGTCGCTCTCCAGCAGCCTCAGACACAACACCCGCGAGCAGCCAGGGAGAGCGCTCGAAACCCTCCGCGAAAAAACCATCGAGCTTCTATATGAAGCAGATGCGCGGAGGACTTAGCGCCGCCGGCTATGTGAAACATGAAACTTGGGTGCTTCCCGAAAACCGGAGCCTGCTCAAGCAAATGGAGAAACAGCTACGCCAGCCGATCCTGGCTGGTTCATTCATGTTGGAGGATTACATGAGCGCAGGTAACAACTGGAACATCGATCGCCTCTTCAGCGCCCTGCAGGCCCTTGATGAGGTGGTATCCAACGAAATCACCCTGACGTTGATTCAAGGCTCCGAGCAGAGCATCAAGCTTGAAATGAACGAGTTTGGCGGGCTGCCGATTTACATCGCTGTCGTCGGCGAGCAAATCATCGTCGACACGGTGCTGGTCGATCTCGAATCCATCAAGGACGTGCAGCGTTTCAACGATGCCGTGCTGCGCAGCCGGGAAATGTTCCCGCTGTCGTCGATCGGTATCGAATCCATGCCCAACGGCCAGACCGTCTACAACATGTTCGGTGCGCTCAGTTCCGAGTCCAGCCTGACCAACGTCGTGACCGAAATCAAAACGCTCGTCGACAACGTTCAGCGCGCCAGCGAAGCCTTCGAAAGCTTCTTCAACTAATTTTCGGGAGTACCGACGCATGCAAAACCAATCGATCTGGAGCAAGTTGTTCACCGCACTGCGTGGCGGTGCCAGCGAAGTCGGCGAAGCCATCGCCGACCAACAGGCCCTGCGCATCCTCGATCAGGAAATCCGCGACGCCGACAGCGCTCTGGCAAACGCCAAGCGCGAACTGGTCACCATCATGGCCAAGCACAAACTCTCGGCCGAGCGCGTGGCGCAGTACAACGCCAAGATCAAGGACCTGGAATCCAAGGCCATGGCCGCGCTCCAGGCCAACCGTGAAGACCTGGCTCTGGAAGTGGCCGAAGCCATTTCGACCCTGACCAACGAACACGACGCCGAACAGAAGCAAACCACCGAGTTCGGTGCCTACGCCGACAAAATGCGCAAGGACATCACCAAGGCCGAAGCCCGCATCAAGAGCCTGCGCCAACAAGTGGACATGGCCAAGGCCCGTGAAAGCGTACAGAAAGCGCAGGTCAGCGCCTCCATCGCCAGCGGCGGCGCCAACGGCAAACTGGAAACCGCCGTCGGCACCTTGAATCGTCTGCAGGCCAAGCAGGAACAACGTGCTGCCGAGCTGGAAGCGAGCGACGAACTGGCGGACGCGTCCACCGGCAACGACCTGGAGCGCAAGCTGCGCGAAGCCGGCATCACACCGGACCAGGGCAGTGCGAACTCGATTCTGGACCGCCTGAAAAAACAATCGGCCGAGTAACCGGCTTACGCAAGCACTCAGAAGCAAGGGCACCGACGTGCCCTTCTTTTTGTTGATTCGAGGACAAGTATGGACAGGGTAAGCGGCTTCAAGATCATCGCAGGCCTGGCCATGCTGATGGTCGCGATCCACCTGCTGAACGTACTGACAGGCTACAGCCTGACGATATTCGGCCTGGTCCCCCGAACCGCCCACGGCCTCGTCGGAATTGTGACCTCACCGTTTCTGCACATATCCTTCGCGCACTTGATCGCCAACCTGGTGCCGTTCCTGGTGCTGGGAACCCTGGTGATCGCCGAGGGCTTCAAACGCTTTGCGGCCGTCAGCGCAATCATCATTCTGTTCGGCGGCTCGCTGGTCTGGCTGTTCGGTTTCAACGGCGTTCATGTGGGCGCCAGCGCCTGGGTCTTTGGCCTCTGGGCGTACCTTCTGGCGCGTGCCTGGTTCCACCGCAGCTGGAGCAACGTTCTGATCGCCAGCATTGTCGCCCTCCTCTACGCAAGCCTGATTTTCGGCTTTATTCCGCGCCAGGGCACCTCATTCGAAGGGCATATTGGCGGCGCATTCGCCGGTTTTATTGCAGCCCGGCTACTTCTCTCCAGGCCGCGCAGCAGGTCTAATGCAGCCCGGTAAACACGCAGGCACCAAAAACGTCCGCAGCGGGTTTATTCGTCAAGGACGCGTCACCCCAGGGAGCCAGGGACGAATGTCGACATTCCTCTTTTTACGCATGTACGCAGTGTCGCTCTTCCACACGTCTGGACGGGGCGGCCTTGCCATCGCCTTGCGCGTACGCGTTGCCAGCGCCAGCGCCAGCCTGGGCGAGTTGGCGCTCCTCATCGGCCATCGCGCCAAGGGCCCACAACAGCCTTCGATCAATACCCCTTCCACCCGCCTAAAGGAAATCACCCATGGGATGGTTTAAACAGCTGATGGGCCTTGAGGCCCCGACACCCAAGGACAGCGCACCGGTTGCCGGCCCCCTCGGGCTCGGCCAGGGCAAAGCGCTGGTGTTCGACACTACCCTCAAGCTGTTGCTTGACGAAAAAACCAGCGTGGTCATTCCCGGCACCCAGCAGATCTGGAGCGTCGGCACTGTTGACCTCGGCCAGTCGACCTGGCTTTCGCGCTACTACATGGACGATGAAGACTTCTGGCTGCAGGTTCATACCACTGGCGCCGTCGCTGGCCAGGTCGAGTCGGTGATCCTGTTCAACTACCAGAGCTACGTCACCCTCAACAGTGAATCCGAACTGCGCAGGCTCGCGGGGCCGGACAGCCTGATCGGCCTGCCGACCTACACCCATGACGGCGTCGAATACAGCCGCGAATGGGGCACCGAGGCCGGGCAGACCGAGCTGGTGGCCTTCACTGAGCAGGTCAGCAATCCGGATCAGTCCTACGTCGTGGAACATCGCTCGATGCTCTACGCCCGCGAGACCGGTTTGACCGACCGCCGCGAATTCCTGCTGTTCTCGGTCGAAGAAGACGCCGAAGGCAGCATCAGCTTGAGCACCTCACTGGGTATCTCGCTGTACACCACCGACCTCACTACTCTTTAAAAAGGAACAGCCCATGCTAGAAGCACTCTCCGTCTCGCTGAACAAAGCCGCCGTCCTGGGATTTGTTTCGTACATCATCGGTGCCGCCCTGCTGTTCGCGATTTTCCAGTTCGTCTACACCCGCATCACGCCGCACAAAGAGTTCGAACTGATTCGCTCCGGCAACACCGCGGCCGCCATCGCCCTGTCCGGCGCCATCATCGGTTTCGCGATCCCGGCGAGCAATGTGATTGCCTACTCGGTCAACCTGCTGGACTTCGCCGTGTGGGCACTGATTGCCGCAGTGGTGCAACTGTTGGCGTTCCTGATGACCAGCCTGGTGCTTAAAGGCACCTCCGAACGCATCCGTAATGGCGAAATCGCTGCCGCCATCTACGTCGCAGCCGTCGCCATCAGCGTTGGCCTGCTCAATGCTGCGTGCATGACCCCTTCGCAGAACTGATCGCGCCACGGAGGCAATGATGAAACGAAGCAAGTACGTTCAACTGTCCCTGGCGGCATCGGTCGCCGTCGCAATATCCGGTTGCGGGCCGACAGAAAAAACCTACACAGTGAATCAGAAGTTCAACTTTCAATCCGTGCAGCAGTGCGTGGATCAAAAGCTTCCGGTGAGTGTCTGCTCCAACGCCTACATGACCGCCCTCACCGAACACCGTCGCATTGCGCCGCTGTATGACAGCCAGGCCGATTGCGACGCCGACTTTGTCGCTGACTGGTGCCAACAGGACTCCACCGGCAAGTTCATTCCAAAACTCGGCGGCTTCGAGCTGGCAGCCAATGGCGAAGTCACCCAGACCCAGCTGGACGCCGCCAAAGCACAACTGCCCGCCTCCGAGGCGAGCTCAGGCGGTTCAGGAGGAATGGTCAACGGCCTTCTAGCCGGCATGCTGATCAGCAACATGTTGAACAGCAACCGGGGCAGCTACAACTCCGAACCGGTTTACCGCTACCGCGACTCACGTGGCGATTACTCATCGTCGACGCTCAGCCAGCGCATCGCCACCGGCTCGAGTTTCACCAAGTCCGAGCAGGCGAAATACGGTAGCGGCTACAGCAGCTCTACGTTCAAGTCGAGCAGTTCCAAGCCAATCTCGGTGGCATCGTCCACTTCCCGGGGCGGCTTTGGCAGCCAAGCCAGCGCCCGCAGCGGCTGGGGTGGCTCGAGCAGTTCCGGTCGATCGAGCAGTTAAGGAGCGAGCGCCATGAAGAAAATCCTCTGCCAGGAACGTCACGACTGGAAGCAGACCGCCGAAAACCTCGGTTTCATGTTTCACACCATCGACGACGAGCCCTACTGGGACGAGAGCGCGTATTACCAATTCACGCTCAAGCAGATCGAGAACGATCTCGAAGACCCGACTACCGAGCTCCATGAGATGTGCATGGACCTGGTCGATCGGGTGGTGCAGAGCGAAGAGCTGCTGGAGCGCCTGAGCATTCCGGCGCCCTTCTTCGACATGATTCGTACTTCATGGCGTGAAGGCCATCCGCACCTTTACGGTCGCCTGGACTTCTCCTACAACGGCAGCGGCCCCGCCAAATTGCTGGAACTCAACTACGACACGCCCACCAGTTTGTACGAGGCCTCGGCGTTCCAGTGGGGCTGGCTGGAGCAATGCATCGAACGCGGCTTGCTGCCCAGCCATGCCGATCAGTTCAACAGCATCGACACCAAGCTGCACCAGGCCTTTGCGCAGCTGCAGATCAAACTGCCTTTCTACTTCGCCTCGATGAAAGCCTCGGTCGAAGACAAAGGCACTACCGACTACTTGCGGCTGATCGCGGAAAAAGTCGGGATCGAGTCACGCCACATCGATATCGAAGACATCGGCCTCAACAGCGAAGGACGCTTCGTCGATCTCGAAGAACGCTGGATTCCTCACCTGTTCAAACTGCACGCCTGGGAATTCATTTTCCACGAGCCGTTTGGTGAAGCCATCGCCCAGAGTGACACGCAGTTTTTCGAGCCCGCCTGGAAATCGATCATCTCGAACAAAGGCATCCTCCCTTTGCTGTGGGAGTTCAATAAAGGGCACCCGAACCTGCTTGCCACCCACCTGGATCCCGAGCCTGGCAAACCGGTGCCGAAAGGCTGGGTACGCAAGCCGTTCTTCTCCCGCGAAGGCGCCAACATCGAGCTGCAGACCCCGGATGGTCTGGTCGTAAAGGAAGACGGGCCGTACACCGACGCGCCGTTCATCCTCCAGGAGTTCGCCCCGCTGCCGAAGTTCGGCGACAGCTACACGCTGATCGGCTCCTGGGTGATCGGCGATCAGGCGGCCGGCATCGGCGTGCGCGAGGACAACAGTTTGATCACCAAAGACTCAAGCCGCTTCCTGCCGCACCTGATACTCGACTGAACGACTTATCCCCCGGAAAGCGCCCAAAGAAAAAGGCCCGTAGCGTTAGCTGCGGGCCTTTTGTCTATATCCGGCGGATCTGATGATCAGAACGGAATATCGTCATCAAAGCTGTCGAAATCCGGAGCTGGCTGCGGTGCGGCCTGCTGTGGTGCCGGAGCCGAACGCTGTTGCGGAGCCGACTGCTGCGGACGCGGAGCTTGCTGACGCGGAGCGGATTGCTGGTAGTTGTTACCGCCGCCCTGGCCCTGTTGGTCGCCCTGTGGACGGCCGCCCAGCAGCTGCATGGTGCCCTGCATGTCGACCACGATTTCAGTGGTGTAACGCTTGATACCGTCTTTTTCCCACTCGCGGGTTTGCAGCTTGCCTTCGATGTAGACCTGCGAACCTTTACGCAGGTATTCACCGGCGATTTCCGCAACCTTGCCAAACATCGATACACGGTGCCATTCGGTCTTTTCGACTTTCTGGCCGGTTTGCTTGTCGGTCCATTGTTCGCTGGTCGCCAGACTCAGGTTGGTCACGGCGTTACCGTTAGGCAAGTAGCGAACTTCGGGATCCTGGCCGCAAGTGCCGACCAATATGACTTTGTTAACCCCACGGGCCATAACGTTCTCCTAGGCTTCGCACGCAGTCGGGGCCGGGTTGTTGACCAGGCTCTCGAGGGTCGTGCGATCCAATAGTTCGGTGTCCAATTTGATGTAAATGGCCGCTTCATCAGCAACCACCACTGCATCTGTTACCCCAACGACGGCCAGCAGGCGCTCGACCAAACCAGCTTCGCGGATCGCTTCGGGCGATAACGGCAAGCGCAGGCTCGTCACATAGGGAGGTTCACGCATGGTAACAGCAAAGGCCAACCAGAGGGCAGCCAGTCCTGCGCATCCAAGGAACACAGCCGACAGACCGCCATGCTGGAACATCCAGCCGCCCATGATCCCGCCCAGTGCCGAACCGAGGAACTGACTGGTGGAATAAACCCCCATCGCCGTGCCCTTGCCGCCTGCCGGTGAAACCTTGCTGATCAGCGACGGCAACGAAGCTTCGAGCAGATTGAACGCGGTGAAGAACACCACCGTACCAATCACCAAAGCCCGCAAGCTGTCGCCGAACTGCCAGAAGAATAGCTCAGTGAGCATCAGCGTACTGACCGCACCGAGTAAAACTCGTTTCATTTTGCGTTTCTTCTCGCCGTAGATAATGAACGGGATCATGGCGAAGAACGAAATCAGCAGCGCGGTCAGGTACACCCACCAGTGCTGCTCCTTGGGCAATCCGGCTTTTTCGACCAGCGCCAATGGCAACGCGACGAAGCTCGACATCAACATCGCGTGCAACACAAAAATGCCCAGGTCCAGGCGCAGCAGGTCCGGATGCTTGAGCGTCGGGATCAGCGCCTGACGGGCAACGCCGGATTCGCGGTGATGCAACGGGCTGGTGGCACGCGGCACCATGAACATCACGATCACGATGCCAAACAGCGCCATGCCGCCCGTCGCCAGGAACAAGCCGGACAGACCAAAGGCGCGGGTCAGCAGCGGCCCGACCACCATGGCCACGGCGAACGACAGACCGATAGTCATGCCGATCATGGCCATGGCTTTGGTGCGGTGCTGTTCGCGGGTCAGGTCCGACAGCAAGGCCATGACCGCCGCGGAAATCGCCCCGGCGCCTTGCAGGATTCGTCCGGCGATCACACCCCAGATCGAATCGGCATTGGCGGCCAAAACGCTACCGAGGGCGAAGACGATCAGCCCCAGGTAAATCACCGGGCGGCGGCCGATACGGTCGGAAATGATCCCGAACGGAATCTGAAAAATCGCCTGAGTCAGGCCGTAAGCGCCAATCGCCAGACCGATGAGCGCCGGAGTCGCTCCTGCGAGATCCATTCCATAGGTCGCCAACACCGGCAACACCATAAACATGCCAAGCATACGGAAGGCGAACACCAGGGCCAGACCGCTTGCTGCGCGGGTCTCGCCACCACTCATGCGTTCGCTGTGGGGATCGTGCATGGAATAACCTCATGTGAACCGGCGGCGATTCTACCAGTCCCATCGGTTGACGGGGTATAGGGCGACGCTTTGTCGCGAGCCTGCCTCGCGCCGTTGTCAGGCGCCGTTCAGCAAGCGTCATTTGATAGTGTGCATCCATCCAGTATTTGCCCGTATACTCCTACGTTTTCGACGCCCGCCAAGCGAGGCCACCTTGGACAAGATCCTGATTCGTGGGGCTCGAACCCACAACCTGAAGAACATCGACCTGACCCTGCCGCGGGACAAACTGATCGTCATCACCGGTTTGTCCGGGTCCGGCAAGTCTTCCCTGGCATTCGACACGCTGTACGCCGAGGGCCAGCGACGTTATGTCGAGTCGCTGTCGGCCTATGCCCGGCAGTTCCTGTCGATGATGGAAAAGCCTGACGTCGACACCATCGAAGGTCTGTCGCCAGCCATCTCCATCGAACAGAAGTCGACCTCGCACAACCCGCGCTCGACAGTCGGCACCATCACCGAAATCTACGACTACCTGCGCCTGCTTTATGCTCGCGTGGGTATTCCGCGCTGCCCGGATCACGACATTCCGCTGGAAGCGCAGACCGTCAGCCAGATGGTCGACCTGGTCCTCGCCGAGCCCGAAGGCAGCAAGTTGATGCTGCTCGCGCCGGTGATCCGCGAGCGCAAGGGCGAACACCTTTCGGTCTTCGAAGAACTGCGCGCCCAGGGCTTTGTCCGGGCCCGGGTCAACGGCAAGCTCTTCGAGCTGGACGAACTGCCGAAGCTGGATAAACAGAAGAAGCACTCGATCGATGTCGTGGTCGACCGCTTCAAGGTCCGCGCCGATCTGCAACAGCGGCTGGCCGAGTCGTTCGAAACGGCGCTGAAACTGGCCGACGGAATTGCGCTGGTCGCGCCGATGGACGACGAGCCGGGCGAAGAAATGATCTTCTCCGCACGCTTCGCCTGCCCGATCTGCGGCCATGCGATCAGCGAACTGGAACCCAAGCTGTTCTCCTTCAACAATCCAGCAGGCGCCTGCCCGACCTGCGACGGCTTGGGGGTTAAGCAGTTCTTCGACATCAAGCGCCTGGTCAATGGCGAGCTGACCCTGGCTGAAGGGGCGATTCGCGGCTGGGACAGGCGTAACGTCTACTACTTCCAGATGCTCGGTTCACTGGCTTCGCATTACGGCTTCAGCCTGGAAGTGCCGTTCAACCAGCTGCCAGCCGATCAGCAGAAGGTCATCCTGCACGGCAGCGGCACGCAGAACGTCGATTTCAAATATTTGAACGACCGTGGCGACATCGTCAAACGCTCGCACCCGTTCGAAGGCATCGTGCCGAACCTGGACCGTCGCTACCGCGAAACCGAGTCCGCTTCGGTGCGCGAAGAACTGGCCAAGTTCCTCAGCACCCAGCCTTGCCCGGATTGCCGCGGTACTCGCCTGCGCCGTGAAGCGCGGCATGTGTGGGTCGGCGAGAAGACACTGCCGGCGGTGACCAACCTGCCGATCGGCGATGCGTCCGATTACTTCGGCACGCTGAAACTGACCGGTCGACGCGGCGAAATTGCCGACAAGATTCTCAAGGAAATCCGCGAGCGCTTGCAGTTCCTGGTCAACGTCGGTCTCGACTATCTGTCGCTGGACCGCAGTGCCGACACGCTGTCTGGCGGTGAAGCACAACGTATTCGTCTGGCCAGCCAGATCGGCGCCGGCCTGGTGGGCGTGCTGTACATTCTCGACGAACCGTCGATTGGCTTGCACCAGCGCGACAACGATCGACTGCTGGGAACGCTCAAGCATCTGCGCGATATCGGCAACACGGTGATCGTGGTCGAGCACGACGAAGATGCGATTCGTCTGGCCGACTATGTAGTGGACATCGGCCCGGGTGCCGGTGTGCATGGCGGACATATCGTCGCTGAAGGCACACCCGCCGAGGTCATGGCGCACCCTGATTCGCTGACGGGTAAATACCTGTCCGGCCGCGTGAAAATCGAAGTCCCGGCCAAACGCACAGCACGCAACAAGAAGCTCTCGTTGTCGCTCAAGGGCGCCCGGGGCAACAACTTGCGCGACGTCGACCTGGAGATTCCGATTGGCTTGCTGACCTGCGTGACCGGCGTGTCCGGCTCCGGCAAGTCGACACTGATCAACAACACCCTGTTCCCGCTCAGCGCGACTGCACTGAATGGTGCAACCACCCTGGAAGCCGCTGCCCACGACAGCATCAAGGGCCTTGAGCATCTGGACAAAGTCGTCGACATCGACCAAAGCCCGATCGGCCGTACGCCGCGCTCCAACCCGGCGACCTACACCGGGCTGTTCACACCGATCCGTGAATTGTTTGCCGGCGTGCCGGAATCGCGCTCACGCGGCTATGGTCCGGGACGTTTCTCCTTCAACGTGAAAGGCGGACGTTGCGAGGCCTGTCAGGGCGATGGCCTGATCAAGGTGGAAATGCACTTTCTGCCGGACATCTATGTCCCGTGCGACGTCTGCAAGAGCAAGCGCTACAACCGCGAAACCCTGGAGATCAAGTACAAGGGCAAGAGCATCCACGAAACCCTGGAAATGACCATCGAAGAAGCCCGGGTGTTTTTCGATGCGGTTCCGGCGCTGGCGCGCAAGCTACAGACGTTGATGGATGTGGGCCTGTCATACATCAAGCTGGGGCAATCGGCGACCACCCTGTCGGGCGGTGAAGCCCAGCGGGTGAAACTGTCCCGCGAGTTGTCCAAGCGCGATACCGGCAAAACCCTCTACATCCTCGACGAGCCGACCACCGGCCTGCACTTCGCGGATATCCAGCAGCTGCTTGATGTGCTCCATCGCCTGCGCGATCACGGCAACACCGTGGTGGTGATCGAGCACAACCTGGACGTGATCAAGACAGCTGACTGGCTGGTGGACCTTGGGCCGGAAGGTGGTTCCAAGGGCGGGCAGATCATTGCCGTGGGTACACCGGAGGAAGTCGCCGAGATGAAGCAGTCGCATACCGGTTTCTACCTCAAGCCGCTCCTGGAGCGCGACCGGGCTTAACGTCCGCACATGAAAAAGCCCCGGCCACTTCATCAGTGACCGGGGCTTTTTTGTACCTGACTTGTAGGAGCCAAGCTTGCTCGCGATGGCGATTTCAAGGACGCCATCGCCGGCAAGCCGTGCTCCTACAAGTCAGGCATAGCATCAGAACTGCGATTGCAGGTAGTTTTCCAGGCCGACCAGTTTGATCAGACCCAACTGCTTCTCCAGCCAGTACGTGTGATCTTCTTCGGTGTCAGCCAATTGAACCCGCAGGATCTCGCGACTGACGTAATCCTTGTGCAACTCGCAGAGTTCGATGCCTTTGCAGAGCGCGGCACGAACTTTATATTCCAGGCGCAAGTCGGCAGCGAGCATCTCAGGCACCGTGGTGCCAACGTCCAGATCGTCCGGACGCATGCGTGGCGTGCCTTCCAGCATGAGGATTCGGCGCATCAGCGCATCGGCGTGCTGGGCCTCTTCTTCCATCTCGTGATTGATGCGCTCGTAGAGCTCGGTAAAGCCCCAGTCCTCATACATCCGCGAATGGATGAAATATTGATCACGCGCTGCCAGTTCGCCGGTGAGCAACGTGTTGAGGTAATCGATTACGTCTGGGTGGCCTTGCATCGCCCTACATCTCCCTGCTTGAAAGGCTGTAGTTTGAACCAAGCGGACTGATAGGTCACTCGAATAGCGCGATAAAAGCGAAGATACTCCGAGAAAACTAGCTTAAATAACGCAAAAACCGCCCAAATGAGGGCGGTTCTGCTTATCGTTTAGACTTAGTTAAGCTGTACACCCAAGGCCTTTGCGATGCCTTCTCCGTAAGCAGCATCTGCCTTGTAGAAGTGCTGCAGCTGACGCTGAACCACATCACTGGAAACGCCCGACATAGCACCGGCAATGTTGTTGATCAGCAGGGTTTTCTGCTCATCGCTCATCAAGCGGAACAACGCACCGGCGTGGCTGTAGTAATCCGTATCTTCCCGGTGATCGTAACGATCGGCCGCGCCGTTCAGGGCCAGTGCTGGCTCTGCGTATTGTGGAGCTTGCTTCGGTGCACCGGCGTAGCTGTTAGGCTCGTAGTTCGGTGTACTGCCACCGTTGCTGCCAAATGCCATGGAGCCGTCGCGCTGATAGCTGTTGACCGGGCTGCGCGGCGCATTCACCGGTAACTGCTGGTGATTGGTGCCAACACGGTAGCGGTGGGCATCGGCGTAGGCAAACACTCGACCTTGCAGCATACGGTCTGGCGACAAACCCACACCCGGCACCATGTTGCTCGGGCCAAACGCCGCTTGCTCGACTTCAGCGAAGTAGTTCTGCGGGTTTCGATTGAGCTCAAGCTCACCGACTTCGATCAGCGGGAATTCCTTCTGCGACCAGGTCTTGGTCACGTCGAACGGGTTCTCGTAATGCGCCGCGGCCTGGGCCTCGGTCATGATCTGGATACATACCCGCCATTTCGGAAAGTCACCGCGTTCGATTGCACCGAACAGGTCGCGTTGAGCGTAATCCGGGTCAGTACCTGCCAGGCGCGCAGCTTCTGCCGGCGCCAGGTTCTTGATGCCCTGTTTGGTCTTGTAGTGCCATTTAACCCAGTGACGCTCGCCTTTGGCGCTGATCAGGCTGTAGGTGTGGCTGCCAAAACCGTGCATGTGACGATAGCCATCAGGGATGCCGCGATCCGAGAACAGGATGGTGACCTGGTGCAACGCCTCAGGCGAGTGCGACCAGAAGTCCCACATCATCTGTGCGCTTTTCAGGTTGCTTTGCGGCAAACGTTTTTGGGTGTGGATAAAGTCCGGGAACTTCAACGGATCACGGATGAAGAACACTGGCGTGTTGTTGCCAACGATGTCCCAGTTGCCTTCCTCGGTGTAGAACTTCAGCGCAAAACCACGCGGATCGCGCTCGGTATCTGCTGAGCCGCGCTCGCCGCCCACTGTGGAGAAACGCAGAAAGGTCGGGGTTTGCTTGCCAACGGACTCAAACAGCTTGGCACTGGTGTATTGGGTAATATCGTGGGTAACGGTGAACGTACCGTAAGCACCCGAGCCTTTCGCGTGTACGCGGCGCTCCGGGATGTTTTCACGGTTGAAGTGGGCAAGCTTCTCGATCAGGTGAAAGTCATCGAGCAGCAGCGGGCCACGAGGACCAGCGGAACGGGAATTCTGGTTGTCGGCGACGGGCGCGCCACTGGCGGTGGTAAGCGTTTTATTCTGGCTCATGCGATCTCTTCCTGTGTCAGTCTTGGAACTGCCGGCTAATCGGCCTGGGGGGAGTATTAATCATCAATATGGCAGTCACAAATTCATTAATCTGCAGACATCGATAGAAAAATACTAATAATCAACCCACGCATATAGTGCAGACAGGAAAAGGTTTGAAGCTTGTACGTAGAGCGCATTTCTTACAGGCACAAAAAACCGGGCACTAGGCCCGGTTCTTCGTTTCAGACTGACGTCTTACTCAGCGGATACAGCTTCACCGCCGACAGCACGATCAACCAACTCGACGTACGCCATAGGCGCGTTGTCGCCAGCGCGGAAACCGCACTTGAGGATGCGCAGGTAGCCACCCTCACGGGTAGCGTAACGCTTGCCCAGGTCGTTGAAGAGCTTACCAACGATAGCTTTCGAACGAGTACGGTCGAAAGCCAGACGGCGGTTAGCCAGGCTGTCTGTCTTGGCCAAAGTGATCAGCGGCTCAGCAACGCGACGCAGTTCTTTAGCTTTTGGCAGTGTAGTTTTGATCAGCTCGTGCTCGAACAGCGACACCGCCATGTTTTGAAACATGGCCTTGCGGTGCGAGCTGGTGCGGCTCAGGTGACGACCACTTTTACGATGACGCATGGTTCATTCCTTACCAAACACAACGTTCGGTGATTACGACGATCAGGCAGTCGCCTTGTCGTCCTTCTTAAGACTTGCAGGCGGCCAGTTGTCGAGGCGCATGCCGAGGGACAGACCGCGGGAGGCCAGAACGTCCTTGATTTCAGTCAAGGATTTCTTGCCAAGGTTCGGAGTCTTCAACAGTTCTACTTCGGTACGCTGAATCAGGTCGCCGATGTAGTAAATGTTTTCCGCCTTAAGGCAGTTAGCCGAACGTACAGTCAGTTCCAGATCGTCAACCGGGCGAAGCAGGATCGGATCGATCTCGTCTTCTTGCTCGATTACCACTGGTTCGCTGTCACCTTTGAGGTCGACGAACGCAGCCAACTGCTGTTGCAGAATGGTTGCAGCGCGGCGGATAGCCTCTTCAGGATCCAGAGTACCGTTGGTTTCCAGATCAATAACCAGCTTGTCCAGGTTAGTACGCTGCTCGACACGGGCGTTTTCCACCACGTATGCGATACGGCGAACCGGGCTGAACGAAGAGTCAAGCTGCAAGCGACCGATGCTGCGGCTTTCGTCTTCATCGCTCTGACGCGAGTCGGCCGGTTCATAACCACGACCACGAGCTACTACTAGCTTCATGTTCAGGGCGCCGTTAGACGCCAGGTTAGCGATTACGTGATCGGGATTAACGATCTCGACATCATGATCCAGCTGAATATCGGCAGCGGTAACCACCCCCGAACCCTTCTTCGACAAGGTCAGCGTAACTTCGTCACGGCCGTGCAGCTTGATAGCCAGACCTTTAAGGTTCAACAGGATTTCAATTACGTCTTCCTGTACACCTTCGATGGCGCTGTACTCGTGGAGCACACCGTCAATCTCGGCCTCGACTACTGCACAGCCGGGCATTGAGGACAACAGGATGCGGCGCAGCGCGTTGCCCAGGGTGTGGCCAAAACCACGCTCGAGAGGCTCGAGAGTGATCTTGGCGCGGGTTGGACTGACAACCTGCACATCAATATGGCGGGGTGTCAGGAACTCATTTACCGAAATCTGCATGGATGCACCTATTTTCTAGCCCTTACTTGGAGTAGAGCTCGACAATCAGGCTTTCGTTGATGTCGGCGGACAGATCACTGCGAGCAGGAACGTTCTTGAAAACGCCCGACTTCTTCTCAGTGTCTACTTCTACCCATTCTACGCGGCCACGTTGGGCACACAGATCGAGAGCTTGGACAATGCGAAGTTGGTTCTTTGCTTTCTCGCGAATCGCGACTACGTCACCAGCACGAACCTGGTAGGACGGAACGTTTACGGTCTGACCGTTAACGCTGACGGATTTGTGCGATACCAGCTGACGGGATTCGGCACGAGTCGAACCAAAGCCCATACGGTATACAACGTTGTCCAGACGGCATTCGAGCAGCTGCAACAGGTTTTCGCCAGTTGCGCCTTTCTTGCCAGCAGCTTCTTTGTAGTAGCCGCTGAATTGACGCTCGAGAACGCCGTAGATACGACGGACCTTCTGCTTTTCACGCAGTTGGGTGCCGTAATCGGACTGGCGACCGCGGCGTTGGCCGTGGATACCAGGTGCTGCTTCAATGTTGCACTTCGATTCGATCGCGCGCACGCCGCTCTTCAGGAAGAGATCGGTGCCTTCGCGACGAGCGAGTTTGCATTTTGGACCAATGTAACGAGCCATTCTTTACAATCTCCTGGATTACACGCGGCGCTTCTTCGGCGGACGGCACCCGTTGTGCGGGATTGGCGTCACGTCGGTGATGCTGGCGATCTTATAGCCACAGCCGTTCAAAGCACGGACAGCGGACTCACGACCTGGACCTGGACCTTTGACGTTAACGTCGAGGTTTTTCAGGCCATATTCCAGCGCAGCTTGACCAGCACGTTCAGCAGCTACTTGAGCAGCAAACGGGGTGGACTTGCGGGAACCGCGGAAACCCGAACCACCGGAGGTAGCCCAGGAAAGAGCGTTACCTTGACGGTCGGTGATGGTCACGATTGTGTTGTTAAAAGACGCGTGGATGTGGGCGATGCCATCAACCACTGTCTTTTTGACTTTTTTACGAGGACGAGCAGCAGGTTTTGCCATGATTAAATTCCTGTCGATTCGCTGGGGCGATTACTTGCGGATCGGCTTACGCGGACCTTTACGGGTACGCGCGTTGGTCTTGGTACGCTGACCGCGTACTGGCAGACCACGACGATGACGCAGACCGCGATAGCAACCGAGGTCCATCAAGCGCTTGATTTTCATGTTGATTTCGCGACGCAGGTCACCTTCAGTGGTGAACTTCGCCACTTCGCCACGCAGCTGTTCAATCTGCTCGTCGCTCAGATCCTTGATCTTTGCGGCTGGGTTTACCCCAGTCACTGCACAGATCTTCTGTGCAGTTGTGCGACCAACACCATAGATGTAGGTCAGCGAGATAACAGTATGCTTGTTATCTGGAATGTTGACGCCTGCAATACGGGCCATTCAGTGGGACTCCAATTGACAGCTACCTACGCCCCGGAAGCCAAGAAATAGGGCGCGAGATAATATCGCTGTAATAACAAATAATCAACCCAGCAGCGCACTAGCTGCTGGGCTTGAAGCACAATCACACTCAGCCTTGGCGCTGTTTGTGACGCGGTTCCGCGCTGCAAATTACTCGAACAACACCTTCGCGGCGAATAATCTTGCAGTTACGGCACAGCTTTTTCACCGATGCACGAACTTTCATCACCAACTCCTCGAACCTTATGGGTCAGCGCAGCATGCCGCTGCCGTAACCCTTCAGGTTGGCTTTCTTCATCAGGGATTCGTACTGGTGCGAAACGAGGTGCGATTGTACTTGGGACATGAAGTCCATCACAACCACGACCACGATCAGCAACGAGGTCCCGCCAAGGTAGAACGGAACGTTTGCTGCAACCACCAGGAACTGGGGCAACAAGCACACGGCCGTCATATAAAGAGCACCGAACATGGTCAAGCGAGTCAGAACGCCATCAATATAGCGCGCAGACTGCTCACCTGGACGGATACCCGGAATAAAGGCACCGGACTTCTTCAGGTTTTCCGCTACGTCTTTCGGATTGAACATCAACGCCGTATAGAAGAAGCAGAAGAAAATAATCCCTGCACTAAACAGCAGAATATTCAACGGCTGACCAGGAGCGATCGACTGCGAGATGTCCTGCAACCAGCCCATACCTTCAGACTGACCAAACCAGGCACCCAACGAAGCCGGGAACAGCAAAATGCTGCTCGCGAAAATAGCCGGAATAACACCGGCCATGTTCACTTTCAGCGGCAAGTGGCTAGTCTGCGCAGCAAACACCTTGCGGCCCTGCTGACGCTTGGCGTAGTGAACAGCAATACGACGCTGACCACGCTCAATGAACACCACGAAACCGATAATCGCTACTGCCAGCAAACCGATGGCAACCAAGGCGAAGATGTTGATATCACCCTGACGCGCAGACTCGAAAGACTGCCCGATTGCTCTCGGAAGACCGGCGACGATACCCGAAAAAATCAACATCGAGATACCGTTGCCAACACCACGCTCAGTAATCTGCTCACCCAGCCACATCATGAACATCGCACCAGCCACAAACGTGGATACCGCGACGAAATGGAAGCCAAAGTCACCAGTGAACGCAACGCCCTGCCCCGCCAGGCCAATGGACATGCCAATAGCCTGAACGAGAGCGAGGACGACAGTGCCGTAGCGGGTGTACTGGCTGATCTTGCGACGGCCAGCTTCACCTTCCTTCTTCAACTGCTCCAGCTGCGGGCTGACGGCTGTCATCAGTTGCATGATGATCGATGCCGAAATGTACGGCATGATCCCCAGCGCAAAGATGCTCATCCGCTCCAGCGCGCCGCCGGAAAACATGTTGAACAAGCTAAGAATGGTCCCCTCATTCTGTCGAAACAGGTCTGCGAGTCGGTCCGGGTTGATACCTGGAACCGGGATGTGTGCGCCTATTCGGTAGACGATAATCGCCAGGAACAGAAAACGCAGACGAGCCCAGAGTTCAGACATACCGCCTTTGCCGAGCGCAGAGAGAGCACCTTGCTTAGCCATTTATTCCTCGAACTTGCCGCCAGCTGCTTCGATAGCCGCACGCGCACCTTTGGTGGCGCCGATTCCCTTTCCGATGGTGACAGCGCGAGTAACTTCGCCGGACAGCATGATTTTCACACGCTGAACGTTGACGTTGATCACGTTGGCATCTTTCAGGGACTGCACGGTGACGATGTCGCCTTCCACTTTAGCCAGCTCGGACAGACGCACTTCTGCGCGGTCCATAGCTTTCAGGGAAACGAAACCGAACTTCGGCAGGCGACGATGCAGCGGCTGTTGACCGCCTTCAAAGCCTGGAGCAATGGTGCCACCGGAGCGGGAGGTTTGACCTTTGTGACCACGGCCACCAGTCTTACCCAAACCACTACCGATACCACGGCCCGGACGATGCTTTTCGCGACGGGAACCCGGCGCTGGACTCAGATCATTGAGTTTCATCGATTAACCCTCGACACGCAGCATGTAGTAAGCCTTGTTGATCATCCCGCGATTCTCGGGAGTATCCTGGACTTCTACAGTGTGACCGATGCGACGCAGACCCAGACCCTTAACGCACAGTTTGTGGTTAGGGATGCGGCCGGTCATGCTTTTGATCAGCGTTACTTTAACGGTAGCCATGATCAGAAGATCTCCTTGACGCTTTTGCCACGCTTGGCGGCAATGGATTCAGGAGACTGCATAGCTTTCAAACCTTTGAAAGTGGCGTGAACCACGTTTACCGGGTTAGTCGAGCCGTAGCACTTGGCCAGAACGTTCTGAACGCCAGCAACTTCGAGGACAGCACGCATAGCGCCGCCAGCGATGATACCGGTACCTTCAGAAGCAGGCTGCATGTACACCTTCGAAGCGCCATGGGCGGACTTCATTGCGTACTGCAGAGTGGTGCCGTTCAGATCAACTTGGATCATGTTGCGGCGAGCAGCTTCCATTGCCTTCTGGATCGCAGCAGGCACTTCACGCGACTTGCCACGGCCGAAGCCAACGCGCCCTTTACCATCACCAACCACGGTCAACGCGGTGAAAGTGAAGATACGGCCGCCTTTAACGGTTTTGGCTACGCGGTTAACTTGAACCAGCTTCTCGATGTAGCCTTCGTCGCGCTTTTGGTCGTTATTTGACATAACTTAGAACTCCAGCCCAGCTTCACGAGCAGCATCAGCCAGCGCCTTGACGCGGCCGTGGTACTTGAAGCCAGAGCGGTCGAAAGCCACCTGCGAGACGCCAGCGGCTTTAGCACGCGTAGCGACCAGCTGGCCAACCTTAGTGGCCGCGTCGATGTTGCCAGTGGCGCCATCACGCAGTTCTTTATCCAAAGTCGAGGCACTTGCCAGGACTTTGTTGCCGTCGGCCGAAATGACCTGGGCGTAGATGTGCTGCGACGAACGGAACACGCAGAGACGCACGACTTCGAGTTCGTGCATTTTCAGGCGTGCTTTGCGAGCGCGACGCAGTCGAGTAACTTTTTTGTCGGTCATTTGCTATGCCCTACTTCTTCTTGGCTTCTTTACGACGGACGACTTCGTCCGCGTAGCGCACACCTTTGCCTTTGTACGGCTCTGGTGGACGGAAGTCGCGGATCTCGGCGGCCACTTGACCTACCAGCTGCTTATCGATACCCCGGATCAGGATGTCGGTTTGGCTAGGAGTCTCAGCGGTGATGCCTTCCGGCAGTTCGTAATCCACTGGGTGCGAGAAGCCAAGAGCCAGGTTCAGCACTGTGCCTTTTGCTTGCGCTTTGTAACCAACACCGACCAGCTGGAGCTTGCGCTCGAAGCCTTGGCTTACGCCTTGGACCATGTTGTTTACCAACGCACGAGTGGTACCGGCCATTGCGCGAGTTTGTTGATCGCCATTGCGAGCAGCGAAACGCAGCTCACCAGCTTCTTCAACGATCTCAACGGACGAATGGATGTTCAGTTCAAGAGTACCCTTGGCACCCTTCACCGAAAGCTGTTGGCCTGCGAATTTTACTTCGACACCGGCTGGCAGCTTAACGGGGTTCTTAGCGACGCGAGACATGCTTATCCCCCCTTAGAACACAGTGCAAAGAACTTCGCCGCCGACACCGGCAGCGCGCGCAGCACGATCCGTCATCACACCTTTGTTGGTGGAGACGATAGACACACCGAGACCGCCACGAACTTTTGGCAGATCATCGACGGACTTGTACTGACGCAGGCCTGGACGGCTAACGCGCTTCACTTCCTCGATGACCGGACGGCCTTCGAAGTACTTCAGCTCGATGGACAGCAGTGGCTTGATTTCGCTGCTGATCTGATAACCCGCGATGTAACCTTCGTCCTTCAGGACTTTAGCTACAGCCACCTTCAACGTGGAAGACGGCATGCTTACGACGGACTTTTCAGCCATCTGGGCATTACGGATTCGAGTTAGCATGTCCGCTAACGGGTCCTGCATACTCATGGGCTAGACGCTCCTAATACAAAAAAATAAGCCTTGCGGCTACTACCTTCGCCGAGAAACTCCGCACGAAAAAAGCACGGGCTCAGGCGAGCCGGGTATTCTAGACACACCCCACAAATGAATCAAGCCCCAATAGGGGCTTGATTCAAGTTCAAGGTCGCCGGCGGTCAGGATCTTGCGATCCCGAGCGCCGAGACTTTGATAGTGCTTACCAGCTGGCTTTAACCAGACCAGGTACGTCACCACGCATTGCCGCTTCACGCAGTTTGTTACGGCCAAGGCCGAACTTGCGGTAAACGCCGTGTGGACGACCGGTCAGGCGGCAGCGGTTACGCATGCGCGAAGCGCTTGCATCACGTGGCTGCTTCTGCAGAGCTACTGTAGCTTCCCAACGCGCTTCTGGACTTGCGTTCAGATCAACGATGATAGCTTTCAGTGCTGCACGCTTCTTGGCGTACTTGGCAACCGTGAGCTGACGCTTCAGCTCGCGGTTTTTCATGCTCATCTTGGCCATTTTCCTACTCCAATCAGTTGCGGAACGGGAATTTGAAAGCACGCAGCAGTGCGCGACCTTCATCATCGTTCTTGGCAGTGGTGGTCAGGGTAATGTCCAGACCGCGGAGAGCATCGATCTTGTCGTAATCGATTTCCGGGAAAATGATCTGCTCTTTTACGCCCATGCTGTAGTTGCCACGACCATCGAAGGACTTGGCATTCAGGCCGCGGAAGTCGCGAACCCGAGGCAGGGAGATCGACAGCAGACGATCCAGGAACTCGTACATACGCTCACGGCGCAGGGTCACTTTGACGCCGATCGGCCAACCTTCACGGACTTTAAAGCCAGCGATGGATTTCCGAGCGTAGGTCACAACGACTTTCTGGCCGGTGATCTTTTCCAGGTCAGCAACAGCGTGCTCGATGACTTTTTTGTCGCCGATCGCTTCGCCCAGACCCATGTTCAGGGTGATTTTGGTAACGCGCGGAACTTCCATCACGTTCGAAAGCTTAAGTTCTTCCTTAAGTTTCGGTGCGATTTCCTTCCGGTAAATCTCTTTTAGTCGTGCCATGGTCTTCTACCTAGCAGTGTTCAAGCATCAACCGCTTTTTGGGTCGACTTGAAGACACGAATTTTCTTGCCGTCTTCTACTTTGAAACCAACGCGGTCAGCCTTGTTGGTTTCGCCGTTGAAAATGGCGACGTTGGAAGCGTGCAGTGGCGCTTCTTTTTCGACGATACCGCCTTGTACGCCCGACATCGGGTTAGGCTTGGTATGACGCTTAACCAGGTTCAGACCACCAACGACCAGACGGTCGTCAGCGAGAACCTTAAGCACCTTACCGCGCTTACCTTTGTCTTTGCCGGCGATCACGATGATCTCGTCGTCACGACGAATCTTTTGCATGTCGGATCTCCTTACAGCACTTCTGGGGCGAGCGAGACGATCTTCATGAACTTCTCAGTACGAAGTTCACGGGTCACTGGCCCAAAGATACGGGTGCCGATCGGCTCTTGCTTGTTGTTCAGAAGAACAGCAGCGTTGCCATCAAAGCGGATAATGGAGCCATCAGCACGACGTACGCCGTGACGAGTGCGGACTACAACAGCAGTCATCACTTGGCCTTTTTTCACTTTACCGCGAGGAATTGCTTCCTTGACGGTAACTTTGATGATGTCACCGATACCAGCGTAACGACGATGGGAGCCACCCAGCACCTTGATGCACATAACACGGCGAGCGCCGCTGTTATCGGCCACATCGAGCATGGATTGAGTCTGAATCATATAATTTCTCCGACCCCTAGTCCTTAGACTTCCACAGCGCGTTCGAGAACATCAACCAGTGCCCAAGACTTGGTCTTGGCCAAAGGACGAGTTTCACGAATAGTGACTTTGTCGCCGATGTGGCACTGATTGGTTTCGTCGTGCGCGTGCAGCTTAGTCGAACGCTTAACGTATTTACCGTAGATCGGGTGCTTTACGCGACGCTCGATCAGAACGGTGATGGTCTTGTCCATTTTGTCGCTGACAACACGGCCAGTCAGCGTACGGACGGTTTTTTCGGCTTCAGCCATGATTACTTACCTGCCTGCTGTTTGAGCACAGTCTTCACGCGAGCGATGTCACGCTTAACTTGCCGGAGCAGGTGAGACTGCCCCAACTGGCCAGTTGCTTTCTGCATACGCAGATTGAACTGGTCGCGCAACAGGCCGAGCAGTTGCTCGTTTAGCTGTGGCGCGTCTTTTTCACGAAGTTCATTCGCTTTCATCACATCACCGTCCGTTTAACAAAGGAGGTGGCGAGCGGCAGCTTTGCAGCAGCCAGGGCGAAAGCCTCACGCGCCAGCTCTTCAGAAACGCCCTCGATTTCATACAGGACTTTGCCTGGCTGAATCTGGGCAACCCAGTACTCCACGTTACCCTTACCTTTACCCATCCGAACTTCGAGTGGCTTCTTGGTGACAGGCTTGTCCGGGAATACACGGATCCAGATCTTGCCGCCACGTTTTACGTGACGGGTCAGAGCACGACGCGCTGACTCGATCTGACGAGCGGTGAGACGACCACGAGCAACAGACTTCAGCGCGAACTCGCCGAAGCTGACTTTGCTACCGCGCAATGCCAGACCACGGTTGTGGCCAGTCATCTGCTTGCGGAACTTCGTACGCTTTGGTTGCAACATTTGGCGTACCCCTTACTTAGCAGCTTTTTTACGAGGCGCTGGTGCTTGTGGTTTCAGCTCTTCTTGGCGACCACCAATTACTTCGCCTTTGAAGATCCAAACCTTTACACCGATCACACCGTAGGTGGTGTGAGCTTCGTAGTTGGCATAGTCGATGTCGGCACGCAGGGTGTGCAGTGGCACACGACCTTCGCGATACCATTCAGTACGTGCGATTTCAGCACCGCCGAGACGACCGCTCACTTGGATTTTGATGCCTTTGGCACCAATGCGCATGGCGTTCTGAACAGCGCGCTTCATAGCGCGACGGAACATTACGCGACGCTCCAGCTGCTGAGCTACGCTCTGCGCAACCAGCATACCGTCGAGTTCCGGCTTGCGGATCTCTTCGATATTGATGTGCACAGGCACACCCATTTGCTTGGTCAGGTCCTGACGCAGTTTCTCAACATCTTCACCTTTCTTCCCGATAACAATACCTGGACGAGCGGTGTGGATGGTGATACGTGCAGTTTGGGCCGGACGATGGATATCGATACGGCTTACGGACGCGCTTTTTAGTTTGTCTTGGAGATACTCACGCACCTTCAGATCAGCGAACAAATAGTCCGCATAAGTCCGACCGTCTGCGTACCAGACGGAGGTGTGCTCCTTGACGATTCCCAGGCGAATGCCAATGGGATGTACTTTCTGACCCATCTCTTCGACTCCGTTACTTGTCAGCAACCTTGACAGTGATATGGCAAGACCGCTTGACGATGCGATCAGCACGGCCTTTGGCACGTGGCATGATGCGCTTCAGCGAACGCCCTTCGTTGACGAAAACGGTGCTGACTTTAAGGTCATCAACGTCTGCGCCTTCGTTATGCTCGGCGTTGGCTACGGCCGACTCCAGCACTTTCTTCATGATCTCGGCGGCTTTCTTACTGCTGAAAGCCAACAGGTTGAGCGCTTCGCCCACCTTCTTCCCGCGGATCTGGTCGGCGACCAAGCGGGCTTTCTGGGCGGAGATTCGAGCGCCCGACAACTTAGCGGCTACTTCCATTTCCTAACCCCTTAACGCTTGGCTTTCTTGTCAGCCACGTGCCCACGATATGTGCGGGTACCGGCGAACTCGCCCAGTTTGTGGCCGACCATGTCTTCGTTAACGAGAACTGGGACATGTTGACGACCGTTGTGTACTGCGATGGTCAGACCGACCATTTGTGGCAGGATCATGGAACGGCGCGACCAGGTCTTAACTGGTTTGCGATCGTTCTTTTCCGCCGCCACTTCGATCTTCTTCAGTAGGTGAAGATCGATAAAAGGACCTTTTTTCAGAGAACGTGGCACTGTCGTATCCCTCTATTTACTTGCGACGACGGACGATCATTTTGTCGGTACGCTTATTACCACGAGTCTTCGCGCCCTTAGTCGGGAAGCCCCATGGCGATACCGGATGACGACCACCAGAGGTACGACCTTCACCACCACCATGTGGGTGGTCAACCGGGTTCATGGCAACACCACGAACGGTTGGGCGAACGCCACGCCAGCGTTTGGCACCAGCTTTACCCAGCGAACGCAGGCTGTGCTCGGAGTTCGAGACTTCGCCCAGGGTCGCACGGCATTCAGCCAGCACTTTACGCATCTCACCAGAACGCAGACGCAGGGTCACGTAGACACCTTCACGAGCGATCAGCTGAGCCGAAGCACCAGCGGAACGAGCGATTTGCGCGCCTTTACCTGGCTTCAATTCGATGCCGTGTACGGTGCTACCAACTGGAATGTTACGCAGTTGCAGAGCGTTGCCCGGCTTGATCGGTGCCAGAGCACCTGCGATCAGCTGGTCGCCAGCGCTCACGCCTTTAGGGGCGATGATGTAGCGACGCTCGCCATCTGCGTACAGCAGCAGAGCGATGTGAGCAGTACGGTTTGGATCGTATTCGATACGCTCGACAGTGGCAGCGATGCCATCTTTGTCGTTACGACGGAAGTCGACCAGACGATAATGCTGCTTATGACCACCACCGATGTGACGAGTGGTAATACGGCCATTGTTGTTACGACCACCAGACTTCGATTTTTTCTCGAGCAGCGGTGCGTGAGGAGCGCCTTTATGCAGCTCCTGGTTGACCACCTTGACCACAAAACGGCGGCCAGGGGAAGTCGGTTTGCATTTAACGATTGCCATGATGCACCCCTTCCTTACTCAGCACTGCTGCTGAAATCGAGATCTTGGCCTGGCTGAAGGGAGATAACTGCCTTCTTCCAGTCATTACGCTTGCCCAGACCGCGAGCAGTGCGCTTGCTCTTACCCAGAACATTCAGGGTAGTAACACGCTCTACTTTCACGCTGAACAGGCTTTCGACGGCCTTCTTGATTTCCAGCTTGGTTGCGTCTGTAGCAACCTTGAAAACGAACTGGCCTTTCTTGTCTGCCAGAACCGTAGCCTTCTCGGAAACGTGCGGGCCAAGCAGAACTTTAAATACGCGTTCCTGGTTCATCCCAGCAGCTCCTCGAATTTCTTCACGGCCGACACGGTGATCAACACCTTGTCGTATGCGATCAGACTAACTGGATCGGAACCTTGCACGTCACGTACATCAACGTGTGGCAGGTTACGAGCAGCCAGGTACAGGTTCTGATCAACAGCATCGGACACGATCAGGACATCAGTCAGACCCATGCCATTCAGCTTGTTCAGCAGATCTTTGGTTTTCGGTGCTTCAACAGCGAAGTCCTGAACCACGACCAGACGATCAGTACGCACCAGCTCAGCAAGAATGGAACGCATTGCTGCGCGATACATCTTCTTGTTCAGCTTTTGGGAGTGATCCTGTGGACGAGCTGCGAAAGTGGTACCGCCGCCGCGCCAGATTGGGCTACGGATAGTACCAGCACGAGCACGGCCAGTACCTTTCTGACGCCATGGGCGCTTACCGCCACCAGAAACGTCGGAACGGGTCTTTTGCTGCTTGCTACCTTGACGGCCGCCAGCCATGTAGGCCACGACTGCTTGGTGAACCAGCGTCTCGTTGAACTCGCCGCCAAATGTCAGTTCGGAAACTTCGATCGCTTGAGCGTCATTTACATTTAATTGCATGTCAGCTTCCCCTTAACCGCGAGCCTTGGCTGCTGGACGTACAACCAGGTTGCCGCCAGTAGCGCCAGGAACAGCGCCCTTGACCAACAACAGATTGCGTTCAGCGTCCACGCGCACTACTTCCAGGGACTGCACGGTCACGCGCTCAGCGCCCATATGACCGGACATTTTTTTGCCCTTGAATACACGACCAGGAGTCTGGCACTGGCCGATAGAGCCTGGGACGCGGTGGGATACGGAGTTACCGTGGGTGTTATCTTGCCCGCGGAAATTCCAACGCTTGATCGTACCCTGGAAGCCTTTACCCTTGGACTGACCGGTTACATCAACCAGTTGACCAGCGGCGAAGATTTCAGCGTTGATCAGATCGCCGGCCTGGTACTCGCCTTCTTCAAGGCGGAATTCCATTACGGTACGACCAGCGGCAACGTTCGCTTTAGCGAAGTGGCCAGCCTGAGCAGCTGTTACACGCGAAGCACGACGCTCGCCGACAGTGACTTGCACTGCACGATAGCCATCGGTCTCTTCAGTTTTGAACTGGGTGACGCGATTCGGCTCGATCTCAATGACCGTGACCGGAATGGAGACACCTTCTTCGGTGAAAATACGGGTCATACCGCATTTACGACCGACTACACCAATAGTCATGTTGTAAACCTCATGAGTGTACGGGGCTTTCACCCGCTATGGCCGCCCATTTCAGAGCGTTACACGACTAAGACCGAGTCTTAGCCGAGGCTGATCTGCACTTCCACACCGGCCGCAAGATCAAGCTTCATAAGTGCATCAACGGTTTTATCCGTTGGCTGGACGATGTCCAGAACGCGCTTATGAGTACGGATCTCGTACTGGTCACGCGCGTCTTTGTTGACGTGCGGGGAGACCAGAACGGTGAACCGCTCTTTACGGGTAGGCAGTGGAATTGGACCACGCACTTGAGCACCAGTACGTTTCGCGGTTTCCACGATTTCCTGGGTGGATTGGTCGATCAGGCGATGGTCAAAAGCCTTCAACCTGATACGGATTTGCTGATTTTGCATTGGATTTCAGACTCCGGCTGCTATTCCCAGCGGGCGCAATACGCCCGTTAAAAGGAGGCGCAATTCTATAGACGCCCCAGATAGGTGTCAACCCAATAAAAAAGCCCCCGCTGAGCGGGGGCTTTTTCAAAGCATCGAAGCTAACTCAACGAAGAGCTTACTCGATGATTTTGGCTACGACGCCAGCGCCGACGGTACGACCGCCTTCACGGATAGCGAAACGCAGGCCATCTTCCATTGCGATGGTTTTGATCAGGGTAACAGTCATCTGAATGTTGTCACCTGGCATTACCATTTCAACGCCTTCTGGCAGCTCGCAGTTACCAGTCACGTCAGTAGTACGGAAGTAGAACTGTGGACGGTAGCCTTTGAAGAACGGAGTGTGACGACCGCCTTCTTCCTTGCTCAGAACATAAACTTCTGCAGTGAACTTGGTGTGCGGCTTAACCGAACCTGGCTTAACCAGAACCTGGCCACGCTCAACGTCGTCACGCTTGGTGCCACGCAGCAGCACGCCGCAGTTCTCGCCAGCACGACCTTCGTCGAGCAGCTTGCGGAACATTTCAACACCGGTGCAGGTGGTGACGGTAGTGTCACGCAGACCAACGATTTCCAGTGGATCCTGAACGCGAACGATACCGCGCTCGATACGACCAGTCACAACAGTACCGCGACCCGAGATCGAGAATACGTCTTCGATTGGCATCAGGAACGGCTTGTCGATAGCACGCTCAGGCTCTGGGATGTAGCTGTCCAGAGTCTCAACCAGCTTCTTGACGGCAGTGGTGCCCATCTCGTTATCGTCCAGACCTTCCAGCGCCATACGGGCAGAGCCGATGATGATTGGAGTGTCGTCACCCGGGAAGTCGTAAGTGCTCAGCAGATCGCGCACTTCCATCTCAACCAGTTCCAGCAGCTCAGCGTCGTCTACCAGGTCAGCCTTGTTCAGGAAAACCACGATGTACGGAACGCCTACCTGACGGGACAGCAGGATGTGCTCACGGGTTTGTGGCATCGGACCATCAGCGGCCGAGCAAACCAGGATAGCGCCGTCCATTTGAGCAGCACCGGTGATCATGTTCTTCACGTAGTCAGCGTGACCTGGGCAGTCAACGTGAGCGTAGTGACGGATCTTCGAGTTGTACTCAACGTGTGCGGTGTTGATGGTGATACCGCGAGCTTTCTCTTCTGGTGCGCTGTCGATCTTGTCGAAGTCAACACGAGCCGAACCGAAAACTTCGGAGCAGACGCGAGTCAGAGCAGCAGTCAGAGTGGTTTTACCGTGGTCAACGTGACCGATGGTGCCAACGTTGACGTGCGGTAGGGAACGATCAAATTTTTCTTTAGCCACGACAATTAACTCCTAGCCTAAAGGGGCTGAATCAGCCTTGTTTTTTGGTTACAGTTTCGACGATATGCGACGGAGCTGTATTGTATTTTTTGAATTCCATAGAGTAGCTTGCGCGACCCTGAGACATGGAACGGACGTCGGTCGCATAACCGAACATCTCACCCAACGGAACTTCAGCACGAATTACTTTGCCGGAGACCGTGTCTTCCATACCCAAGATCATGCCGCGACGACGGTTAAGGTCGCCCATCACGTCACCCATATAGTCTTCAGGCGTAACAACCTCTACCGCCATGATCGGCTCAAGCAATTCACCACCGCCCTTCTGGGCCAGTTGCTTGGTCGCCATGGAAGCAGCCACCTTAAACGCCATCTCGTTGGAGTCGACGTCGTGGTAGGAACCATCAAACACGGTAGCCTTCAGGCCGATCAGCGGATAGCCGGCAACAACGCCGTTCTTCATCTGCTCTTCGATGCCCTTCTGGATAGCCGGGATGTATTCCTTAGGAACCACACCACCCACTACTTCGTTCAGGAATTGCAGACCTTCCTGACCTTCGTCAGCAGGAGCAAAACGGATCCAGCAATGACCGAACTGGCCACGACCGCCGGACTGACGAACGAACTTGCCTTCGATTTCGCAGCTCTTCGTGATGCGCTCACGATAGGAAACCTGAGGCTTACCAATGTTGGCTTCGACGTTGAACTCACGGCGCATCCGGTCAACCAGGATGTCCAGGTGCAGCTCGCCCATGCCGGAGATGATCGTTTGACCAGTCTCTTCATCGGTTTTAACGCGGAAAGACGGGTCTTCCTGAGCCAGTTTGCCCAGAGCGATACCCATTTTTTCCTGGTCATCCTTGGTCTTAGGCTCAACGGCAACCGAAATAACCGGCTCCGGGAAGTCCATGCGAACCAGGATGATTGGCTTGTCAGCGTTGCACAAGGTTTCACCAGTGGTGACGTCCTTCATGCCGATCAAGGCCGCGATGTCGCCAGCGCGTACTTCCTTGATTTCTTCACGGGCGTTTGCGTGCATTTGCACCATACGACCCACGCGCTCTTTCTTGCCTTTAACCGAGTTGATCACGCCGTCGCCGGAAGCCAACACGCCCGAGTAAACACGGACGAAGGTCAAGGTACCCACAAATGGGTCGGTAGCGATCTTGAACGCCAGAGCCGAGAACGGCTCGTCGTCGCTCGCATGACGCTCCATCTGCTTTTCCTCGTCATCCGGGTCAGTACCCTTGATGGCAGGAATATCGGTAGGAGCAGGCAGGTAGTCGATAACGGCGTCGAGAACCAGGGGAACACCCTTGTTCTTGAAGGAAGAACCGCAAACAGCCAGAACGATCTCACCAGCGATAGTACGCTGACGCAGAGCGGCCTTGATTTCCTCGATGGAGAGCTCTTCCCCTTCGAGGTACTTGTTCATCAGCTCTTCGCTGGCTTCAGCCGCAGCTTCAACCATGTTGCTACGCCACTCTTCAGCCAGCTCCTGCAGTTCAGCAGGGATAGCTTCGCGACGAGGCGTCATGCCCTTGTCAGCATCATTCCAGTAAACCGCTTCCATGGTCATCAGATCGATCTGACCCTGGAAGTTGTCTTCGGAACCGATAGCCAACTGGATTGGCACTGGAGTGTGACCCAGACGCTGTTTGATCTGAGCGATCACGCGCAGGAAGTTCGCACCAGCACGGTCCATCTTGTTCACGTAAACGATACGTGGAACACCGTACTTGTTGGCTTGACGCCATACGGTTTCGGACTGAGGCTCAACACCCGAAGTACCACAGAACACAACGACCGCGCCGTCGAGTACACGCAGGGAACGCTCAACTTCAATGGTGAAGTCTACGTGGCCCGGGGTGTCAATGACGTTGAAACGGTATTGGTCCTTGTGCTGCTTCGCAGAACCCTGCCAGAAGGCGGTGATAGCAGCAGAAGTAATGGTAATACCACGCTCCTGCTCCTGCACCATCCAGTCCGTGGTCGCGGCGCCGTCATGCACCTCGCCCATCTTGTGACTTTTGCCGGTGTAAAAAAGGACGCGCTCAGTGGTAGTGGTTTTACCAGCATCCACGTGAGCAACGATACCGATGTTACGGTAGCGGCTAATCGGAGTAGTACGAGCCATAAAGCCCTCGCAAAATTAGTGAAGCTAAAATTAGAAGCGGTAGTGCGAGAAAGCTTTGTTAGCTTCAGCCATACGGTGCACGTCTTCACGCTTCTTAACAGCAGCACCTTTACCTTCAGCAGCGTCCAACAGTTCGCCAGCCAAACGCAGAGCCATAGACTTCTCGCCACGCTTACGGGCGAAGTCTACCAACCAGCGCATTGCCAGAGCGTTACGACGGGACGGACGAACTTCGACCGGAACCTGGTAAGTAGCACCGCCTACACGGCGCGACTTCACTTCGACCAGCGGAGCGATGGCGTCGAGAGCTTTCTCGAAGATTTCCAGGGGATCGCTGTTCTTGCGTTCTTTAACCTTTTCCAGCGCGCCATAAACGATACGCTCGGCAACGGCTTTCTTGCCGCTTTCCATCACGTGGTTCATGAACTTGGCCAGGATTTGGCTTCCGTATTTTGGATCGTCAAGCACTTCGCGCTTGGCTGCTACGCGTCTTCTTGGCATGGATAAGCCCTCAAACGGTCTTCAGGTTCGCTCGGAATCGGTGCCCTTTCGGGACGCCTCCGACCTTACTCTTATCGACTCAGAAAATAGATAATTCAGTGTTTACAAAAAGCCGCTACTACTTAGGCTTCTTGGTACCGTACTTCGAACGACCCTGGTTACGACCTTTAACGCCGGAAGTATCCAAAGAACCGCGTACGGTGTGGTAACGAACACCTGGCAAGTCTTTTACACGACCGCCGCGGATCAGTACCACGCTGTGCTCTTGCAGGTTGTGGCCTTCACCGCCGATGTACGAGGAAACCTCGAAACCGTTGGTCAGACGCACACGGCATACTTTACGCAGTGCCGAGTTAGGTTTTTTCGGCGTGGTGGTATACACACGGGTGCATACGCCACGACGTTGCGGGCAGTTCTGCAGCGCAGGCACGTCGGATTTCTCGACGATACGCTTACGCGGCTGACGTACCAGCTGGTTGATAGTTGCCATCTACTAGCTCCACTGTTGTCTTGCGACGCTATTGTCTTGCAAGAAAAGCAAAATGGCAGGAACGAATTCCCGCCAAATTTAGGGGTACAAGAGTCTAAAGAGGATCTTGTCCCCAGTCAAGGCAAGGCCCCGACCTCCCCGCTCATCCAACCTCGACAAATTGTCTCGATTCGATGAACGGGGGCGCCAGGGCCCCACTCTCATTTATCGCAGAACTCAGTTACCGCTCGAGTTCAGCGCTTCGGTCAGTGCAGCTTCCACTTCACTGGCGCTTACGCGCAACGGTTTGTCAGCATCACGGCGGCGTTTGCGCTCGCTGTGATAAGCCAGACCGGTACCTGCCGGGATCAAACGACCCACGACCACGTTTTCTTTCAGGCCGCGCAGGTAATCGCGCTTGCCGGTTACCGCCGCTTCGGTCAGTACACGAGTGGTCTCTTGGAAAGAGGCCGCCGAGATGAACGATTCGGTGGACAACGACGCCTTGGTGATACCCAGCAGAACGCGAGTGAACTTGGAGACGAACTTGTCGTCTGCAGCCAAACGCTCGTTCTCTACCAGTACGTGAGTCAATTCCATCTGGTCGCCCTTGATGAAAGTGGAATCGCCAGATTCAGCGATTTCAACTTTACGCAGCATCTGACGCAGGATGGTCTCGATGTGCTTATCGTTGATCTTCACGCCTTGCAGACGGTAAACGTCCTGGATCTCGTTAACAATGTACTTGGCCAGCGCACTCACACCCAGCAGACGCAGGATGTCGTGTGGATCGCTCGGGCCGTCGGAGATAACTTCGCCGCGGTTTACCTGTTCGCCTTCGAAGACGTTCAGGTGACGCCACTTCGGAATCAGCTCTTCATACGGATCGCTACCGTCGTTCGGGGTAATGACCAGACGGCGCTTGCCTTTGGTCTCTTTACCGAACGCGATGGTGCCGCTGACTTCAGCCAGAATCGAGGCTTCTTTCGGACGACGGGCTTCGAACAAGTCGGCAACACGCGGCAGACCACCGGTGATGTCACGGGTCTTCGAAGTCTCTTGCGGAATACGAGCGATAACATCACCGATCGCGATTTTCGCACCGTCCGCCACACCGACCAGGGCGTTGGCAGGCAGGAAGTACTGAGCGATTACGTCAGTACCCGGCAGCAACAGATCCTTGCCGTTGTCATCAACCATCTTCACAGCAGGACGGATATCTTTGCCGGCAGCTGGACGGTCTTTGGCATCGAGTACTTCAATGTTGGTCATACCGGTCAATTCGTCGGTCTGACGCTTGATCGTGATGCCTTCTTCCATGCCCACGTAGGTCACGGTACCTTTCATTTCGGTAACGATTGGGTGAGTGTGCGGATCCCACTTGGCCACGATTGCGCCAGCGTCGACCTTGTCACCTTCTTTAACCGAGATCACAGCACCGTACGGCAGCTTGTAACGCTCGCGCTCACGACCGTAGTCATCAGCGATTGCCAGCTCACCGGAACGGGACACAGCAACCAGGCAACCATCCACTCGCTCAACGTGTTTCAGGTTGTGCAGACGGACGGTACCGCCATTCTTCACCTGAACGCTATCGGCTGCAGAGGTCCGGCTTGCCGCACCACCGATGTGGAACGTACGCATTGTCAGCTGGGTACCCGGCTCACCGATCGACTGGGCAGCGATTACGCCGACAGCTTCACCGATGTTCACCTGGTGACCACGAGCCAGATCACGGCCGTAGCACTTGGCGCAAATACCATAACGGGTTTCGCAGCTGATCGGCGAACGTACGATCACTTCGTCGATGCTGTTCAGCTCGATGAATTCAACCCACTTCTCGTCTACCAGAGTGCCGGCAGGAACGATGATTTCCTCGGTACCCGGCTTGAATACGTCACGGGCGATAACACGACCCAATACGCGCTCACCCAACGGCTCTACAACGTCACCGCCTTCAATGTGCGGAGTCATCAGCAGACCGTGTTCGGTGCCGCAATCGATCTCGGTTACAACCAGATCCTGCGCCACGTCTACCAGACGACGAGTCAGGTAACCGGAGTTCGCAGTTTTCAACGCGGTATCCGCCAGACCTTTACGAGCACCGTGAGTGGAGATGAAGTACTGAAGTACGCTCAAACCTTCACGGAAGTTCGCAGTAATCGGCGTTTCGATGATGGAACCGTCCGGCTTGGCCATCAGGCCACGCATACCGGCGAGCTGACGGATCTGCGCAGCAGAACCCCGTGCACCCGAGTCGGCCATCATGTACATCGAGTTGAAGGACTCTTGCTCGACTTCGACGCCATGACGGTCGATGACTTTCTCTTTCGAGAGGTTGGCCATCATCGCCTTGGAAACTTCGTCGTTCGCCTTGGACCAAAGGTCGATCACTTTGTTGTACTTCTCGCCCTGGGTTACCAGGCCGGAGGCGTACTGACTTTCGATCTCTTTCACTTCGTCGGTGGCAGCACCGATGATGCGGGCTTTTTCATCCGGGATAACGAAGTCGTTAACACCGATGGAAACGCCGGAAATGGTCGAATAGGCAAAACCGGTGTACATCAACTGGTCAGCGAAGATCACGGTCTCTTTCAAACCAACCACGCGGTAGCACTGGTTGATCAGCTTGGAGATCGCCTTTTTCTTCATCGGCAGGTTGACGACGTCGTACGACAGACCTTTTGGCACAACCTGGAACAACAGCGCACGGCCGACAGTGGTGTCGACGATACGGGTGTTGGTCACGCTGCCGCCGTCACGGTCGTTGACGGTTTCGTTGATCCGCACTTTAACCTTGGCGTGCAGTGCGGCTTCGCCGGCACGGAACACACGGTCAACTTCTTGCAGATCCGCGAATACACGACCTTCGCCTTTGGCGTTGATCGCTTCACGAGTCATGTAGTACAGACCCAATACAACGTCCTGCGACGGAACGATGATTGGCTCACCGTTGGCTGGCGACAGAATGTTGTTGGTCGACATCATCAACGCGCGCGCTTCCAACTGGGCTTCCAGCGTCAGCGGTACGTGCACGGCCATTTGGTCGCCGTCGAAGTCGGCGTTGTACGCGGCGCAGACCAGCGGGTGCAGCTGGATAGCCTTACCTTCGATCAGAACCGGTTCAAATGCCTGGATACCCAGACGGTGAAGGGTCGGTGCACGGTTGAGAAGCACTGGGTGTTCGCGGATAACTTCAGCGAGAACGTCCCAAACTTCTGGCAGCTCGCGCTCAACCATCTTCTTGGCAGCTTTGATGGTGGTAGCGAGACCACGCATTTCCAGCTTGCCGAAAATGAACGGCTTGAACAGCTCGAGAGCCATTTTCTTCGGCAGACCGCACTGATGCAGACGCAGGGTCGGACCTACGGTAATTACCGAACGACCGGAGTAGTCAACACGCTTACCGAGCAAGTTCTGACGGAAACGACCTTGTTTACCCTTGATCATGTCAGCCAGGGATTTCAGAGGACGCTTGTTGGAACCGGTGATAGCGCGGCCACGACGACCGTTATCGAGCAAGGCGTCGACAGCTTCCTGCAACATACGCTTTTCGTTGCGCACGATGATGTCCGGAGCGGACAGATCAAGCAGGCGCTTCAAGCGGTTGTTACGGTTGATCACTCGACGATACAGGTCGTTGAGGTCGGAAGTCGCGAAACGACCGCCATCCAATGGGACCAGTGGACGCAGATCTGGCGGCAGAACCGGCAGAACGGTCAGCACCATCCACTCTGGCAAGTTGCCGGAACCCTGGAAGGCTTCCATCAACTTCAGACGCTTGGACAGCTTCTTGATTTTGGTTTCGGAGTTGGTTTGCGGAATTTCTTCACGCAGACGGCCAATCTCGTGCTCCAGATCGATAGCGTGCAGCAGTTCACGGACAGCTTCGGCACCCATGCGGGCATCGAAATCGTCGCCGAACTCTTCCAGCGCTTCGAAGTACTGCTCGTCGTTGAGCAGCTGACCTTTTTCAAGGGTGGTCATGCCTGGATCGATAACGACATAGCTCTCGAAGTAGAGAACGCGTTCGATATCACGCAGGGTCATGTCCATCAGCAAGCCGATACGCGACGGCAGCGATTTCAGGAACCAGATGTGGGCAACTGGCGAGGCCAGTTCGATGTGCGCCATGCGCTCACGACGAACTTTTGCCAGCGCGACTTCAACGCCGCACTTCTCGCAGATCACACCACGGTGCTTCAAGCGCTTGTACTTACCGCACAGGCACTCGTAATCCTTTACCGGGCCAAAGATCTTGGCGCAGAACAGGCCGTCACGCTCAGGTTTGAACGTACGGTAGTTGATGGTTTCCGGCTTTTTAACTTCGCCGAACGACCACGAACGGATCATCTCAGGCGATGCCAATCCGATACGGATGGCGTCGAACTCTTCGACTTGACCCTGGTTTTTCAGCAAATTCAGTAGGTCTTTCAAGGCCTTTCCTCCTGGCGGAGCAGAGAGCGGGCAATCCTGCCCCGCTCTCATTCGCGTCACGTGTTATTCGGTTTCCAGATCGATATCGATGCCGAGGGAACGAATTTCCTTGATCAACACGTTGAAGGACTCGGGCATGCCCGGCTCCATACGGTGATCGCCGTCCACGATGTTTTTGTACATCTTGGTCCGGCCGTTCACATCGTCCGACTTCACTGTGAGCATTTCTTGCAGAGTGTAAGCAGCACCGTATGCTTCCAGTGCCCAGACCTCCATCTCCCCGAAACGCTGACCACCGAACTGCGCCTTACCACCCAGCGGCTGCTGGGTAACCAGGCTGTACGAACCGGTAGAACGAGCGTGCATCTTGTCGTCTACCAAGTGGTTCAGCTTCAGCATGTACATGTAGCCAACGGTAACCGGGCGCTCGAACTTGTTGCCGGTACGGCCGTCAGTCAGCTGCATCTGGCCGCTTTCCGGCAGGTCTGCCAGTTTCAGCATGGCCTTGATTTCGCTTTCCTTGGCACCGTCGAACACCGGAGTGGCCATCGGTACGCCACCGCGCAGGTTCTTCGCCAGATCCAGGATTTCCTGGTCGGAGAAGGTGTCCAGCTCTTCGTTGCGGCCGCCGATCTCGTTGTAGATCTCGTGCAGGAACTTGCGAAGGTCAGCAACCTTGCGCTGCTCTTCGATCATACGGTTGATCTTCTCGCCCAGACCTTTGGCCGCGAGGCCCAGGTGGGTTTCAAGGATCTGACCAACGTTCATACGCGAAGGTACGCCCAACGGGTTGAGGACAACGTCGACCGGGGTGCCATTGGCATCGTGCGGCATGTCTTCAACCGGCATGATCACGGAGACCACACCCTTGTTACCGTGACGACCGGCCATCTTGTCACCCGGCTGGATGCGGCGACGGATTGCCAGGTAAACCTTGACGATTTTCAGCACGCCTGGAGCCAGGTCATCGCCCTGCTGCAGTTTGCGCTTCTTGTCTTCGAACTTGTCGTCCAGCAGACGGCGGCGATCAACGATGTAGGCCTGAGCCTTCTCGAGCTGCTCGTTCAGAGCATCTTCAGCCATGCGCAGTTTGAACCACTGGCCGTGCTCAAGACCGTCGAGAACTTCGTCGGTGATTTCCTGACCTTTCTTCAGACCGGCGCCGCCTTCGGCTTTATGGCCGACCAGAGCGGAGCGCAGACGTTCGAAAGTAGCGCCTTCAACGATACGGAACTCTTCGTTCAGGTCCTTGCGGATCTCGTCGAGTTGAGTCTTCTCGATCGACAGAGCACGAGCATCACGCTCTACGCCGTCACGGGTGAAGACCTGTACGTCGATGACAGTACCCTTGGTACCGGTAGGTACGCGCAGGGAAGTATCTTTAACGTCGCTGGCTTTTTCACCGAAGATCGCACGCAACAGCTTCTCTTCCGGAGTCAGTTGGGTCTCGCCTTTCGGAGTGACCTTACCAACCAGAATGTCGCCTGCGCCAACTTCAGCACCTACGTAAACGATACCAGCTTCGTCCAGCTTGTTCAGTGCAGCTTCACCCACGTTCGGGATGTCTGCAGTGATTTCCTCTGGCCCAAGCTTGGTGTCACGCGCCACACAGGTCAGTTCCTGGATGTGGATCGTGGTGAAGCGGTCTTCCTGGACCACACGCTCGGACAGGCAGATGGAGTCTTCGAAGTTGAAGCCGTTCCATGCCATGAACGCGATGCGCATGTTCTGACCCAGAGCCAGCTCACCCATGTCGGTGGACGGACCGTCAGCCATGATGTCGCTACGCTGAACCCGATCACCCTTGCTCACCAACGGACGCTGGTTGATGCAGGTGTTCTGGTTGGAGCGGGTGTATTTGGTCAGGTTGTAGATGTCGACACCAGCTTCGCCGGTTTCAACTTCATCATCAGCAACACGAACCACGATACGGCTGGCATCAACGGAATCGATCACGCCGCCACGACGAGCCACGACGCAAACGCCGGAGTCGCGAGCCACGTTACGCTCCATGCCGGTACCTACCAGCGGCTTGTCAGCGCGCAGGGTTGGTACAGCTTGACGCTGCATGTTCGAACCCATCAACGCACGGTTGGCGTCGTCGTGCTCGAGGAACGGGATCAGCGACGCAGCAACCGAAACTACCTGCTTCGGCGATACGTCCATCAAGGTGACGTCTTCCGGCGCCTTGACGGTGAACTCGTTCAAGTGACGAACAGCTACCAGCTCGTCGATCAGGACTTTCTTGTCGTTCATCGTGGCCGAAGCCTGAGCGATCACGTGATCAGCTTCTTCGATGGCGGACAGGAACACGATCTCGTCGGTGACCAGAGCGTCTTTCACCACACGGTACGGGCTTTCGAGGAAGCCGTACTGATTGGTGCGCGCATAGGCGGCCAGGGAGTTGATCAGACCGATGTTCGGACCTTCCGGTGTTTCAATCGGGCATACACGACCGTAGTGAGTCGGGTGTACGTCACGAACTTCAAAGCCGGCACGCTCACGCGTCAGACCGCCAGGGCCGAGTGCAGAGACACGACGCTTGTGGGTGATCTCGGACAGCGGGTTGTTCTGGTCCATGAACTGGGACAGCTGGCTCGAACCGAAGAACTCTTTCACCGCAGCAGCCACTGGCTTGGCGTTGATCAGGTCTTGCGGCATCAGGCCTTCGCTTTCAGCCATCGACAGACGCTCTTTGACCGCACGCTCAACACGTACCAAGCCAACGCGGAACTGGTTCTCGGCCATTTCGCCTACGCAGCGAACACGACGGTTACCCAGGTGGTCGATGTCATCGACGATGCCTTTACCGTTACGGATGTCGACCAGAGTCTTCAGTACCGCGACGATGTCTTCTTTGCACAACACGCCCGAACCTTCGATCTCGGTACGACCGATACGACGGTTGAACTTCATCCGGCCGACCGCAGACAGGTCATAGCGCTCAGGGCTGAAGAACAGGTTGTTGAACAGAGTCTCGGCAGCGTCTTTGGTTGGCGGCTCGCCAGGACGCATCATGCGATAGATCTCGACCAGCGCTTCCAATTGGTTGCTGGTGGAGTCGATCTTCAGCGTGTCGGAGACGAACGGACCGCAGTCGATATCGTTGGTGTACAGAGTCTCGATGCGAACGACCTGAGCCTTGGCGATTTTCGCCAGGATCTCGGTGTTCAGCTCGGTGTTGCACTCTGCCAGGATTTCGCCGGTTGCCGGATGCACGATGACCTTGGCGGTAGTGCGACCCAGGACGTAGTCCAGAGGCACTTGCAGCTCTTTGATCCCGGCCTTTTCCAGCTGGTTGATGTGGCGAGCGGTGATACGGCGACCTTGCTCGACAATAACCTTGCCTTTGTCATCCAGGATATCCAGGACAGCAATTTCACCACGCAGGCGCTGAGGCACCAGTTCCAGGCTGAGGTTTTCACCTTGCACGTGGAAGACGTTGGTGGTGTAGAACGCGTCCAGCACTTCTTCAGTGGTATAGCCGAGCGCGCGCAGCAGTACCGATGCAGGCAGCTTGCGACGACGGTCGATACGCACGAATACGCAGTCTTTCGGGTCGAACTCGAAGTCCAGCCACGAACCGCGGTAAGGAATGATCCGCGCGGAGTACAGCAGTTTGCCGGAGCTGTGCGTCTTGCCACGGTCGTGGTCGAAGAACACGCCCGGGGAACGGTGCAGCTGGGAAACGATTACACGCTCGGTACCGTTGATTACGAAGGTACCGTTCTCAGTCATCAGGGGGATTTCACCCATGTAGACTTCTTGCTCTTTAATGTCCTTGATCGCTTTGTTCGACGATTCTTTGTCGAAAATGATCAGGCGCACTTTTACCCGCAAAGGTACGGCGTAAGTCACACCGCGCAATACGCATTCTTTGACATCAAATGCCGGTTCGCCCAGGCGATAACCGACGTACTCCAGCGCAGCATTGCCGGAGTAGCTGATGATCGGGAAAACGGATTTGAAGGCCGCATGCAGGCCCACGTCGCGGAACTGATCTTTAGTCGCTCCCGCTTGCAAGAATTCACGATACGAATCCAGCTGGATGGCCAGGAGGTACGGCACATCCATGACGTCCGGCAACTTGCTAAAGTCCTTGCGGATACGTTTTTTCTCAGTATATGAGTAAGCCATCAGCGTTCCCCAGCTTGGTCACCTGCTTGTTTGGCCCCTCCCGACGGGAGCAGCCAGAAAATCGTGCAAACCCCATGGTTTGCGCCACCGCATCGGGTGGTTACAGCTCGTTATCAGCACCGACCCAGTCGGCTGCCAATAACGGAAAAAGGCCGGTGGCAAGAGCCACCAGCCATCAGCCTTTCGCTTAACGCTCGGGCTGGAGACGCAAAGTCGAAGCTTACTTCAGCTCGACTTTAGCGCCTGCTTCTTCCAGAACTGCTTTGGCTTTGTCAGCTGCGTCTTTGGCAACAGCTTCCAGAACCATGGCAGGAGCGCCGTCAACTACAGCCTTGGCTTCTTTCAGGCCCAGACCGGTCAGTTCACGTACAGCCTTGATCACGTTAACTTTCTTCTCGCCAGCTTCGGTCAGCATGACGTTGAATTCGGTTTGCTCTTCAGCAACGGCAGCAGCAACAGCTGGACCAGCCGATGCAGCAGCAGCGGTAACGCCGAATTTTTCTTCGAAAGCTTTGATCAGTTCAACAACTTCCATTACGGACATGTTGCCAACGGCTTCAAGGATATCGTTTTGAGAGATAGACATGACTCTAATTCCTGAATTGGGGGACGGCCTACGCGACCATCGAAATAAACAAAAAACGCGAGAAGATGGCGAGCCTTAGGCTGCAGCAGCTTCTTTCTGGTCGCGAATTGCCGCCAGAGTACGAGCCAATTTGCTGGTAGCGCCTTGAATCACGCTCATCAGCTGAGAAATTGCTTCGTCACGGGTCGGCAGAGTTGCCAGTACGTCGATTTGGTTAGCTGCGAGGAACTTGCCCTCGAACGCAGCTGCCTTGATCTCGAACTTGTCCTGACCTTTTGCGAATTCCTTGAAGATACGAGCAGCAGCGCCCGGATGTTCTTTGGAGAATGCAATCAAGGTCGGGCCAGTGAACACGTCGTTGAGAACACTGTATTCAGTGTCAGCAACAGCGCGCTTGAGCAGGGTGTTACGTACAACACGTACGTAAACGCCGGCTTCACGAGCCTCTTTACGGAGTCCGGTCATAGCGCCTACTGTTACGCCACGGGCATCAGCCACGACAGCGGACAGAGCAGCTTTGGCAGCCTCGTTGACTTCAGCGACGATGGCCTTCTTGTCTTCGAGTTTAATTGCCACGGGTTTAACTCCTGCTTGTTACCGTTTCATCCAGCCGAGGCCGGATGTCGTTTTGGTGTCTGATTCGGTAAGGAACCGGGAGCACCATCTGCGTAGGCTTGAGGTTTAAGACTTGCGTCGCCTACGGTCTTGGATAGCCCCCGCCAGGCAGGGACCCCAATTTTTCAATTGGCGCAATTACTCGCGCCAATCTGTGTCTTACGCGTCGAGCGAACCCTGGTCGATGACCAGACCTGGGCCCATAGTGGTGCTCAGGGTAACGCGCTTGACGTAAATACCTTTCGAGGAAGCTGGCTTGATACGCTTCAGATCAGCGATCAGGGCTTCAACGTTTTCCTTCAGCTTGACGGCATCAAAGCCGACTTTGCCAACGGAGGTGTGGATGATGCCGTTTTTGTCGGTGCGATAACGAACCTGACCAGCTTTTGCGTTTTTAACCGCGGTAGCTACGTCTGGAGTTACGGTGCCGACTTTAGGGTTAGGCATCAGGCCACGTGGACCGAGGATCTGACCCAACTGACCTACAACGCGCATTGCATCCGGGGAAGCAATAACTACGTCATAGTTCAGGTCGCCGCCTTTCATTTCGGCAGCCAGGTCGTCCATACCTACGCGATCAGCGCCGGCGGCCAGAGCAGCTTCAGCTGCTGGACCCTGGGTGAACACGGCAACGCGAACGGTCTTGCCAGTGCCGTGTGGCAGCACAGTAGCGCTACGAACAACCTGGTCAGATTTACGCGGGTCAACACCCAGGTTCACAGCAACGTCGAACGACTCGCTGAACTTGACAGTCGACAGCTCAGCCAGCAGAGCAGCGGCGTCTACAAAGTTGTAGGCCTTGCCCGCTTCGATTTTGCCGGCGATAGCCTTTTGGCGCTTGGTCAGCTTAGCCATTACACACCCTCCACGTTAAGGCCCATGCTACGAGCAGAACCGGCGATAGTACGCACGGCTGCTTCCATATCAGCTGCAGTCAGATCCGCGTTTTTGGTTTTCGCGATTTCTTCCAGCTGAGCACGAGTTACAGTGCCAACCTTAACGGTGTTTGGACGAGCGGAACCGCTAGTCAAACCAGCAGCCTTCTTCAGCAGAACCGAAGCCGGGGTGCTTTTTGTTTCGAAAGTGAAGCTACGGTCGCTGTAGACAGTGATGATCACTGGAGTCGGCAGACCTGGTTCAATACCCTGAGTACGGGCGTTGAAAGCCTTGCAGAATTCCATGATGTTCACGCCGTGCTGACCCAGAGCAGGACCAACAGGTGGGCTTGGGTTAGCCTGAGCGGCCTTCACTTGCAGCTTGATGTAAGCGGTAATCTTCTTGGCCATGAGGCACTCCAATTACGGGTTCGAACGCCTCGAGAGGCTCCCCGGTTACTTGCGCGTTTATCCCAGTGACGACAAAACCCCACAGCCTAGGGCTGCGGGGTTGGGATGCTTGTTCGGCTAGACCTTTTCGACCTGGCTGAACTCTAGCTCTACCGGAGTAGAGCGACCGAAAATGAGCACTGCGACTTGGATGCGGCTCTTTTCGTAGTTAACTTCTTCGACCGTGCCATTAAAATCGGCGAACGGACCGTCGGTAACACGAACCACTTCGCCCGGCTCGAACAGAGTCTTGGGCTTCGGCTTGTCGCTACCATCAGCAACACGACGCAGAATTGCTTCTGCTTCTTTGTCAGTGATAGGTGCAGGTTTATCAGCGGTACCGCCGATGAAGCCCATCACCCGAGGAGTATCCTTGACCAAGTGCCAAGTCCCCTCATTCATATCCATCTGAACCAGCACGTAACCCGGGAAGAATTTACGCTCGCTTTTGCGCTTCTGGCCATTACGCATTTCAACCACTTCTTCAGTGGGAACCAGAATTTCGCCGAAGCCATCTTCCATGCCAGCCAGTTTTACGCGCTCGATCAACGAGCGCATGACATGCTTCTCGTAACCCGAGTAAGCATGCACAACGTACCAACGCTTAGCCACGGGACACCCTTAGCCAACAATCAAGGAAACAAGCCAGCCGAGCAGGGAATCAAGCCCCCACAACAGCAACGCCATAACCAGAACAACAGCCACCACAATCAGGGTGGTCTGCGTGGTTTCTTGGCGAGTTGGCCACACGACTTTACGAATCTCGGTGCGAGCTTCCTTAACCAGTACAAAGAAAGACTTGCCCTTGACGGTCTGCAGGCCTACAAAGGCAGCTACAGCAGCAATAACAAGCAAAGCGAGTACACGGTACAGGATCGGCGCAGCATGGTAATACTGATTGCCGACAACGCCAACAACCACCAAAGCGACTACTACAAGCCACTTGAGCAGATCGAAGCGAGAGCCTTGAGCTTCAGCTTTAGGAGTCATCTATGAAGATCCTGTGAAAAGAAAGCCAGACACACTGAGTGAATCTGGCAGGTCAGGAGGGAATCGAACCCCCAACCTACGGTTTTGGAGACCGTCGCTCTGCCAATTGAGCTACTGACCTAAAACAAAATTAGGCCGACCATTATGCCGGCCTAAAAAAGACATTACAACAACTTACTCGATGACTTTGGCTACGACACCAGCGCCGACGGTACGACCGCCTTCACGGATAGCGAAACGCAGGCCATCTTCCATTGCGATGGTTTTGATCAGGGTAACAGTCATCTGAATGTTGTCACCTGGCATTACCATTTCAACGCCTTCTGGCAGCTCGCAGTTACCAGTCACGTCAGTAGTACGAAAGTAGAACTGTGGACGGTAGCCTTTGAAGAACGGAGTATGACGACCGCCTTCTTCCTTGCTCAGAACGTAAACTTCTGCAGTGAACTTGGTGTGCGGCTTAACCGAACCCGGCTTGACCAGCACCTGACCACGCTCAACGTCATCACGCTTGGTACCACGCAGCAGAACACCGCAGTTCTCGCCAGCACGACCTTCATCGAGCAGCTTGCGGAACATTTCAACACCAGTACAGGTAGTGGTGGTGGTATCACGCAGACCAACGATTTCCAGCGCATCCTGAACGCGAACGATACCACGCTCGATACGACCAGTCACAACAGTACCGCGACCTGAAATCGAGAATACATCTTCGATTGGCATCAGGAACGGCTTGTCGATAGCACGCTCAGGCTCTGGAATATAGTTATCCAGAGTCTCAACCAACTTCTTGACAGCAGTGGTACCCATCCCGTTTTCATCATTACCTTCCAACGCCATACGCGCAGAACCAATGATGATTGGAGTGTCGTCGCCCGGGAAGTCGTAAGTGCTCAGCAGATCGCGCACTTCCATCTCAACCAGCTCCAGCAGCTCAGCGTCATCCACCAGGTCAGCCTTGTTCAGGAAAACCACGATGTACGGAACGCCTACCTGACGGGACAACAGGATGTGCTCACGAGTTTGCGGCATCGGACCATCAGCGGCCGAGCAAACCAGGATAGCGCCATCCATTTGAGCAGCACCGGTAATCATGTTCTTCACGTAGTCAGCGTGACCCGGGCAGTCAACGTGTGCGTAGTGACGCACGGCCGAATCATACTCAACGTGAGCAGTGTTAATGGTGATACCACGAGCTTTTTCTTCTGGGGCGCTATCGATCTTGTCGAAGTCAACCTTAGCCGAACCGAAAACTTCGGAACAGACACGAGTCAGAGCGGCAGTCAGAGTAGTTTTACCGTGGTCGACGTGACCAATGGTACCTACGTTGACGTGCGGCTTATTACGTTCGAACTTTTCCTTAGCCATCGAAATCACCCCTAGGAGAAGAATTAAGCAAGTCACACTAGCCATTAAAACAAAGGCAGATATTTTCATATCTGCCTTGTTATATGGAGCTCTTGAGCGGATTTGAACCGCTGACCTCACCCTTACCAAGGGTGTGCTCTACCAACTGAGCTACAAGAGCGAAACACTTTGCACAACCTGCAAACTTGGAGCGGGTAGCGGGAATCGAACCCGCATCATCAGCTTGGAAGGCTGAGGTTCTACCACTAAACTATACCCGCGTAAGCTTGCAGCTCACGCTAAAAATGGTGGAGGGGGAAGGATTCGAACCTTCGAAGTCGTAGACGTCAGATTTACAGTCTGATCCCTTTGGCCGCTCGGGAACCCCTCCTAAGCGAGCCGGCATTCTACATCATGCCAGCCTTCTGTCAAGCATTTTCTCATTAAAAACCTGAGGTTAGCTGCGTTGACCTCGCTTCACACTGTTGACCGCTAAAGGTCTTCACTGCGAAGCGGGCGCCATTCTATGCAACCTATTCAGCAGTTGCAACCCCCTCGCACGGCATTATTTTATGTTTTAACTCATTGAATTCTTTAGCAAGGTTCTGCAGCACGGAATCATCAGCCAAACGCCGGCTCTCTGGAGCTACACGCATCCAATATCCAACAGAATCAGGAAGAGAAACCGATAGCTGCTGAACCTTGATGTCGAGAGCGGCCAATCGCTGTTCAAGCGTCTTCGCCGTTTCCTGACGAGCAAAACCACCCAGATAAAGACAACTGTTATCCGCCTGCGCAAATTTACCCTTGTCACGCGCAGCTACTGCATCAGGCGTTTCACTCAACAGGCGAATGTCCTGCTGCGAACCTTTATACAAACTCAATGGAGTGACGTCCTTCGCACGCAAGGGCGCCTCCTGCTGATGCCAAACGTAATAAAAAACATTCAGGACCAGCAACAACAGAAACAACCAACGCATAAAAACCTCAGGACAATGGGCACGCCATGGCCAAACCTACAAAGACGAGATCTGGTACTACCCGCGCCTCTGGCACGACTCCAGAAACCAGGCCTGCATCACCACCAGTGAGGAACACCGAGAACTCCTGCCCCCAATAGCTGCATGCCAACTCTAGCTGCGTCAGGACGAACCCTCTCAACATCAATGAACAGCCACGCTCGACGGCCTCCACCGTATTTCGCCCTGGCTCAAAGCTCTCGAGCGCCCTGGATGCCGCGATATCGTCATAGCGAATCCGTCGGGTATGGGTGCGCAACTGGTTACGCATCAAGGGCATTCCGGGACAAATGAACCCTCCCAGGTGCTCGCCATCCGCCGCAATAAAATCTGCGGTAAGCGCAGTACCAAAATCGAGAACCAGACAAGCCCCCGAGGCAAGATGAAATGCGCCAAGCATCGCAAGCCAGCGATCAAGCCCCAGCCGCTTATAATCCTCGTAACCGTTGCGGACTCCAGACATTTCACGAGCCGGCGCCGCACAGGACACCGTTACACCGAATGCCTCGACCAGCAAGGAAACTAGCGCAGCGGTCTCTTCATTGGTTCTTACGCTTACCAGCCGACAATGCTTGAGATTCAAACCATCGCAGCCGCGCAAACTTTCCAACAAAGCCAGGTCCGAGTCGACAACCCCCTCAGCAACCAACCGCGCCGCATCTGCGTGCAACACACGCCATTTGATAAAGCTATTCCCGCAGTCGAGCTCAAGAATCATTGCGCAACCTCAGACTTAGCTCACCACCACTAAACACTTTTTCTACGCCACCCACGTTCAAACGCAATGCACCCTGACCATCAATCCCTATCACCTCGCCATCAATCCGACTCACTCCAGCAATCAGCGAAACCGCACGCCCCTGCCATAGGTGGCCTTGCTCCCACTCCGCCCGAAGCGCTGAAAACCCCGCCAACTGATGACGACTCAGGTACCCCTGGAGAACAATCCCCAAATGCGCCACTAGAAGATTACGATCGAACGCCCTACCTGCTTCGAGACGCATAGAGGTCCACTGCTGATCGACCTCATCAGCGATCTGCATATTTACATTGATTCCTACACCCAGAACGACATGACACACATCCGCAGGATCCCCAACCAACTCCAACAATATGCCAGCGATTTTCTTCTCACCCACCAGGACATCGTTAGGCCACTTCAAACCAGCGCCGGCAATACCCAGATCGCGCAGTGTTTGCATCACGGCAAGGCCGACGACCAGGCTAAGCCCCTCAAGCTGGCGCATGCCACCATCGATTCGCAGCACGAGGCTATAGTAGACATTTTCGGCAAACGGGCTCACCCACTTGCGGCCGCGTCGGCCGCGACCGGCAGTTTGTCGCTCTGCAAGCACAAGAAATGGCGCAGCCATACCGCGCTCTATAGAGCGCAAAGCTTCAGCGTTAGTGGAATCAATCGAATCAAAGACCAGTACGGGCCAATCGCAAGCAGGCGAATGCTCAGCGATCTCCGCGGAGTTGAGCAGAGTCAACGGCGCACTCAATTGATAACCACGGCCACGCACCTTGTGAATAGAAAGACCCAACTCAGCCTCAAGGTGCTGGAGTTGCTTCCACACAGCGCTGCGACTAATACCTAGAGCGGCGCCCAGCGCTTGGCCGGAGTGGAAACGACCGTCCTTCAGGAGCTTTAACAACGTCAGCATGCAAGTATCGCCTCACAATGAGGCCCGCATGATAGCCATGCCCCGAGCCGTTGCATAGAAATCGTAAGATTCCGGAATCAACTTTCTCGCAGGCAAAACAAAACCCCAACTGCTTTCGCAATTGGGGTTTCGGAATTTAATCTTGACGATGACCTACTCTCACATGGGGAAACCCCACACTACCATCGGCGATGCATCGTTTCACTGCTGAGTTCGGGATGGGATCAGGTGGTTCCAATGCTCTATGGTCGTCAAGAAATTCGGGTACTGAGTCGTGACCTGTTGGTCTCGCTTCAGCAAATTGGGTATGTGATAGATCTCGGTGTTTGTGAGCAGCTCGAACTTTCGGTTCGTTTCGTCTTCACACACCGCAATCTGGCTCTTCTCTCGAAGCATGCAGATTGCTTGGGTGTTATATGGTCAAGCCTCACGGGCAATTAGTATTGGTTAGCTCAACGCCTCACAGCGCTTACACACCCAACCTATCAACGTCGTAGTCTTCGACGGCCCTTCAGGGGACTCAAGGTCCCAGTGAGATCTCATCTTGAGGCTAGTTTCCCGCTTAGATGCTTTCAGCGGTTATCTATTCCGAACATAGCTACCCGGCAATGCCACTGGCGTGACAACCGGAACACCAGAGGTTCGTCCACTCCGGTCCTCTCGTACTAGGAGCAGCCCCTCTCAAATCTCAAACGTCCACGGCAGATAGGGACCGAACTGTCTCACGACGTTCTAAACCCAGCTCGCGTACCACTTTAAATGGCGAACAGCCATACCCTTGGGACCGGCTTCAGCCCCAGGATGTGATGAGCCGACATCGAGGTGCCAAACACCGCCGTCGATATGAACTCTTGGGCGGTATCAGCCTGTTATCCCCGGAGTACCTTTTATCCGTTGAGCGATGGCCCTTCCATACAGAACCACCGGATCACTAAGACCTACTTTCGTACCTGCTCGACGTGTCTGTCTCGCAGTCAAGCGCGCTTTTGCCTTTATACTCTACGACCGATTTCCGACCGGTCTGAGCGCACCTTCGTACTCCTCCGTTACTCTTTAGGAGGAGACCGCCCCAGTCAAACTACCCACCATACACTGTCCTCGATCCGGATAACGGACCTGAGTTAGAACCTCAAAGTTGCCAGGGTGGTATTTCAAGGTTGGCTCCACGCGAACTGGCGTCCACGCTTCAAAGCCTCCCACCTATCCTACACAAGCAAATTCAAAGTCCAGTGCAAAGCTATAGTAAAGGTTCACGGGGTCTTTCCGTCTAGCCGCGGATACACTGCATCTTCACAGCGATTTCAATTTCACTGAGTCTCGGGTGGAGACAGCGCCGCCATCGTTACGCCATTCGTGCAGGTCGGAACTTACCCGACAAGGAATTTCGCTACCTTAGGACCGTTATAGTTACGGCCGCCGTTTACCGGGGCTTCGATCAAGAGCTTCGCGTTAGCTAACCCCATCAATTAACCTTCCGGCACCGGGCAGGCGTCACACCCTATACGTCCACTTTCGTGTTTGCAGAGTGCTGTGTTTTTAATAAACAGTCGCAGCGGCCTGGTATCTTCGACCGGCATGGGCTTACGGAGCAAGTCCTTCACCCTCACCGGCGCACCTTCTCCCGAAGTTACGGTGCCATTTTGCCTAGTTCCTTCACCCGAGTTCTCTCAAGCGCCTTGGTATTCTCTACCCAACCACCTGTGTCGGTTTGGGGTACGGTTCCTGGTTACCTGAAGCTTAGAAGCTTTTCTTGGAAGCATGGCATCAACCACTTCGTGTTCTAAAAGAACACTCGTCATCAGCTCTCGGCCTTAGAATCCCGGATTTACCTAAGATTCCAGCCTACCACCTTAAACTTGGACAACCAACGCCAAGCTGGCCTAGCCTTCTCCGTCCCTCCATCGCAATAACCAGAAGTACAGGAATATTAACCTGTTTTCCATCGACTACGCTTTTCAGCCTCGCCTTAGGGACCGACTAACCCTGCGTCGATTAACGTTGCGCAGGAAACCTTGGTCTTTCGGCGTGGGTGTTTTTCACACCCATTGTCGTTACTC